>PMWT01000006.1 GCA_003166025.1 Acidimicrobiaceae bacterium | reverse complement strand
AGGCCAGACCCTTGACAGATAGGGACGTCACCGTTAGTACTACTGGAAGCCGCCGTTCGCCAAGTACAAGTTGAGCATCCCCACTACGTGGACCGAGTTCACCAGCCTCTGCAAGACGCTGCAGAGCAAAGGGACCGTCCCCGCCCTGGGCATGCCCTCCCAGGACGGCGTCATCCCGACGTTCTTCTGGACCGGCTTCATGACCACGGTACGCGGCCCTCAGGGCGTAAGTGACCTGGCCAATGGCAAGGCCAAGCTGACCGACCCCGACTTCTTGGCCGCCACCGAGTACCTGCAGAGCCTCGTCCCCTACCTGGCGCCCGGCTTCGCCTCCACCGCCTACGTCGAGGGCAAGGCCGCGTTCGCCGAGGGCAAGAACGTCCTTTTCGAGGGCGGTTCGGCCGACTACACCGGGTTCAAGAACATCAACCCCGACGTCGACCTCGGTTTCTTTGCCTTCCCCCACTCCCCGAATATGGGTGTCTCAACGGTCAACAGCGGTATCGACTACCTGTACGGGCTCAACTCCAATGTCACCGAGCCGGCACAAATAGCGGCGGCGTTGGCGTTTTTCAACTTCTTCCTCACCCCCAAGGTCGGTACCCAGATCGCCGAGACCATCGAGCTGCCCGACACCAAGGGCGCTCATACGAACGTGCCCATCCAGGAAGAGATCATCCAGCAATCGGCCAACGACGCTCCTGAGTGGTACCAGTTCGACCAACTGACCGACCTGTGGAACTACTCGCTCGTCCATATCTCCGACCTGCTCCTGGGTAACATCACGCCCAAGCAGTACGCGATCAACTGCCAGGCGCAGATCAAGTGACCGGACGGATTTGACTTTGAGCGCGAGCGCGAGGGAACGGGTCACGGTCCGTTCCCTCGAACTTTATTACGTCCGCCCCCGCTGGCAGTTCCTGCGGGTCACGACCGACGCCGGCGTCGATGGTTGGAGCGAGGCCGTCGTCGAAGGCAACGTGCGCGCTGTCCGGGGAGCGGTCGAGTCCCTGGCCGACTATCTCGTCGGCCAGGACCCACGCGATGTGGGCTACCACTGGACGAGGATGTACACCGATAATTTCTATAAGAACGGCCCGGTACTTAGCAGCGCCATCTCGGCCATCGACATCGCCCTGTGGGACATCAAGGGCAAGCTGCTGGGCGTCCCCGTCTACGAGTTGCTCGGGGGCCCGGTCCGCACCCACGTGCCCGTGTACTGCCACGTCAGTGGCGACAGCGTGGACGAGCTCGTCGCCAGTACCAGGGCCGCCATGGACGCCGGTTTCAGCATGGTCAAGACTTCGATCACGGCGCCGGCGCCCCGCCTGCCGACCCGGCGGTACGTGGACGGTGAAGTCGAGCGTTTCTACGGCCTGCGCGAGGCGGTGGGCTCGTCGTGCGAGTTCGGCATCGATTTTCACGGCCGGGCCACCCCCGCTCTCAGCCTCACCCTGTGCCGGGAACTGGAGGGGGCGCACCCCATCTTCGTCGAGGAGCCGTGCCTGCCCGAGAACATCGACGCCATGCGGGAGATCAAGGCCTCTACCACCGTGCCCATCGCCACCGGGGAGCGCCTGTTCACCCGGTGGGGTTTCCGGGGCGCCATCGAGGCCCGCATCGCTGACGTCTACCAGCCTGACGTCTGCCACGCCGGGGGTATCAGCGAACTGGTCAAGATCGCGGCGATGGCCGACGCTCATTACGCCCAGATCGCGCCGCACAACCCCCTGGGGCCCATTGCCCTGGCCGCCAGCCTGCAGGTCGACTGCACGTGTGACAACCTGCTCGCCCAGGAACTGGTCCGGGACCTCGGCGCCGGGCTCATCGACAACCCGTTCGAGCTGAAAGACGGGATGATCGCCGCACCGCCCGGCCCCGGCCTGGGGATCAGCGTCAACCTGGAGGAGGTAAAGGCCCGCCAGCACGACGGAAGCTGGAAATCGCCGTCGCTCAGTTACAGCGACGGCTCAGTCGCCAACTGGTGACGGGCGGTCCGCCATGGCCTCGACGATGACGGCGGTCCCCCCCGGTGCGGTACCCGGGACGGGGGAGGCGGGCAGGAAAAAGAAGCGAAAGTTGAGCCCCAGGCTCCCGGCGGGCCGGTTCTTGTTGCCCGCCGTGCTGCTTTACGGGTTCGTGTTCATCGTCCCGTTTATCGGGGGCCTGCCGCTCAGTTTCAGCGACTGGAACGGTATATCACGGTTCAGCTTCAGCGGCATCGGCAACTTCAAGCAGGTGGTGACTTCGTCCGCCTTCCTGTCGGCCCTGGAGCACAACGCCGTCATGGTGGGAAGTTTTTTCGTGCTTTCCAACGTCGTCGCCCTCGGTCTCGCCCTCTTGCTCAACCGCCGCCCGGCCGGTTACCAGGTGTACCGGACCCTCATTTTCCTCCCTGCCATCTTGTCATTGGTGGCGACGGGTTTCATTTGGACGGTCCTGCTCGACCCCCAGATCGGCGTGGTCAACCCCCTGCTCCAGTCCATGGGGCTGGGGTTCGTCCACCCCGAGTGGTTGGCCTCGCCGCACTTGGCCCTGGCCGTCGTGATCGTGGTGAGCTGGTGGCAGTGGGGCGGGGTCCCCATGGTGATCTACGGTGCCGGGCTCAAATCGATACCGGGCGAGCTGCTCGACGCCGCCCAGGTCGACGGGGCCATAGGTTTCAGGCGCATGCGGTACGTGGTACTGCCTTTGCTGCGACCGGCCATCGTGGTCACCACCGTCCTCACCTTCGTCACCGCCTTCCAGAGTTTCGCCGTGGTGTACGTCCTGGAGGGCATCGAAGGGGCGCCGGGCGGGGCCACCGATGTCGTCGGCACCCTGATATACCGGACGGCCTTTGGGACAGGGGCGTTCAGTTCTACGGCCAACTTGGGTTACTCCGAGGCCAACGCCGTCGGGGTAATGGTGGTCTTGGCCGTGGGCCTGGTGTTCATGCAGCTTTACTTCCGGCACCGGATCGTGGAACTATGAGCACGAGGCCACCGAAGGCGGCCCGGAAGGTGGCGCGCGAAAGAGCGAGCACGACAAAACGGGCCCTCACCCATGTAGTCCTCGTGCTCTACAGCGCCTTCGCCATGGGGCCGATCCTCCTGACCCTTTTCGCCTCTTTGAAGTCGGAGCCTTCATTTTTCAGCTCGCCGGCCTCGTTCCCCGTCCACCCGTACTTCGCCAACTACAGCCAGGCCTGGGACCAGGGCGACCTGCTCCCCGCCTTCGGCAACAGCATCCTCGTAACGGTGGTGTCGGTACTGGTGAGCGGGATGGCAGGGGCCATGGCCGCCTACGCCGTCGTCCGCCTGAAGGCCGGGCACTCGGGGATCATCCAAGGCTATTTCCTGCTCGGGCTGGTGGTGCCCGGGGTGGTCATCCTGATCCCGGTTTTCGTGTTGTTGCACGAGATTGGGCTGGTGGGCACCATCGGTTCGGTCATCTTGCCCTATTGCGCATTTACCATCCCGCTGTCGTTCCTCATCTTCGTCAACTTTTTCCGCACGGTCCCGGCCGAAGTGGCCGAGGCCGCTTACCTGGACGGTTGCTCGCATTTTCGTACGTTCTGGACCATAGAGATGCCCCTCGTGCGCCCGGCCATCGCCACGGTGGCCATACTCAACGGCGTTTTTGTCTGGAACGACTTCCTGCTGCCGCTGGTGATCGAGACCAAGAGCTCCTTGTACACACTGCCCGTGGCCATCGTCAGCTTCTTCGGTACCTACTCGACGTCCTACGGCCTCGTGTTCGCCTCAGTGATCCTGGCTTCGGCCCCGATGATCCTGGTTTATGTGCTGTTGAACCGGCTCTTCGTCGAAGGGATAACGGCCGGAGCGGTAAAATAACCATGGAGGTCCCTCGCACCGCTTTCTCCAAGGGCCTGTTCGTCCTCGAGACGCTGGTGGACGCGGCCGAGCCGCTTTCGCTCTCCGCTTTGGTGGAGCGGACGGGCCTGCCTAAGACGACTGTGTACCGCCTGGTGTCGGTCCTGGTCGAGCGGGGCTGGGCCAAGGAGACGGGCCGGGGGTACGGCCTTGGCTATCTGCCCCTTCGAGCTGCCGCGTCGCTCGAGCGCTCGCTCGATATCCGTCACGAGGCCTTGCCTTTCCTGACCAAATTGCGTGACGAACTGGACGAGACTGTGCACCTGGCCACCCTCGACCAGGAGTTCCGGGTGGTGTACCTGGAGAAAATCGTGCCCCATGTCCAAGCGGTGGGGCTGATGCGCTCCCGGGTGGGCTCGACCGCGCCCGCCTATGCCACCGGGGTGGGCAAGGCCATGCTGGCGTGCCTGTCGGAGCCAGAACTGTCCCGGTTCTTCGCCCAGGTCCGCCTGGTCGCTTACACCGACCGCACCATAACCGACCCCAAGGCCCTGGAGGCCGACCTGGACCAGGTCCGGCGCCGGGGCTATGCCATCTGTGACGAGGAGCACGAGGCGGGCGTGGCCTGCATCGCCGCCGCCATCCGGGGCCGGCAGGGGGAGCCCGTCGCCGCCATCAGCCTTTCGGGGCCGGCGCACCGTATGGCCCGTCACCTGGGAAAGGACAGCAAAAGCCCCGCAGACGTGCGAGGCGCGGCACTCGCCCTGTCGACCATGTTCGGCGGCCCGCACCAGCCCGTCTAGTCGGCTTGTCGGCCCCGTGCCGGGCGGTCCGGCGCGGCCGCCCTCAGCCTGGCCAACAGCCCTGCTACCCGGCCGGGGACATCGTGTCGTGCTCCCCGGGTCAGGGCACCGCCCAGCCCCACAGCCACGGCGCCGGCCCGGATCCACGAGGGCGCGTCGTCCAGGCTGACACCTCCGGTGGGGATGAAACCGAGGTCGGGCAGGGCGGCGAGCACATCGCTCATGACGGCCGGCGACCAGGCCGACGCCGGGAACAGCTTCTGGAAGTCGGCGCCGAGGAGCTTGGCCCGCACCGCTTCGGACGGGGTCGCCACGCCGGGCACGCTCAGTAGGCCAAGCGCCAGGGTGGCGCCGAGCACCTCTGAGTCAAACGAGGGGGACACGATGAACTCGGCTCCGGCCCGCGCCGCGGCGGTGACCTCACGTGCCCGCAGGACGGTGCCCACACCGATGTGAGCCTCCGCGTGCGCGGCACCGACCAGGTCCCGGACCACCTCGAGCGCCCCCGGGGTAACCAGTGACACTTCGACGGCCCGCAGCCCGGCGTTCAGTAAAGCCGTTGCCGCCTCATGGGCGCTCTCGGCCGAGGCCGTCCGCACGATGGCTATTACGCGCTGGTCCAGCACCGCTGCGGCCACGTCAGCCTTGCTCATCGCTGTACCGTCCCGCTCTGGCCCGTGAACGAGTCCCGCAGGGCGCCGTCGGGCAGGCCCTCGGTGTCGCCGGGCGCCGCTACGACGAGGGCGGCCACGCCGTTGGCCTCCGCCATGGCTTGCTCGACCGTGCGCCCGTTGAGCAGTCCGGAAAGAAAGCCGGCGGCGAAGGCGTCGCCCGCCCCAACAGGGTCGACGGAGTGGACGGGCACGCCGGGAGCGTGGGCGGTGCCCTTGGCGGCGGTGGCGCGGGCGCCCTGGGCCCCGTTTTTTACCACTACGAGGCGGGGGCCCTGGTCCAGCGCCCACGCCGTGGCCTCGTCCACGTCCTGCCGATCGGCCAACCAGACCAGTTCGTCGCCGCCGGCTAGGAGCACGTCGACGTTGTCGAGCAGGGAGGCCAGTATGGGCCGCGTGTGGACCGGGTGCATGAGGCGCCAGCGTAGGTTGGGGTCGAACGAGACCCACGCCCCGGTGCTATGGGCGGCCGCCAGCGCCCATCTGACGGTCTCCAGCGACTGCGGCGAAAGCACTGCAGTTATGCCCGTCGTGTGCAGCACGCGGGTGTCCTGGACCGCGCAACCGTCCAGGTCCTCTACGCCCAGACGGCTGCCCGCCGACCCCGATCGGGCATAGCCGACGATTGTGGGGCGCGACGTCTGCATGTCACGCACCAGTACGCCGGTGAACGAGCCGGCGTCGCGCCCGAGGTGGCCCTCGATGCCGTGCGCCCGGCACGCCTCTTCGACAACTTGGCCGAGGGGGTCATCGCCCACCCGTCCGGCGAACTGCACGTGGTGGCCGAGGCGGGCCAGGCCGGCGGCGACGTTGAACTCGGCCCCGACGACGGTACGGCGGTACATGGCCGCTGAGCGCAGGGGGCAACCGTCGGCGGCGATAAAAGCCACGAGGGCCTCGCCGAACGCGACGGCGTCCACCCCACCGGCCTGCGGCCGGGGTAGTGATAGACCACCGAACTGGGTCTCTTCCATCTAGCGGCTCGCCATGTCGGAGGCGAGCTTAACGCTTCGGCGACGGCGGGCCCGTTCCCGGAAAGCTGCCGCCGGGCCCTCCAACAGGCGACCTTCGGCTCTAGATCCATCCTCGGGGCAGGTTGGACGATGAGTGTGAGCCCCATGCGGGCGAGCCAACCCATTGGAGTTGAGCATGAGCCAGTGCCACGACACCTACGACCCGATCGAACAATCACCCGTCCTAACGACCCCGAGCAATGCCCCGTTGCTGGACGGCGCCCAGTGCCACGACACCTACGAGGACAAAGAGCCGGCGTCGCCGTCTGACGGCGCGGGGACCGAGCAGAGGGCTGGCTGACCCAGGGCGCCGTCAGGCGGCGCCCTGGAGAAGCCAGCGGCGCAGGAACGGGTCGGCCACGTCCCAGACCCGGGCTTTACGGGAGACCAGCTCCCGGCCGTCGAGCGAGCGCAGGGCCGTCGTGACCGCGTTCGCATTGACGCCGCCGACGGCCTCCAAGAACGCCCGGCCGTAGACCGCCGAAGTGGGTTTGGCGGCCAAGGCCTTCAAGATGCGCTGTTGGACAGGGGCGCTCCCGAGGTCTTCGAACGCCTGGGCGTAGGCGGAGGCCTGCCGCTCGACGATGGTCTCGAAACCTTGCTCGACGTGGCCGTCCTCGATCGTTGCCTCAGCACCGGCCGCTTCGAAGGCCGCCAGGGCGAGCTGCTGGACGTAATTAGGCACCGCCTCGGCGCTCTGGTAAATGAGCCGGCCGGTGGTCGCCGCCAGGCGCTTGCCGGCTGATCCTGCTCGTCGTTGGAGGAACGGGACCATCTCGTCCTGGTCGATCACGTCGAGCACGAGCCGTTCGCCCATGCCGTGCAAGGGCGCTCCTTGCCCCTTCGTGAGCTGCTCCATGACCGCCAGGTGGGAGCCGGAAAAGACGATACTGACACCGCTCGCCTCATCGGCCAGGACCTTGAAGGCCCCACCGATGCCTCCTCGGCCGATATTGGCCACCACCTGGAACTCGTCGAGCACCAGCGAGGCCGGCGGTGCACTGTCGTGGCCGCCCGCCCTGCGCAGCACCTCAATGGCGTCGGTGATCACCCCGAGCCACGAGTCGCCGACCACGGCGGGGTCTAGCCCGATGCTCACCGACCCGTCCGGGCCAACATTGACTTTGGGCGCGAAACGAAGGTGCCGCAGTACCTCCTCCAGCGAGTGACGCGCCCTGCTCCCCGGGCCTAACAGGTCCCTGACGACGGCCTGCACGATTGCTTGGGCTACCTCGACCTCGCTTGTGGCTAGCAGCAGGTTGGCGTAGGCACAGCGCCCCCCGTTGTCACGGAAAGCCCCGCGGGCCCGCTTGAGCAGCGAGGTCTTGCCATAACGCCTGGGGGAGAGCACGAATACATGGATGCCGGAGGTCATGCGGGACACCAGCAAGGCTGTCTCGGCTTCACGGTCGCAAAACCAACGGCCCTCCACCGGGGCACCGAAACGATAAGGTACCCGTTCCACTAATCGCTATTATAACAGATGCTATAAGACGGTGCGTGCCCTCAGAGTTCCTCCCCGGCCTTGCCGGCCAGTTGCCGGGCGACGGCAAAGGAGTCCCACACGGCCTCGATGGCTTCGGCCGGGATCTTGGTCTGGTTCACCAGCCCAATGTCAGTCGGCAGGGTCACATGCCCGGGATCCGGTGGCACCGGGTGGACCGCCAGCCACCGGAGGTAAGCGAGCAGCGATGTCGAGTAGGTGGTGACCGTGCCGTCCTCTCCATGGACGAGGAAGACGGCCACGCTGTAGGGCAGCGGCGGAAGTTCGACGCTGATCTCATTAGGTGTGTTCATAGGCTTTCGCTCGTAGCGTTGGGACGGTTGAGGGGGCCCGGAGCGGGCCGGCGCCGGCTTGTACACCTTGGGCCATGGCCTAACCGGGTGTTCGACTGGCCAAATTGGCCAGTCGAACACTTCGGGCGCGGGACGGCTGGGTGGCCGCCCAGGTGATGGCGGCGATGCCCACCAGCATCAAGAGGTCCCCGGGACTGAGCACGGTACGCATGAGGTGGAAGGGGACGATGTCCCCGAGCAGGCGGAGCCGGGTGTGCACCGTCATGGCCGTGTGCTTGTAGAGGTGCCCGCGGGCCACGTCCATCGTGCGGCGCAGGCCGGCGGCGGCCAGTGCCCACGACGAGACCGGCATCCCCGAGTTCAGGGCCATGACGGTGGCGTTGAGGACCACGCCCAGGCTGATCAGGGCCTGGCCGTACGGGAAGCGTCCTGTCCGGGAGCCGTTGAGGGCGCACCATGCGACGACGACGAGGCAGGCGGCGACGGCCAGGACCGTGCGCACAGGGCCGTGCGCCAGGCCCAGGGACCCCTCCAGGACCACGGCCACCACGAGCAGCGGCCAGGCGCGGACACGAAAAGAGGCCAGATGGGCCAGGCTGCCGCCCGCGGCCCAACCGCCCAACCCGCCGACCACAAGCGCTGCCAGCATGACGAACACGTGCCCTCCCGGCCGTGAAGATCCGTTACCTGTTCAGAGGCCAGCAGGAGGGTGGTCGATTCAGGCCTGGGCCGGGCCGAGCCCCATTTTTTGCGCCAGGCCCGTTTTTTGCGCCAGGCCCGTTTTTTTGAACAGGGACGGTGCCGCGTGACTCGACGGCGCCCAGGGGACCTCTTGATAACTGTTGGGCCGGCGAACGACCGGTCGACAGAAAGGGTTCATCATGCGTCGAGTCCTTCGCAGCCACGCCTTTCGTGCCAGTGCTCTCGTAGTCGGTCTGGCCGTCGTCTTCGTCGTCGGCGGCGCACCTGTCTGGGCGCCCTTTTAGTACGCTCCTTTGACGTGGACGAGGTCAGCGATCTGGTTCAACGAGCGGCGCTCGGCGACCAGGACGCCTGGTCGGCCCTGGTGGACCGTTTCGCCGACCTGATCTGGTCCGTGGCCCGTTCTGTCGGCCTGGGCACGTCTGACGCGGCCGACGTGAGCCAGACGACCTGGCTCCGGTTTTGCGAGCACCTAGGTGACCTGCACGACCCGGCGCGCGCGGGGGCGTGGCTGGCCAAGACGGCGCGCCGGGAGGCCATCCGGGTCTCCCGGCTGGGCAGCCGGCAAGTGGTGGCCGACCCGTGGAACTGGCTGGAGAAAGCCGACACCACGGCCGACGGAGTGGACCACCAACTGCTCGTTACGGAAAGGGACATCACTGTGCAATGCGCTCTGGCCGTGCTGCCGGAGCGGTGCCGGGCACTATTGACCGCCGCAGCCGAGGACCCCCCGGTGCCGTACCAGGTGCTGGCGGACAACCTTGGCCTGGCCGTGGGCAGTGTCGGGCCCGCCCGGGGGCGTTGCCTGGAGCAGTTGCGCCGGCTCATTGACGAGATGGGACATGAAATGTTCGAGGACAAAACGAGTTCCTGGGCGAGAACGTGACGCCCGGGGGAGGCCCCAACGGCATGGACGAAATCCTCGAGGCGGTGCGCATGCTGCGGCGCCGCTTGGAGCCAGCCCCGCAGGCAGTGGTGGACCAGGCCCGGGCGGCGTTCAGCTGGAGGGGTGTGGCCGCGTCCATAGCCGGGCTCGAGTTCGACTCGGCGGTCGACGACGACGACCTGGCCCGGGTGCGTGACGCCGGGTCGGAGCGCCGGCTGCGGTTCCGGGGCGCGGGCCGGGTAGTTGAGGTCGTGCTGGTCGACAACACCAGGCGCCTGGCCGGCCAGATCGACCCCCCGCTGGCCGGTTCGGTGGTCCTGCGCCACTCCGACGGGGTCACCTCAACGGCCGCGGTCAACCACCGTGGCCAGTTTTTCTTCGACTCGCTCCGGCACGGCGCCTTCAGCTTGAGGAACGTGCCCGCCGACCGCGGTCTAGGCGACTTCGAGACCGAATGGGTAACGATCTGAAGCTGGCGAAGACCCCGGTCCCGCCGGCCGGTGTCCCGCCGGCCGGTACCCCGGCGGTTGATGCCCTGGCCGCCCAGGCCCTGGAACTGGCCGAGCCCGATCCCCGCCGGGCCCTCGCCCTGGCCGAAGCGGTGGACCGGTGGCCCGTGCCCGGGGAGGTCAGCCTGCTGACGAAGGGGCTGGCGGCGTGGGCGGCGGGACGGGCCAGCCGCCATCTCGGCCGTCACCGCTCGGCGACCGTGGCCCTCGAGGCGGCGGTGCAGCTCCTGGGGGCCAGCGGCGACCGGGTGGCAGCGGCGCGGGCGTCGGTGTCGTTGAGCACCGAACGCATCGACGCCGGGCGTTTCGACGACGCCATCGCCCTCCTCGACACCGCGGCCAAGGACCTTTCGGGAGGCGACGCCGCCCGCGCCGCCGCTCAGAGGGCGCTGGTGCTGCAGCGGTCGGGCCGGGTTATCGACACCGTGGAGGACTGGGACCGCGCCGTCAAGGCGTTCGAGGTCGCAGGTATGCCCGTCCAGGCGGCCATGGCCAGGCAGAACCGTGGGCTGGTCCAGGCCTACCGCGGCGAACTGGCCGCTGCCGAGGAGGACCTGGTGGCCGCCGGGGCCGCGTTTTCCCTCCATGGCGAGGACATCCGGGGCGCCGAGGTGCTACACGACCGGGGGTTCGTGGCCGCTCGCCGGGGGGACCTCCCCGGGGCGTTGGCGCTGTTCGACCGGGCCCAGAACCGGTCCGCTGAGCTCGGTGCGCTGCGGCCCGAGATGCTGGTGGACCGGGTCGAGGTCTGCCTCCGGGCCGGTCTCAGCGCTGAGGGGCGGGCGCTGGCCGAGGCTGCCGTAAGGGCCCTGGAGGAGGCGGGGTTCGCCCCCGACGTGCCCGAGGCCTGCCTGCTGGCCGCCCGGGCCTGCGAACAGGACGGGGACCCGGCGGCCTCGGCGGAATGGGCGCGTCGCGCCGTTGCTCTTTTCCGGGCCCAACGTCGCCCTCGCTGGCAGCTGTTGGCGCGGTACTCGGTCGTGCGGGCGGAGGCTGCCGCCAGGCGACCGGGCGTGGGGATAGCGCGCCGGCTGCTCGCCGTGGCCGGGGCCCTGCGCCGGGCCGGTTGGGCCGCAGAGGCGGAGGAGGCCGAAGTGAGGGCGGCCGAGGTGCTCATCGGGGCCGGGAGGTTGGAGGGGGGCGCGGCGGTCCTGGCCGGCTTGGCCCCCGGCGTGGCCCGGATGCTGCCGCTGAGCCGGCTCCAGTTCCGCCTGTGCCAGTCGCGCCTGCGGTGGGCGGCGGGCGATGCCCGGGGCGCCGAACTGGCGCTGCTCGCAGGGCTGCGGGCGCTGTCGGCTTACCTGGCCACTCTCGGCTCGATCGAGCTGCGGGCGGCGGGCGGGGGCAAAGCGGGCGAGATCATGTCGTTGGGTGTGACCATGGCTTCCGCCCGGGGCCGGCCCGCCCGGGCGCTGTGGTGGATGGAAACGGTCCATGGCGCCCAGCAGGCCGAGCCCGACGACCAGGCCGAGGGCCCGGAGCTGGCCGCCGCGCTGGCATCGCTGCGGGACGTCATGGCCCTCCTGTCTCGGGAGGCGGCCCACCCGAGGGAGACGACCGCCCTGCGCCAACGCCAGGCCGTCCTGGAAGAGGTGGTCCGCAGGTGCAGCCGGCATGCGGCCGGCACCCGGGTGCCTGAGCGCTATGCCGCGGGGCACGCCGCCGTGAGCGAGGCCCTCGGCCACCGCCTGCTGGTGGAGTACGCCCCCGTCGGCCGGCACCTCGTCGCCGTCGTGCTGGACGGCGGCCGGTGCCGCCTGGTGGAGCTGGCCCCGCTGGCCGAGGTGCGCGAGGCGGTGGCCGGGCTGCGCCTGGCCCTGCGGACCGCCCTTGACGCCGACCCCCCGGCCGAGGACCTCTCGGCCCTGCGGGAAGCGGGCGCCGACGTGCAGCGGCTCGTCCTCGACCCCCTCGGCCTACCGCCCGGCCGGGAGATTGTCATCGTCCCCGACGGGCCCGTGCTGGCGACGCCGTGGGCGCTGTTGCCCGACCTGGCCACGGCCACGGCGGTGGTGGCGGCGTCGGCTCAGAGCCTCTGGCGCCCCCCGCCGACGTCCGTTCCGACCTCGCCGGGAGCCAGAGCCCCGAAGACCAGGGCCCAGGGAGCCAGGGTCGTAGCCTTGGCTGGCCCTGACCTGCGCCACGCCGAGGAGGAGACCGAGGCCGTGGCCGAGCTTTGGGACGGGGCGGCAGAGGTGCTCATGGGCCGGGAGGCCAGCATCGCGGCGGCTAAGAGCGCCATGAGCCGGGCCGACATCGTCCATATTGCCGCCCACGGCGCTTTCCGGGGGGACAACCCGCTGCTGTCCGCCATCCGCCTCGACGACGGCCCCATCACGGGCCACGAGCTCGCCCGCGCCACCAGGAATGCCAGGTTGGTGGTCCTGTCGTGCTGCGACAGCGGCATGGCCGACGCCAGCGGCATCGGCCTCAGCCGGCTCCTCACCGGGGCCGGTGCCACCGCCGTCGTGGCCAGCGTGAGCCCAGTGCCGGATTTCGGCGCCGTCGGGCTGATGCGCAGGTTCCACGCCGAGCTCGTACGTGGCGCCACGCCGGCGGTGGCGCTGGCCGGGGCGCGCCGGGCGCTGGGAGGGCCGTACGTCGCCGCCTCGAGCGCCGGTTTTGTGTGCTTCGGCAACGGGTTCGCCTGCCTGCCGGCCCGGGCCTGAACAGGGCTCTACGGGCCGCGGCGGTGGGCCGGCCCGCCCCCTGCGGTGCCCGCGGGCCTGCTTACTCGGATCCGGGCAGGCGCCGGGCGCTCGCCTGCTTTTCGAGCGCGTCCGCCATCTGCGCCCACGTACGCGCCCGGCGCCGGCATTCGTCGGCGACCTCGTGGGCCCGGTCCAAGGGGACGCTCTCCAGGTAAAGGTGGAGATCTTCGGTGTCGATGGCCGTTTCTTCCAGCCAGGAGGCTGTTGCCGGCCGCCCTGGTCCAGAGGCCAAGGCTGGGCCCTGGCCGGCACTTGGAGAGACATGACCGGGAGGAGGTGCCGGCGATGGGAGGCCGACCATCGACCTTTGCTCCTCCCGGAGCCCGGCGGCCACCCGCTGTGCCGTCGAGGCGGCGACGCCGGCGGCGGCGGCGGCCTGGCGGACACTGGTGGCCTTCCCGCTGGAAAGGGCCTCCGCCACCGCCTCCTGGCCGGGCGCGGGGTCCACAGGACGGCGCCGGCCGTCCCGGCCCGTCCTGGCGGAGCGGTCGGCCGCTTGCGCGGCTACGCGCAAGCGGGCCACGGTCGAATGCGAAAGCCCGCATACCTCGCCTATCCAGCGGTCACTACGGTCGGGGCAGCGGCGCAGGAGCCCGACCGCCGCCGCCTGGCGCTCGACGCGGCTTAGGGGTTTGCCGTGCCTGACATTTGCCTGGACGGCGATGACCTGCGCGCCGGTCTCGTCGCCCGAGTACAGCACCGCCCTGATCTCGGTCCGCCCCACCCGGCGGAAGGCCTCCGCGCGGTGCACGCCGTCGATCACGGTCATCGTTGCCTCGTTCACGATGATCGGCGGGAGCCGCTCGAGCACCTCCATCAGCAGCGCGACATGGTCGTCGTCCACCCTGACCAGGCGGGCCGAATACCCGACCAACAGCTCGGCCAGGGGCACGGTGCGTACCTCGGGACGGTCCGGGCCGCCGCGCAGGCGCGGTGCCTCATCGCCGACGGCTGCGGTAGTCCCCACGAAGGTATAGAGGCGCCAGCGGCCGCCGCCGTGCACCTTTTTTCCCGGAAGCTCAGATTTTCCGGTTTTTCGCGGAGCTCACCGTCCGCTGGCGACGGGCTGGGGCACCTGGGCCGACCCGGTGATGGGGGCAGGCTCGACGTTGAGATGGGGGAGGATGCGGTCCAGCCAACTGGGCAGCCACCAGTTGGCCCGGCCGAACAGGTGCATGAGGGCAGGTACGAGCACGGTCCTGATGACGAAGGCGTCGAGCAGGACGGCGGAGGCAAAGCCGATCCCCACCTCGTCGATGACCCGGGTGCCCCCGAACACGAAGCTGCCGAACACGAAGATCATGATGAGGGCGGCCGCCGTGATGACGCGGCCGGTCTGGGCCTGGCCCCGCTCGACGGCGAACGCGCTGTCCTTGGTCTTGACCCACTCCTCGTGCATTCGGGACACAAGGAACACCTCGTAGTCCATGGACAGGCCGAAGAGCACGGCGAAGAGCAGGACGGGCACGAAGACGTCGATAGGCCCGTCCTTGGCCAGGTTCAGCGGTGCTTTGCCCCAGCCGTACTGGAACGTCGCCGTCATCACGCCCAGGGCGGCGCCGATGGACAGCAGGTTCATGATGGAGGCGATCAGGGGGATGAGCAGGCTGCGGAAGACGGTGGCCAGGAGCAGGAAGGCCAGGACCACTACGATGCCCACGAACAGGGGCAACTTCTGCGAGAGGATATGGGAGAAGTCCTGGCCGCCGGCCGTGACCCCGCCCACGTGCACCTGCAGCGTCGTGCCCGCCTCGGCGCGGGGGATATCGGTCTGGCGCAGGCGGTCCAGCAGCTGGACGGTGGCTACGTCCTGGGGCGCAGTCTTGGGGTAGAGGATCCCGATGATGGCCGTGCCCTGGGGGTTGGGTATGGCCGGGCCGACCGTCGCCACCCCGGGGTCGGAGCGCAGCTCGTCCAGCAGCATCTGGAAGTGGGCCACATCGGAGGGGCCGTCGACCCTGGACACCAGGGTGAACGGCCCGTTGAACCCGGGGCCGAACCCTTTCGCCAGCAGCTCGTAGGCGAGGCGGGTGGTGTCCTGGGGCGGGTCGTTGCCGGCGTCGGACAGGCCCAGGCGCATAGACAGGACGGGGAGGGCGAGGACGACCATCACCCCGATAGCGACCACGCTCAGCCAGCCGGACGGGCCGGAGATGAAGTGGGCCCAGCGGGCCCAGGAACCGGTCGGTTCGTCGCTGGCGGGGCCGTCTTGGGCCAAGTTCCGGCGCTCGCTCGGCCGCAGGACCTTCAGGCCGAAAAAGCCCAGCAGGGCGGGGAGCAGAGTCAGGGAGGCGGTCATGGTCAGCACCACGACCAGGGCGGCCGACAGGGCCACCCCGTACAGGAAGGCCACCTGGAGGGCGAACATGCCGAGCAGGGCGATGCAGACGGTTATGCCGGCGACAAAGACTGCCCGGCCCGACGTGTCCAGCGCCAGGGCGACCGAGTCCTCGACGCTGGCCCCCTGCAGCAGGCTGTTGCGGTGGCGGGTGACGATGAACAGGGCGTAGTCGATGCCCACCCCGAGGGCGACGAGGACGGCCAGGATGGGGCCGAACTCGGGGATCGAGATGGCGTGGGTCAGCATGGCGATGACCGACGTGCCGATCCCGATGGCCATCAACGCGCTGATGAGGGGCAGGACGGCGCACAGGACCGAGCGGCGGAAGGCAAAAAACAAGATCACCAGCGCGAACAGGACCCCCAGCCCCTCGCTCGAGCTCTGAGTGCCACTGGCCTCGCCGTTTTCGATGGCGGCCCCGCCCAGCTGGATGTCCAAAGTGGGGGTGGCGAAGGACTTCGCGGTCGAGATGAGACTGTCGGACGTCGCCTTGGAGACGTTCTGGCCCTCCTGGTTGAGGTTGACCGTGGCGAAGCCGATCTTGTCGTTCCGCGCCATCTGGGTGGGCGCCACGTACGGGCTGGTCACCTTCACGACGTGGGGGTCGCCGGAGAGCTTGGCCAACATGGCGTCGGCCCGGGCCCGGGTGCCGGGGGACAGGAGCGTCCCCGTACGGGCCTCCATGACCACCTCTTCGGTGTCGCCGGCCCGGGACGGGTAGGACTGCTTCAGGATGGCCAAGGCCTCGCTGGAATCGGTCTTGGGCAGGTTGTAGTCATTGGAGTAGGTGGCCTTCAGGGCCTGGCTGGCGCCGCCCACCACCAGCAGCACCACCACCCAGGAAAGCAGGACCGTCCAGCGCTTGCGGAAGCACCACCTCGCCATGCGTGCCATATCGTCTGCTCCTTGGGGTCTACCGTCTGCTCCTTAGGGTCCCCAAACTCTAGGGCACGGGGCCAAGGACGTTGGCCGTAAGGCGCCCCACACGTTCGGGCAAGCATGCTGACCTGCTCGAAGGGGCGGTTTATCTCATGGCTCCGCAGACCGACGGGCGTGCTCATGCGATCAGGGCCCTCACCCGAGCCCGACCTTTGGGTGGCTCGCGGGCCTGGCACCGGCCTCCACCCCGTCGGCGCCCAAATAGAACTGGTGGTCGAGGTCCCCAGCCCCGCTCTTCGCTACGACACCGGCCTAAAACTCGCCGCCTACGCTATTTGCCGACCGCTACCATACGGTGAACCCTCCGTCCACATAGAGGACCGAGCCCGTCATGAAAGAGGACGCGTCCGACGCCAGGAACACTATTGCGCCTTTTAGTTCGTCCAAGTTCCCATAACGCTTCATGGGCGTATTGGCAATGATGCGCTCTCTGATCTCTGACATGCTGGCGCTGGTGGCGGTCTGCGGCGTCAGGATATAGCCGGGCGCGAGGGCATTGACGCGGATGCCGTAGCTCGCCCATTCCGCCGCCATACCTTTTGTCAACTGGGCCAACCCCGCTTTCGCCACGCAGTAGGTCACGTTGTGGCGGGGGAGGATGTTGCTTATCACGCTGGCATTTATTGAGGCGATGTTGATGATCGCTCCCCCGGCCCCCCGCTCGATCATGCGTTGCGCGACGCGCTTGCCCACATAGAAGGCGCTGGAGAGGTTGATGTTGATTATCTCCTGCCAGAGGTCGTCGGCGACGGTCTCCAGCGCTACGCCCTCGGAGGGACGCGCCGCGTTGTTGACCAGGATGTCGATCGGCCCCAACGCCTCTTCGACGTCGCGCAAGAACCTGTCCATCTGCGCCGCGTCGACGATGTCGGCCTGCTCGAAAAAGGCGGGACGGCCGTGTGCTTCCAGCTCTACCCGGGCCCGTTCCCCCTCCTCGCTCAGCAGGTCGCAGATGGCCACCCGGGCGCCGGCCTCCGCCAGGGCCAGGGCGTGCTGGCGCCCGAGCGCCCGCGCCCCGCCGGTCACTACCGCCACCCGGTCGGTCAGCTTGAAGCTCTCGAGGACGTTGCCGTCCCTCAGTCCGCCGNNGGCCCTCAGTCCGTCGGCCACGTCGCCTCGCCGAACACAGACTCCCAATCGGAGAGGAACCCGTGCATCCGCATATCGGTGAACGGGTGGTCGAAGAGCAGCTTCAGGAACTCAAACTTGAGCGTACAGATGTCGGTGCCGGCGACGGCGAACTCCCCAAACGAACGAGGGAAGCGCCCACACGACAGGATCTTCGTGGCGAAGCCGTAGTTGCGGTACATCTGGCGGACCGGCCCGACCAGGTCCACCGGCTGGTCGATGACCTGCTCGAGCGGCCCATTGAAGATGGCGACGATGTCTGCTCCGTACTTGCCGGCGAGGTAGGCCTGTGCCACCGACGCCACCGCAGTCACGGCGATCGGCATGGTCGGGTCCTCCTGCTTCAGGTTTTTCAGAGCCTGGAGCCCCGCCAGGCTCATTGGCAGCTTCACCACGATCTGCTGGGCGTAGCTGTGCAGCCAACGGGCCTGGGCCTCGAGCGGTGCCCGTTCGTGCCAGCCCACCGCCTGGCACAGGACCACGCCTGGGGCTACGTCCAGGATCTGCTTGAGAGACCCTTGCATGTCATGGCCCGCCTTGGCAATGAGCGAGGGGTTGGTCGTGACCCCCTGGACAAGCCCCCACTCACTGGCCTGGGCGATCTCGTCCGGGCTGGAGCTATCGATGAACAGCTGCACGCGCTTTACCTTTCGAACAAGTCCACGGCCAGGGTGCCGAGGTAGTCGACAAGGCACCTCTGGTAGGCACGATAGAACTCATCAGACAGTTTGTAGAACTGCTCGCGGTTTGGCATTTTGCCCTCCGGCGTACGCCGGCCCACGTATGCGAACCCGTAATGATGGAAAACCTGGTCGTGCCGAGACGGGGCTCGGTGGGCGCCGGTCTCGTCGGCCCGGATACAGTCCGCAGCAAAATCAGAACCCGCCACGGCTTCTCGCCGCGCGTACTCGAGGGAGTCTTCCCACCAGCGCCGGAACAGCTCGGGGTAGTGGTCTTGGAGCACCTCTGCAAATAACAGCTGCAGCATGGGGGAGATCTTGTAGTGCAACCAGCCCCCCGTCGCCCGGCGCAGCACCGCCCGCACCGGTGCCGACAGGTCATCAGCTGAATGGAAGTCCAACATGACCCCGAACTCGCCGGCAATGGCCTGCAGCGCGGCGACACGGTGCCCCAATGCCTCCAAGCCGTCCGTGCCCCGGTAGTCCCAGCCTTTTTCCGCTCCGTAGTTGGGGGCCAGGTGCGTGACCGGGAGGCCCCGTCGCTCGATTTCCCGCAATAGGAACACCAGCTCCTCCGGGCTGGTGAGGCAATCGAAGGCGTTGACTTCAGCGGGGTGCTCGTCGACGGTGAACTCCAGGTCGAAGGTCTGACCATCCTTGTGGGCGCTGATCTCACGGACCAGGTCCTCGAAAGCGTCCAGGGCATCCCAGTACTTCGCCGCAAACCGGTTGACGAGCTCCACAGTGGGGCAACAGGTCACGTCGCCTGCTTGGAGCGGGGCCACATGGACGGCGAGAATGGCACGCCTCTCCAGCGCGTTGGCGACGTTGTCGTCGAGGAAGCTCGTGGCCTCGGTAGCGTTGAGGGCGCCATAGTGGAGCATGTCCGCCATGTCCAGGGTGAAGAACGTGTAGTACCGGGAGGCCTTGACGAGCTCCAGGGCCCGTGCCCGGCCATTGGGGCCGCGCTTGACCTGCAAGTGGTCGGCGTCGGCACCGTACTGCAGGGACGCCCCCTCTTGCAGGGCGGCCAGCACGCCGGCGACCCAAAGTCCCTCGTACGTGCTCCCGGTGTACCCGCTTTCGATCGTGCCGAAGCCGCAGGCGTAATTGCGCTCAGGCGGCCGTCCCGCCAGCACGTCGTCCAGGGTGCTCAGCTCCCGCACCGAGTTCTGCACCGGGTTAGCTGCGAAGCCGTACGTGCGCATGGCCTCGAACACCCCCGGCCACACGGCGGTCGTCATGCGGCAGCCGATCCCCAGGCGAGGCGTGGCGCCCAGGGGACGCGGGCCTTTGTGAGGGGCGAGCAGGCGCAGGTACCGGTCGAGCACGCCGGCGTCCGTCGGGAAGGCGGACACGACGAGGCCGTCGTCCAGCCTCATTGTCCCGAGCGGCTCGCCCAGCGTCTGGGCCCCGCCGCCATGGCCTAGCTCTACGAGCACGTGTTGGCCATCGGCCAACCCAGCCAGACCAAATGCCGCCGCACCGCGGTGCGCAGCGGCAGCGGCAGGCAGGTCCACCCCGGACGGGGTGGACCAACCGGTATTGGCCCGCAACGCCGTCGCGGCCAGGCGCCACTGTTCACCGACCTCACGGATCTCCTGCCAGGCATGCTCCGGCCGCCAGGTCGACGTCGCCAGGACAGCAGGGTTCGTGGCCGGGCTTATGCCCAGCCGGTCAAAACGCTGGTCGCTCTGCACCACTTCAAGTTAGGGCCCGTCGACACGTCTGTCAACAGTAGACGGGTCAGGCCTCGCTCGGTCCGAAAGGAGCAGGCAGGGGCCCAGCACCCCGACCATCCAATTACAAGAGGTCCTCGATGACGTGAAGGCCCGAGACGGCGGGGCTTAGCCCGTTTACCGCGTAGCAAAGAAGAACGGCACCTCTGATCTCCTCCGCTGTGGCACCGGCTTGGCGCGCTTGCACAGCATGCACCCGTAGTCCCGTCACCCACCCTCTAGCTGCCAGCAGCGAACAGAGCACCAATTGAATGACTTTGGCGTCCAAGCCAACCGCGTCATATAACGTCTCGGTAAACAGGTGAGCCGCCTCCGCCCATAGCTGTGGGTAATGCTGCTGTATCTCGCTAAGCTCGGCTAGCGACACAACCCCCATGCCCTCGTCTGGCGGTACTAGCTGCTCACCTCTCGGCGCCGACCTTGGCTTCACCGTCATTGTACCTCCACTTTTCTACTCGCTAGAGCCGGCCGTGCCATCGGTCTGGGCGGACACCCGCCGCCCCGTCACGGCATCAAATACGTGAACACGCTCCTGTTTACAGAACAGCGACACCTCGGTCCCTCGCGAAATCATGGCTGCAGGGTCGACTGCCGCTACCGCCGCACGATTTGCCATTGAGAGCAAGGCAAATGACTCAGTCCCAAGGTGCTCCACGAAGTCAACGGTAGCCTGACCAACACATGCGCCCAGGAGCCCTCCATTGCGGGCGTCCTCCACGGCCACCAGGTGCTGAGGCCGGATGCCAACCAGCACCTCCGAAGCGCCAAGGTCGACATTCCTCAGCTCCAACCGGATGCCCTCTCCAAGGAACATTCTTGAGCCCGGGCCGGCGCTAAGCGAACCGCGGAACATATTTATGCTCGGATGACCCATGAACCCTGCGACAAAGGAGTTGGAGGGGCGCTGGAACAGGTCTAACGGCGAACCCACCTGCTCCAGCCGGCCATGGTCCATCACGGCAACCCGATGGCCCATCGTCATCGCTTCGATCTGGTCGTGGGTCACATAGATCGTCGTCGTACCAAGACGGGCCTGTAGCCGGACCACCTCGTTACGCATATCAACCCTAAGCTTTGCGTCCAAGTTCGACAGCGGCTCATCCATAAGGAACACCTGCGGTCGCCTGATCACGGCCCGCCCGAGTGCGACCCGTTGCCGCTGGCCACCCGACAATTGCGCCGGCTTGCGATTGAGCAGCCCTGAAAGCCCCAAACTCTGAGCAATCTCCTCTACCGCTCGAGCGACCTTCTGCTTGTCTACTCCCTGGCGTGAAAGCCCGTAGCCAAGGTTACGGGCCACAGTCATGTGTGGGTACAGAGCGTAGTTCTGGAACACCATCGCAATATTGCGCTCGCTAGGATGGACCCAATTGGAAACGCGTCCACCTATAACGATGTTGCCGGCCGATACCGACTCCAGACCAGCAATCATACGTAATATGGTGGTCTTCCCGCAGCCGCTCGGGCCGAGCAACACCATGAACTCTCCATCACGCACCTCTAAGTCCAGGCGCTCGACAACAGTGGTATCCCCGAATGCCTTGACCACACCCTCCAATACGACACCAGCCATACCTCTTCGCCTCCGCTATTTCACTGCGCCGGCCGACAGCCCGGATGCTAGCTGCTTCTGAACGATGAGAAAGATAACAAAAACCGGGATGATTGCCAGTAACGACGCGGCCATCAGATAGTTCCACTGGATCTGCGACTGGCCCATGAAAGCATAAATGCCTGTCGTCAGCGGCCGCATCGTTGGATTAGTTATGAAAGTGAGAGCGAAGACAAACTCGTTCCAGGCGATAACGAAGCTAAATATCAGAGCCGTGACGATTCCAGGTACACCCAGCGGTACAAAGTGGTCCTTCAGCATGCGCCATGCCCTCACTCCGTCCAAGGTGGCTGCATCTTGGACCTCCTGCGGTATCAACGAGAAATAAGCCGTCATGATCCATATCGTGATAGGTAATGAGATCGTGCCGTCCATAAGAATGAGCGCCCAGTAGGTGTTCAACAGGTGGAGGACCAGCATCAACTTAAAGGACGCGATCAACAAGACCACGGGCGAAATCATTTGCGTGGCAATGATAAATATCAGGAAGGCACGGCGACCGCGAAAGCGTAGACGGGCCAACGCAAATGCGGCGGGAACGGCGGCGATAGCGTTGAGAGCAGTGGCACCCCCAGCGATGATCCCGCTGTTCAAGAAGTACCGTGATAATGGTATTACAGTAAAGGCCTCACGGAAATTGGAGAAGGCTATCTGGTCCGGCAGCCACGTAGGCGGTATAGCAACTACTGCCCTATTTGAGGCGATCGCTGTCGAGAGCATTACGAAAAAGGGCCCTAGCAGTACCAGCACGAGCACGCTGAAGCAGATGCGGGCGATCAGCCGCCCGAGCGACGAGCCCCGCACGATCCTGTCAAGGCTAAGCTCAGCCTCCCGGTTCATCTCGCCACATTTCTCCAGGCCAGCCTGGTATATAGTGTGGAAAAAGCCAGGAGTATGAAGAACATCACAACCGCCACCGCCGCGGCTGCCCCCATCTCATTAAGCTCGAAGGCGAGGTTGTACATGTAGGTCGGCAATGTGTTGGTGCTGCCTAAGGGGCCTCCTTCGGTTAGTATCCATATTATGGGGAACGAGTTGAAGACGAATATCACGTTAAGTAACACTGTCACCGTCAAGACTGGCCTCAGTAGTGGCAGCGTCACATCCAAAAAAAGCCGGCTTCCGCGGGTCCCGTCGAGTGAGGCAGCCTCGTAGACATCACGGTCGAGCCCTTGCAGGCCGGCTAGAAGGATCAACGCAGTCGGTGGCACGGACACCCAGATGGCGATCCACATCATCAATGGGAGGGCGTAGTTGCCGTTGCCAAGCCAGGCGATATTTGTATGGATCAAACCCAAGGTCCGCGCCAGATGGTCCAAGGCACCGAAGTCCGGGTCTGCGATCCACTGCCACAGCAAGGTTGTCACGACCAGGCTGGCAACCCAGGGAAGAAGGAGCAAGCCCCTGACGATGGCGCGACCGCGCCACGGCTGGTTGAGCAAAACGGCGACGAAGAGGCCCAGGACAGTGGTCACTCCAACTACAACTACTGTCCACACCGCCGAACGCAGCACGCTTCCTCGGAAGGCGGGGTCCCGAAAGATGGTGGCGAAGTTGGCGAAACCAGAAAAACCTTGGGTCTGTCCAAATTCGTTGACGTTGTGGACAGAGAGCCAAAAGGTGTCAATTATTGGGTAGCAGAGGAAGACGGCGCAAAGTAGCCCGGCGAGGGCAACCAAGCTGACGTGTGTCAGCCCAGTCTTTAGATGTTCGGTTGTCCGCCCTCTCGGTGCCAAGCGGCGAGTTTGAGTGTGCGGTTCTAAGGCGACCATTGTTCAGTCCATCCTCCGAACGACGCCTGCCCGGCGCGCTCGCTGGGCAGGCATCTGGTCCCGGCCCGGTTCAGGCACGTCCCCGTCGGGCTACGAGGTCCTCCGAGCTCACCGCGGGCCCCGTCCGGGCCCTTGTCCCCTGCAATGCGAGCAACTAAGACCCCGGCAGTGCATCGAACTGGGAGGCCGCTGTCGCGAGTGCCTGGGACGGCGTGGCCTTACCCAACAATGCCTCCTGTTCAGCGGTCTTCAAGAGGACCTGCAGCTGGCTGAAGTTCGGGGAGAACGGGTCAAACCGTGAGACCTCGGTCATCTTGACAAAGAGCTTGTCGAACGGGTTATTGAATGCCGGTAGGGTAGCCTCGGTCTTTTCGAGCGGCGTGAAGCCTTCATTCTCGTCGAACCGGGCCTGGATCTGTGGCTGATAAATGTAGTCTAGGAAAGGCTTGAGAGCGGCGGCATTTGCCGTCTTGCTCACTACGAGCACGTCCGTGACTCCCCAGTTGACCGGGGTCACTCCGGGAGCTCCTACCGGGATTTGCGCCACCGAGTAATCAAGAGAACCGGCGGGTATCTCGGCAAAGAAGTAGGCATCGTCGATCATCATGCCGACCTTGCCGGCTTTGAAGAGGGTTTCCAGGTCGACAAGGTTGTTGGCGATGGGGTCGGGTGTGAGCCCGGCCTTATCGGCCTTGACGAGGAAGCTGAGAGCGTTCACGCCGGCCGTGCTGTCAAAAGCGGCTTTACCGTTTGGCGCGAGCAGATAGCCTCCGTCGTTTATAAGGAGGTACCCGAAGTACCGAAATGCCTGCTGATCGGAGACTTCGTACGCGTAGCCGTAGGCGCCGGTCTTTTCCTTGATCGCCTGGGCGTCAGAGTACATCTGTGCCCAGTCCGTCGGCGGATCGTTGGGGTTGAGACCGGCCTTTTGGAACAGGCCTTTATTGTAGAAGAGAGCCCTGGTGCCAGCGGCGACCGGTAATCCCCAGATCTTACCGTCGTACAGGGACGCGACGTTGTAAAGTGCCGGCAGGATGTTGGCACGGGTTGGTCCGGAGAGCATGCTTGGCGATATCGGTTGGAGTGCACCGGAATTCACCCACTGAGGTAGCCAAATGGTGGCGGTGTTCACAATATCAGGCAGGTCGTTTGCCGCGATCTGCCTCACGGTTGAGTTCTGAGCTTGGCTCCACCCCATTGAAGTGAGGTCGACGTGTATCGTCGGGTTGGCGGCCTCGAAGGTTTTGACCACGCCCTGCCAGAACGGGACCGTCTTGGTGCTGTACTCCGCTACTTCAAAAGTGATCGTAGTACTCGACGCGCTGGCCTCTTCGATGACACCGGGCATCAGCGAAAGTGCTCCGGTTATGGCGACGAGACAGCCGAGTTTTGCGGCACGACTTTTTGCCATGGATCTCTCCTCCGTTTCTGTTGGTGGTTTGTCCCGTTGTGTTGTTGTGGTAGGTGCCGTTCCTTCTTCGGTATACGTTCAAGCGGACGTATGGTGAAATGCGTTGAGCCCCGGCGAAGCTGCTGGCGGTTGGTTGCCGCGCCATCTGCGGGGATGGAGAGGCAACGCTCGCGTCGGCCTCGCAGCGCGGGCGGAACTGAGGTAGCTTCACGGCTCAACTTCGGCCCCCCTAGAGCGAGCGGCCGACTCCGGTGGTCTTCGATGCGGAGTGATTGTTGCGCATTGCGGGCCCGCCTGTCAAGGGGTTTCAGGCAAGCGGTACTCGCGCGCGCCCACCTGATCGCTGGTCGGGATATAATCGTCCCTGAAGTAGACGAATGTTGCGGAGCGTGGGGCGAGCTGCTCGACCTGCGCCCGGTAAACCGACTAGTAAGCGCCCTGCCGGAGAGAGTCGCCATGCGGATAGCTGGTTCGCAATTGAGTGGATGCTTTGGTTTGCCGCTCAAGGTACCGGGGCGTGGCCAGGGGCAGTCCGAGGTGGAGGCTGCGGGACGCTACTCAGCGAAGGGAGCGCCTGACGATCTGGAGGGCGTAATAGAACTGGTCCGTCCTCTCCAGGGACAAGGCGGCTTCCCTCATGGGCGACAGCAGATGTTCGCGTGCGGCCGCCGTGAATTCGCCCGCCGGCCCGGTCACACTGATCGCGGCGACGACCTCGGAGCCTCGACGGATGGGTACGGCGAGGCAGCAAACCCCGACATCGCCCTCCTCGTTGTCGAAGGCGAAGCCGGCACGGCGTATGTGCTCGAGCTCGGAGAGCAGGTCCCGGCGTTTGGTGATCGTCCGCTTGGTCATGGTCGGGTACGGCTCGGGCGGGAGGTGCTCGTCCACCTGGGCGACATCGGTAAAGGCGAGCAGGACCTTGCCGAGACCTGTCCGATAGGCAGCTTCGCGGGAGCCTGTGCTGGCACGGAAGCGGATCGGGCGGTCTGGCTCCACGACGCAAAGGTGCACTACGTCCGGGCCGTCCAGGATGGCGACATTGGCGGTTTGGCCAGAGGCGGCGGCGAGGCGCCCGAGGACGTCCCCCGCGCTGGAGGAGATGTCGAGGGACGACGCGTAGGACTCGGCCAGGGGCATTACGGAAGGGCCGAGCCAAAAACTGGGCGTTTCGTCGACCCTGACGACGTACTCAGCCTCCGTCAGGACGCTGAGGAGTCGCACCAGGGTGCTCTTCGGCATGGTCGTCCGCTCCCGGAGGGAGGCCAGCCCAAGGGGAGAGCCGGCCTCTGACAGCGCCCGGAGGATGACCAGGCCGCGAGTGAGGGCGGCGACGTGATAATTGGCGCGCTCCGAGCCGTCCTCGCCCGCGCGGTCCCGCGCCTCGGCCGCGGCGTACGAGGCCTTGGCGCCGGCCGGGGCGCTGCTAGAGGTCGACCCGCGACTTCTCGGGCTCACGCTCTTGCCTGGACCTGAGGGCTCTCTGGCTGGTCGAGCTCGAGTGCCCCCTCGATTTCGACAGGGCTGCCGAGCGGGAGCGCGGCCACCCCGATCGCCACCCGTACGGGGAGCTCGCCACCCACGACCTCGGCCACCAGGGCGCTGGCGGCGTCGGCCACGAGGTGTTGGGCGACGAAGTCCGGGGCACTGGCCACGTAGACGGCGAGCCTCAGCACCGAGCGGACTCGTTCGAGGGACCCGAGGTGGGTCTGCGCCGCCCAGAGCAGGTTGAGGGCACACTGGCGGGCGCAGGCTCGGGCGGTCTCAAGGTCGACACCATCGCCGACTCGTCCCTCAGCAATGAGCACCCCGTCTCGCTGAGCCACCTGGCCGGCGACGACCAGATGGCCGTTGACCTCGCGGCAAGTAGAGATCCGGGCGCGGGCTGCGACCGGGCCGTCGCCGCTCGCACCGCCGGCCAGGGCCAAGCGTTCGTCCTTCTCCGGTTGTCTGTCGACCATGTGCTCGCTCCCTCTTCGTGGCAAAACAAAAGGAATTATTTGAGAAATTACCGGACCGGTACAGGACCGGCACAGGACCGGCACCCGTAGGCCCCCTGGTACTAGCCTAAACGTAGAAAGCCGTTTCACATTGTTGCACAGTACCGCCACGCGGAGAAAAGCCTGCGCGGCGCGCACAGGGTGGGGCGAGGAGCGCGGGCCCAGTGGTAGTTGTCGTAGGGGTCAGCGCGGCCGGCCGGCGGCTCGCGATCACCAATGCACCGCCTGCTCGAGGAGCTGCATCGGCGCCCAAAGCTCCTCGATCCCAGGCAGCACGCTGCTGCGCCGGCCCTCCAGGACAAGGTCCCGAAAGGCGCGCCACTGTTCGAGGATCTCCGAGTACCCGAGCGGTCGGTCCTCTGACCTACTGCCTTCTACGCTCGAGAGCCGCCAATTGCCCTCGCTATCGGTCCAGCAAGAGCCGCGTGGACCGATCACCAAGAGCTCGCTCGGCGGCACGGGGCCTGGCCCCCAAAGCTCTGTCACCTGCACTGTTGCCCCGTCCGCAGACAACTCGAGAAGGGCGGTGTCCTCGCAGCTTCTGAACAGTCCAGAGGAGAGACGGACAGATCGCAGGACCAGCGTCTCGCCGAGGATCCAACCGAGCCGGTCCAACGAATGGACACCATTGGTCACGAGAACGCCACCACCGCTGCGCCTGACATCGAAGTACCAGTCCCCGAGGTCCCCCGGCCCGAGTGTGAACGCGACCCGGTCGGAGGCGAACAGGAGCGGGCCAAGGGCGCCTGAGCGTACGGCGTTTCGGACAGCCTGGACGCCCGGGTTGAAGCGCGTCGTCATGCCGACCGCGAGCACCGCGCCCTGGCGCGCGGCGGCCAGGAGCGGCTCGGGGTCCTGTCCCGGCACCCAGGGAGGTTTCTCGAGCAGTACCGGGAGCCCCAGGGAGATTGCCGCTTGGGCGTGCGCAAGGTGCAGGACCGAAGGTGAGGCGATGAGCGCCGCCGACGCCCCCCGCCTGGTAAGCCTCTCGAGAGGACCGGTGAGGTCAGCCTCGGCGGCTAGGGCCTCACCGCCGATTTCGGCCGCCGCCGACTCGGCCCGGGTTAGGTCGGGGTCGAGGAAGGCGATGACTTCGTCCCCCGCGGCCGAAATGGCGTGAGCGTGCTCACGCCCCATCCGCCCGGCTCCGATAACGATTACCTCGAGCATTGCCGGGCCTCCCCGACGACGTGCCGACCGGGCCCCGACGATGACGGAATCAACATGGAACACCTTGCCATACTCATTGGCACTCGTCTAGTCTCGCTTGAGGTGTAGTACGAACCGTTGGTGTGACGAGAGAACGGGACGCGTTTCGTGATCGTTGATGTCCATTCGCACTGCCTGAAGCCCCAGCACTGGGGCGACGAGTTCCACGACCATTGGAAGCCGGCCTATGGCTACGACTACCCGGACCTGTCGGCTGAGGACTTCGACCGCGCCATGAGAGAGGCAGGAGTTGACGTGGCCATCGTGTTCGGCCTCACGGCGGCGGCCGCTGGCGTTCGCACCCCGCACGAGTTCGTGGCCCGGTTTTGTCAGGAGGTGCGGACGCCGACGGTCGGCTTCATGGCGCTGGACCCGACCGATGCAGACGTCATGGACCAGGTGGACGAGGGGATCGGGCTCGGCCTCCAGGGAGTGAAGCTTTACCCGGTTTTGGCTGGTTTCTCCCCGGTCGATGACTCCCTGCGCCCCTTTTTCGACCTTCTCGAAGATCGAGGCCTGGTGGTCCTCTGGCATATGGGCGGGAGCCCGAGCCCTCTGAGCACGCTTCGCTACTCCCAGCCCCTTCTCATCGACGAGGTGGCCCGTCGCCACCGGGGCCTGCGCCAAATAATCGCCCACCTCGGCCATCCGTGGCAGCGAGACACCGTACAAGTCCTGCGGGCCAACGAGCACGTCTACGCGGATGTCTCCGGCCTATGGGCGCGCCCCTTCGACGGGTACCTGGCCCTGACCAACGCCGTGGAGTGGGGGGTCACTGGCAAACTCCTATTCGGTTCTGACTTCCCTCTCTGGTCGCCCGCCGAGGGCCAGAGAGGGCTGCGCGGTCTGGCCGTTCGCTTTGGCGAGCCGTTCCCGCCGATCAGCGTGGACGTGGTTGAGGAGATCATCGGACGCGACAGCTGCTCGTTGCTCGGGTTGGAGCCGATTTGAGAGGAGGGCGGGGCAGCTCGCCGCCACGCGGCACGGCCACTCACCTTGGGGGCGTCAAGTGAACACCGAGCCGCTCCTACTTGCCGGCGGTCTCGTGGTTGACGGGACTGGTTTGGGGCCGCCCCGGCGCGCTGATGTGCTGTTGCGCGATGGGCGGGTGGAGGAGGTCTTGACCGTCACTGACGGGTCGTGGGAACCAACGAGCAGGCTCGAGGGCACCCGACGTCTCGACTGTACGGGAGCGCTGGTTGCGCCTGGCTTCATAGACATACATACGCACTCCGACCTGACCTGGCTGTCTACTCCCGAGTGTTCGAGCCGGGTCACACAGGGCATTACGACCGAGGTCATAGGCAATTGCGGTATGAGCCCGGCGCCTCATCATCACAGGGACCCCAACTTTCGTCAGGTCATCTCCGTGATCGACCAGGACCCGGACATCCCGTTCAACTTCGAGAGCTTCTCCGAGTACCTTGAAGTCCTCACGGCCCATAGGGCGGCGGTAAATGTCGTCCCGCTCGTCGGCCACGGGAGTGCCTGCCAGACGGCACTGTTCCAGGGACTGGCGGACCGCCCGGCTGCCGTCGCAAAGCTCGTAGATGAGGCATTGAATGCGGGGGCTTGGGGCACGAGCCTGGGTTTGATGTACCCGCCGGGAGAGGCTTCGGGCCCCGAGGAGCTGGCTGCCGTGGCCGCGGTCACCGCCGAGGCCGACGCGTTGCTCGCCGTGCACCTACGTGCCTATGACGGCAAGAGCCTCTCACGGTCGGTCGGAGAGGCATGCTTGTTACAGGCACGGACTGGGGTAAACCTGGAGATATCTCATCTTCGGGCCGTCCGAGCTGAGAGCTCGGCGGTGATCGAGGACAGCCTCGAGCAGATCGAGCTGGCCGGGCCACGCGTCCACGCCGATGCATATCCCTACACGGCAGGCCAAACCACCCTGTTCCAGCTTCTGGCGCCCGAGGACCGCCAGAAGGGCACTGCCTCGTTCTTGGAAGCCATGCCCGGGCACCGGAAGCACTACTCCGACAGTATTGCCGCATCGGGCTTCGAGCCCGAGAAGATCCTCGTGGTGAGGACAATTGCTCCCCAGGACCGCCCCGTCGTCGGTCGTTCTCTCGCCGTCGTGGCCCAAGATGAGGGGCGACCTTGGCCGGAGGTGGCCGTCGACCTGCTCTGGCGCTCGGCTTGCTACGTCGACGTCGTCGTTTTCGGGTCGCGGCTGGCCGAACAGGAGCGAGTACTGGCGCGCCCCAAAGTAATGGTCGGCTCAGACGGCTTCAGCATCTCGAGTTCGTACCCGGCGGCGGTGCACCCACGCGCCTTCGGCGCCTTCCCTAAATCTCTGCGGCTCTTGGTGGACGGGGGCATGTCCTGGGAGCACGCCATTGCGAAGGTGACAGGGCTCCCCGCGGCCAAGGTCGGGCTCGAAGGTCGGGGGAAGCTCAAGGCCCGGTCCCACGCCGATGTTGTCGTCATCGAACCGGACAATCTTGTAGACCGTGCCACCTACGAATCACCACTGGTCCCAGCGGCAGGCGTTCGGCACGTGATCGTCTCCGGAGTACCCGTCCTCGAGGCTGGAAGCCCGACGGGTGCACGACCCGGTCGGGCGTTGCTCCGCCGTTGACTCACCGGAGCTAACCGGTCAACTCAGCCAAGGAAGGCGTCTTGCAAGTTAACAGCCCTGAAACACCGACCTCTCCGCACCCCTTGACAGGCATCACCGAGATCGGTACGTTCGACGTGGTACATAGTTTCACGTAAAGGAGGAGATCGAGCAAGTGGCTGCTAACAGCTAGGAAAGGAACCATATTATGCGCGCAACGGGGCAGGACGTCGTGGTTGCCAGCCCGCTCGGAGCGGAGTTGTGGGCCAGGGCCGCCCAGGTTATGCCCGGCGGCGTCAACTCTGCGACACGTGCGATCGGGCGTCCTTATGCTTTTGTAAGGGCCGACGGCCAGCACGTGTGGGACGCGGACGGGCGGCGTTATCTCGACTACCATGCCGCGTTTGGCGCCATCCTGCTCGGCCACAATGACGCCGGGGTCAACCTGGCCGCGTCGAGAGCACTTGCAGAGGTGGACCTCATGGGTATCGGGGTCACGGAGATCGAGGTCCGCTTCGCCGAAAAGATCGTCTCTGTTATCCCATCGGCCGAGATGGTGGTGGCGTGCACGAGCGGGAGCGAGGCAACTCACCACGCCGTTCGCCTAGCCCGGGGCTTGACGGGCAGGCGCCGGCTTGTCAAGGTGCAGGGTGGCTTCCACGGCTGGCATGACTCCGTGGCCCGCAACGTGATCTCGTCGCCCGAGCTCGCCTATGGCCTCGACCCCATTTCCTCGGGCATCCTGCCCGAAGCCCTGGAGGCCACACTGGTTTCCGAGTTCAACGACCTCGGGTCGGTGGAGAAGATTTTCGCTGAGCATCCAGGCGACGTCGCCGCTGTCATCTTAGAGCCGGTCCCCCACAACGTGGGCACGCTGCGCCCGACCCAGGAGTACCTGCAGGGCCTTCGGCGCCTGACCGAGCGCGAGGGGGCGTTGCTGATCTTCGACGAGGTGATAACCGGGTTTCGCCACGCCCTCGGCGGTTACCAGCAAGTGGCCGGTGTCCTCCCGGACCTCACCACTTTCGGCAAAGGGGTAGGCAACGGCTTCCCCGTCTCGGGGCTGGCGGGCCGCCGTGAGGCGATGTGCGGCTTCAGCTCCGCAAACGGCGGCGTCCTCCTGGCGGGCACCTTCTCCGGGCACCCCGCCGGCCTGGGGGCCGCCCTAGCTACCATCGAACGCCTGGAGACGACCGACTTTTATGCACGGGTGTTCGCCTTGGGCGAGCGGATGCGTAGCGGCCTGAGCCGGATCGTGGACGAACTGGGGATCGCCGCCCGGGTCGAGGGCTTTGGGTCTGTGTTCGTGCTCTATTTCCTCAGCGGCGAGGTCAGGGGCTACCGGGACCTGTTGCGCAACGACGGCACCGCCTATGTCGAGTTCCACCGCAGGATGACGGACCGCGGCTTTCTCATGCTCCCGCTGGCGCTCAAGCGCAACCACATATCCGCCAGTCACACGGCAGCGGACGTGGACCTAACCCTGGAGGCGGCTGAGGAGGTGCTTTCCGCCATGCGGCGAGAAGGGCTGACCCCCGAGAGGGAGGAGACGGGGATGCCTTGACGTGAGACCGGACAGTGGTTACATTATGTGGAACTTCGTTCCATGTTGATGGTACGTAGGGATCAACCCAACGATACGAGGGCTCACCCAACGAGCAGAGGGAGCACTAGTGGGTATCAAATTGCTATCCCGGTTGGCGACATCAGCCTCTCCGGCGTTTTGTGTTGGCGCGCTCGTGGTCGGCGCGAGCGGGACGGTTACCGCGGTTAGTGAAGCGACCGCGAACGCCGCCACCGCCTCGAGCACGATCACAGTCGCCACTCCAGCTGATATCAACAACTTCGACCCGTCCACCGAGCAACTGAACGTCTTCGAGTACATCAAGCCTCTCCTTTTCAGCAACGTGGTCAAATTCGGGCCGACCCTCAACATCGAACCCGACCTGGCCACTAGCTGGACGATCAATCCCAACGCCACCGTCTTCACCTTCACGGTCCGCTCCGGTGCCACGTTCCAAAACGGGGATCCCGTGAACGCAGCCGCCATCGCTGGCTCGCTGCAGCACACCGAGCACTCCGCTTCGGTGGTCTCTCCTGATCTGCTCAGGGTGAAGACATGGCAGGTAATCGGCACCAACACGCTGAAGGTGACACTTAAAGCACCTTACGCCGCCTTCCTGAGCGCCCTCGCCGATATTTCGATCGAGGCCCCGGGCACCTACGCCACGGCAAGGACCAAGCCCGTCGGGTCGGGCCCCTACGAGTTCGTGAGCTGGACGCCCAACAAGCAGCTCGTGCTGAAAGCATGGAGCGGTTACTTCGGGCCCAAGCCGGCCACGCAAAACTTGATATTCGAGCCGGTCCCGGACCCCGAGGTCGCTCTAGCCGATCTCGACGCCGGCAGCGTCCAGGCTATCGTCTCTCTTCCCGCGACCGATGTGGGCGCCGTCAACACGAGCCGGGCCACGGTCGTCGCTGCGAAGAGCTCCGACCAATTGGCATTGTTCGAGTTTCACAGCGTGGGTGTACTGGCCAACGTCAAGGTTAAGCAAGCCCTCGCCTACGCCCTTGACAAGCCGGCAGTCCAGGCCATCGCCTACGGGGGCCAGGGACAGATCGTCTGGAACCCGATCCCCCCGAGCTCCTGGGCCTATAGCAACATCACCGGGTACCCCTACAGCCTGGCCAAGGCCAAGCAATTGTTGGCTGCAGCCGGGGAACCCAACCTGACTCTGACGGTGATAGTGCCAGCCGGGTACCCGGAGGGGACGCAGACTGCTGACGTGTGGCAACAAGACCTCCGCCAGATCGGCGTGACCCTCAATGTGGACGTAGAACAGATCTCGGTCTGGCTCGACCAGTACGTCAAAGAGAACTACCAGATAACCTGGAACGTCTTCGACGTCAAGGGCGACCCGGACTCGTTCTACAGCATTATCATGGACCCACACCTGGCCAGTGATTACCACAACCCGAGCATGCTCAGCTTGCAAGCTCAGGCCCTCGCCACGTCCAACGAGAAGGCACGTGCTGCGATCTACAATAAGCTGGACAACACGGTGGTCGACCAGCTGCCGGTAATGCCCATACAGACCGAGCCGATCTACTCGGTTGTGAAGAAGGGCTTGTCCGGATGGTCCCTCAATCCCCTCGGATGGCCGACTCTGTCAACGGTGAGCGCCGGCTAGCCTGAAATGAGGCGACCACGGCTTGGGCCACGGGGACTGCTTGTCCCCGTGGCCCGAGGTCTTCTTGTCGTATGGTGGGTGTCCGCCCTGGTTTTCCTGGCCCTGCGGTTGACTCCGGGCAACCCGGCACTTCTTTTGTTGGGGCCTGAGGCGCGCCGGCCCGGCGTGGCTCATCAGCTGGTCCTCCTGGAACGACAACTTGGGCTCGGCCGTCCTATCCCGGTCCAGTACTGGCTGTGGTTGAAGCCATTGCTGGAGGGCAAGTTCGGGAACTCTGACCTCAGCGGCCGCCCGGTGGTGTCCCTGATCGGCGGCGCCGCCCCGCCGACGCTCTGGCTCATTGGGCTTTCGGTCTTGCTGTCGGTGCCGATAGCGATCGGCCTTGGGGTGGTGGCGGCCAGGTTCCGTTCCTCCGTCCTCGACCGGGGCGTCCGGTTCGTATCGACGCTCGGGCTGGCTGTCCCGCCGTTCTGGCTCGGCCTACTCTTGCTCTTGGGCCTCGCCGTGGACGCCGCGGTACTGCCGGCCAATGGTTACGTGTCCCCGTTGACCAATTTCGGTGGCTTCATCACCCACATGGTCATGCCCGTGACGACCCTGACCCTCTACTTGGTGGCGGTGCTGACTCGGTTCGTATATTCCGAGGTGACCGAGTCCCTGGCGGCTGACTACGTCCGTACCGCCCGGGCCATGGGGCTGTCGGAGATGAAGGTGGTGTTCTGGAACGCGGCGCGCAACGCCTTGATACCGATGGTGAGTATCCTGGCGGCATCTCTTGGACCTCTGGTCGGTGGGGCGGTCCTCGTCGAGCAGGTCTTCGGCCTCGGTGGGTTAGGTGAGCTCCTGTTGAACTCCGTCGTGGACCGCGATTATGCGGTCGTGCAGGGCATCGTCATATTCCTGACCATCGGCATCATCGTGCTCCAAGGGCTGGCGGACGTGTTATACCGACGGCTCGACCCGAGGGTGAGATGACGAGGGCCCTGGTGCACCTTCGGCGGGCGATGCACTGGGCCCGGCACGCGGGCCCGGCCCGCCTAGTGCTCGTCGCGGCCGCTATTCTGGGCATAGTTGCCGCCGTGCGTCCTGAACTGCTGACCTCGCAGGACCCGAATGCCATAAATGCACACGCCATCCTGGTCGGCCCGAGCTGGTCGCATTGGCTAGGGACCGACGAGGAAGGTTCCGACGTTCTGGCGAGGATCATCTACGGGACTCGCCTGGATCTGCTCCTCGCCGTGGGGAGCGCCGGGATAGCCGGGTTGGTCGGTTTCCCCCTCGGGGCATTGGCCGGGTACCGCGGTGGTGTCACGGATTACGTCCTTCAGAGCTTCGCCATCAGCACTCTGGCGTTCCCCCTGATTTTGTTCGCCGTCCTCATCGTGGCCAGCTTCGGCGCTTCGCTGCTGACGCTGATCGGCATCCTCGCCTTCCTTTTCACGGCGCAAGTCTTTACGGTCGCTCGCGCTCAAGCCAAGGCCTTGCGGGAAAGGGAGTTCATCACGGCAGCCACTGTGTCGGGGATCAGGACGACCCACCTGCTCCGGCGCCATCTGTTCCCGAACGCGAGGGGGCCGGTGCTGGTACTACTGCCACAGCTCATGGCCACCGCCATAATCGCGGAAGCGGGCTTGAGCTATCTGGGCCTCGGGGTCCAGCCCCCGAGCATCACGTGGGGGACGATCCTGGAGGCTTCGGAGAACTACTACCAGCAGCAGCCCTATTACGCGGTCGCGGCTGGACTGGTTGTGACCGTGTCGGCCGGCCTCTTGATGTTTGCCGGCGACGTCATATCCGAGTCCCTCGACCCGCGGCGGCGCAGGGCAGCCGCAGCCTGGCCGCCGCCTCGGGCGAGCACCGCCCCGAGCGGTGCGCGACCGGCGCCGGCTACCAAGGCCGCCGGGCCCCCGAGCCCGACCAGCCCCACCAGGGGCGCCGCTTCCTTGAGCCCGGTCATTGCCGGGCCCGGTGGCGAAGGAGGTGGAAGTTCGTGAGCGGCACTGTCGGCGGCCTTGTCCCGTCCGAAAGTGAGGCGTCGTCCGGCCCGCTGTTCTACGTCGACCAGCTGAGCGTCACGTTCCAGAAACGTGGCCGTCTTTCGGCGGGAACAGGGGCGGTCAAGGCCGTCGACGGGGTGTCTTTCGAGATGGGGGTCGGGGAATGCCTCGGGCTGGTAGGCGAATCAGGGTCGGGGAAGTCCTCGATAGCCCGGGCCATGGTGCGGGTGATCCCCAGCCGGGGCAAGTTCGTCTTCCGGGGCGTCGATTTCTTCGGTCTCAAGGGCGAGGCCCTGCGGGTGGCGAGGCGGGAGATCCAGATGATCTTCCAAAACCCGCAGGGAAGCCTCGACCCGCGCCAGACCGCCAGGCAGGTGGTACGAGAACCCCTGGTCGAGCACGGGCTGCTGGCCGTCGGGCAGGTCGAGGCCCGGGTCGAGGAGCTGATGGACCAGGTTGGGTTCAACTGGGCGTTGGCCGATCGCTATGCGCACCAGTTGAGCGGCGGGCAATGCCAGCGTCTGGCCATCGCCAGATCCCTGGGCCTGGGCGCTGAACTACTGATCTGCGACGAGCCCACGTCCGCCCTCGACGTGTCCGTGCAGGCTCAGATCATCAACCTTCTAAAAGACCTCCAGCAGACCAACCGGACAAGTTACGTCTTCATCTCGCACAACCTCGCCGTCGTGCGCCAACTGGCAACAAAAGTAGCCGTAATGTACCGGGGGCGCATCGTCGAGTCCGCCCCGGTGGCCGAGCTCTTCGGGGCGCCAAAACACCCGTACACGCTGGAGTTACTTGGCTACGAGGCCCTCGAGCTGACCAGTGCCATCGGCCCGGCGCGTCCCGGTCCAGGAGAAGATCTGACCATTGCGGGCTTGTCTTCCTCGGGCATGACGGGCTGCTCGTTTGCCCCTCGTTGCCCATATGCCGAGGAACGGTGCACTCGGGAGGCCCCGTTGCCCGAGAGGGTCACTGACTTGCACATGGTCGAGTGCCATCGCTGGCGCTTTATCGAAGGAGCTGACCGTACCGAAGGAGATGACGGTGCCGTCGCGAGCCACTGACCGCAGCGCCGGCCGGGACACCACGGCGCTCGTGGGGACGCCGGGGGGGACCAGCGGTGCACCCCTGCTCAAGGTCGAGCACCTCTCCGTCCGGTTGCGCTCGGGCGGGCAATGGAGCCACGCTGTGGTCGATACCTCCTTCGAGGCGGCGGCGGGCTCGCGGGTTGGGATGGTCGGCGAGTCCGGCTCCGGCAAGTCCGTCAGCGCTCTGTCGGTGCTCCGCCTGAACGACCCTCGCGCCGCCCAGTACGCGCCCACCTCGCGGATCGCCTTTGACGGTGCTGACTTGTTGACGCTGCCGTGGCACGCCCTGAGAGAGCTGCGCGGGGCGCGGATCTCCATGGTGTTCCAGGATCCCATGACCTCGCTGAACCCGGTGTTCAGGATCGATCACCAGATCGTGCAGGTAATCCGGACCCACCGGAGCCTGACCCGCCGCCAGGCGCGTGAAGAGGCGGCGGAGGCCCTGAGCCTTGTCCACCTGCGCGAGCCGTCACGTGTCTTGCACAGCTACCCGCACGAGCTGTCGGGCGGCATGNNCCGCAGCTGCTTATTGCGGACGAGCCGACATCGGCTCTGGATGTCACTGTCCAGGCCGGGGTGCTAAGTACGTTTCGCGAGCTCGTGGAGCGACTAGGGATGACACTTTTGTTGATATCCCACGACATGAGCGTGATCAGCAGGACGTGCGAGTACGTATACGTGATGTACGGTGGGAGAGTGGTCGAGGGCGGACCGGTGAGCGCGGTGCTGACACGGCCCCGCCACCCTTACACGTACTTGTTGTTGCGCTGCCAGCCAGTGGTCGGCGCCCCTGTCCCGCGTCGGCTCCCCACGATACCCGGCTTCCAGCGCACGCGAGCGGCGCCTGTCGTGCTCCCCGGGTGCGAGTTCGCCGATCGCTGTCGGTTCGCGCAGGACCNNGGGTGCCCTGCCACTTCTGGAAAAATATCACATTGAGCGATGCGGCTAATGCGCTGCAGCAGTCCGTGGACAGGGAAGGAGCTGGGCAATAATGACGGTCCGGATTGGGGTTATCGGAACCAAGAACGGCCATGCTGCCATCATCGCCGGCTATTTGAACGGCTGGTCGGAGTCCGCCCCCACCCCGGTGCGGGCCGGTGGTTACTTGGACCCGTTTTACCACTTCTGGCAGTACCAAAGGACAGAAGAGACCATGGTGAGCGGCTCGCCGGACCTGGGGGGCCACGCCCGGGTGACGAAGATATGGAGCCCCGACTCGAGCGCGGCACGAGCGATAGCGGCCGCCTGTGACATCGACGAGGTGAGTGCGACCATCGAAGATGCCTCCACAGACGTCGATGCCGTGATGGTATTGAGCGGCGAGCCCGAAGAGCACCCACGTCAGGCCGGCCCCGCATTAGAGCGCGGCCTGCCCACTTTCATCGACAAACCTCTCGGCTCCGATATCCACCAGTGCCAGGAGATGTACGCTCAGGCCGCTCGGGGCGGCGCTCCGCTGTTCTCGGGATCGGGGCTCAGGTGGTCCGCCGAATTGAAGGTGGCCAAGCAGGAGTTCGTATCCGGTTACGGGGAGCGCATAGAGGGTATCTACGTCAAGGTCCCCAACCGCATGGACCAGTACGGGATCCATGCCGTTGAGATGGCCAACGTCGTGCTGGGTGCGGACGTGCGCTGCGTCAAGGGGTTCACGGCCGGCAACAGGGCGACGGCGGTCCTCGAGTACGGTTCCGGTCAGACGGCTGTGATCGAGACACTGTACGCTCAGGTGCGGCCCAGTTATTGCGTGGTCGTCTACGGTCAGCGTCACACCAAGATGTACCACCTTTACGACACATCCTTGCCGTTTATCGCCATGTTCCAGGACTTCGTCAAAATGGCGACCGAAGGGACAGTGCCGGTCCCCGAACAAGAGGTACTGCGGATGATGACAATCACATTTGCCGCCGAGCAGGCTTGTTCCGGTGGCGGGGATGTCCAATTACCCCCCTATCCGGGGTGAGGTGCGGCGTCGCCCTAGAGAGTCCCGGCGCTCAGCCGGCGAGCAGATCGGCCACGGCCCGCACCCAACCAAGAGCGGGAGCGGGCGCGGTGGTGAGGTTGTAAAAGCCGAACTTGTCGATCCCGGCCGTGCGCGCCAGGCTGATCTTGGCCAGGAGCGTGGCGAGATCCATGTGGTGCTGGGGCCACAGGGTCTGCACCAACTGAAGTCGTCCCGGCTCCACAAGCGCGAGGTAGTGGTCGATGTCTCTGGCCACGGCTCCGGGGCCGGGATAGTACGCTGTCGCCACCAGCCGGTCGGAGGTCATGGCCAGGCGGGTGGGGTCGGCCCCTTCCATCCACCCGAGCGGGCCGGGCCGGGCGAAAACGCCCAGGGCGGTTGACAGGCGACTGCCATGACTGTGGGCGAGGGTGGCAATTTCGCTCACCAACTCGGCCACGCAGTCGCAGCGCATGGCCGTCCACGCCGCGAGGTCGGGCCGGCAGACCAGCAGGCTCGACAGTTCGTCGCCGGGATCGGGGTCGCGGACCACGGTTAGGGGCGAGTTCCATGTCCGATGGAGGGTGTCCGCGACGAAGGCCCGCAGAGACGGACCGTCGATGCCGCAGTCCGCGCCGCTGCGCATACAGCTGGCACAGAAGCATAGGGAACGCAGGTAGCGCGTAACCGGGTCGTCCCGCACCGCCCACAGCTCATGGGGATGACCGTGCCCGCCGATCATGTAGGCGACGCTCTCCACGAAGAGCTCGTCAAATATGCCGATCTCGAGCACCTGGCGGCATAGTTCGAGGGCATAGGTCCGCACGGTCGGGTTGGAGGGGCACAGGCCATGAGCCGAGTGGTCGCCGAAACAGTTTTCGAGGGCGGTGGCCGGTCGGGCGGCGGCCAGGTCGGAGTTGTGACAGACAATTACCCAAGCGGTCAGGCCCAGGTCGAAAGTTTTCGCGGCGCCGGCCATCTCGTCGGGCAACTCCGGGTGCTCCCGGGCCAGGATGCCTGTGGGTAGGACGAGGTCCGAGAACCCTCCACCGAGAGGGAAATGGGAAACGTTGCCTTCGGCGGTAATCTGCACCGACCGCTTACGTCTCGGCGCGATTATCTCCGCGGAGTGGTAAGCGACCGCCACGGCCACCCTGTGGCAGCCGAGCTCGTGTACGAGCCGCAACGAATCGGCGGCGCCGTCGAGTTGGAGGTCCCACGGATAGGCAAACATGGTGAGCTCGCTGCCCGCCCCGGGCTGGTTTGGCGGCGGAGTGCCAGGCACCGTCGCAAGTTCGCTCACCAAATGGTCCAGCCGCCGTCCACGACGACATTTTGGCCTGTCACGAACGAAGACTCGGGCGATACCAGGAACAGCAGGGCAGAACGCAGGTCCTTCACGTCGCCCACCCGTTTCATCGGCGTGAAGGAGCTCGTGCGCTCGATCCCCTCAGGCGTGACGAAGTCGATGTTTGCCTCCGTATAAGGGAACATGCCCGGGCTCAGGGTATTAACGGTGACGCCGGTCCCCCCGGTGCGGACCGCCAGGTACTTGGAAAGCCCGATGAGGGCGTGCTTGCTTGTCACATAGGAGGCGGCGTCCCAGTCGAAGTCGTAGAAGTAGGGATTGCCTACGACCATGCCGTAGACGGAGGAGATGTTGACCACCCGGCCCCAATGACGCTCGATCATGGCCGGGACGAAGATCTGGGACAAACGCAGGGGAGCCTCGATGTTGACGGCCATGACCTGGCGCCAGTCGCTCAAAGTCACCTCTGTCCAAGGTGCTTGTAACCCGTAGCCGGCGTTGTTCACGAGGATGTCGATCTCCCCCGCCGCGGTCATAAGCGATTTGAGGCCTTCCTCACTCGTTACGTCGCAGGGCACTGACGTAACGACGCGGCCTCGCGAGCGGAGCTCGGCCGCCACCGCCTCCAGCGGGGCGGCCCGGCGCCCGCAGATCACGAGCTCAGCCCCATGCTCGCTGAGGGCTTCGGTAAAGGCCCGCCCGATGCCGGTGCCGCCACCGGTCACCAGCGCCCTCCTGCCCAGGAGCAATGAACTGGCCCCAGAATGTTCCGCGTCGGTCATGGTCCTTACCTTTCCGTGCTCGCATATTTGCTTGTGGGCCTTGATGGCAGCCCGACGTCTAGAAGAATGTTTCGACGATCTCGACGACCCTGTGGTGGTCATCGACCATCGGCACCTTGCGCCATTTGTCGAAGGCGGTGCACGGGTGGAGGATGCCACAAATCAAGCGGTCACCGACCTCCAGTTCCGGTGCGGCCGTCGTGTCCAAGTAGGCGTGCTGGTCGTTTAGCCCCGTAACGGAGGCGACGATGGGAAGGGTACATCCCGGCTCGCCAGCCGGGACGCGAGAAAGCACGACGGGTAGGCCGCAGTCGAAAGGCGCGTCCCTGCGGCCGAAGCCGGCGATCGCCCGGCCCGGCTCGGGGGTGCTCAGGATCTCGCTCCAGAGCTCGAGCGCCGGGATGAGACCGGAGTAGCCCGGCTCACCCGTGAGGGGGGCGGGACCTCCATAGCTGCTGTGGTCGTGGGTGACGTAGCAACCGCTTCTCAGTACGACCCTCGTGGGGGACCTGAGGTCGGCGGCGCCCAGGACGGCGGCGACGCGGTCGAAGTAGGTGCTCCCGCCGGCGCTCAAGATCACCTCATTGACGTCGGCAAAGAGCCCTTCGTCCTCGAGGCGGCGGGCGAGGGCCGCCAGTTGCCCCAGGTACCGCTCGACTTTGACCAGGTTGTCAGCCGATGTCGTGCTTCCGAGGATCCCCTCAAAGCCCTCCACGCCGACGAGCACGAGCGCGGAGCTGGCTGCCGCCGCCCGAGCCACTGCCAAGGCGTCGTCGGTGGACCTGACGCCGGCACGGCCACCGGCCGACCCGAGCTCCACTAGCACCGGGAGCGGACGGGCCAGACCGCTGGCCTCCAGGCCGGCGGAGAGCCGGGCGACCCCCGTCGGCGAGTCCACCAGGCATAGAACTTCGAGTGCTCCGTCATATGTCGAGAGCGTGCGGCCGAGCCACTCGGCCGCGCGCGGGTTGACTATTTCGTTGGCTACCAGCACCCTGGCAACGCCGCTAGCGACGCATGCACGCAACTGCTGCATGGTTGCCACCGTCATCCCCCAGGCCCCGCTTTCGATCTGGCGCCGGAGTATGGCCGGCGCCATGGTCGTCTTGGCGTGCGGTGCGAGAGAGACGTCGTGGACTGTGCAGAACTTCGCCATAGCGGTGATGTTGTGCTCGAGCGCCGAGCGTTTGAGGACAAGGCGAGGGAACTCGAAGGCACCGTCGAGAAGACTGGTGCCGATCACGCTCCCCGAGTCGTCAATGTCACGAAAAACGAACTTCATCATGGCCCTCCACGGCTCAGGCGGCACCCATGGTCCGCATCAATAATTCACCCACCCGCCGTCGACGACGACGACCTGACCGCTGACGAAGTCGCTGGCAGATGAGGCGAGGTACACGAAAGCGCCGGCAAGATCTTCGGCCATGCCGCGCCTGGGCACGCTCTGGCGGACGGCTTGTTCGCGGGCCGTTTGCTCTGCCGCCCCGGGGAACATCTCCTCTTCTTGTTCGGTGCGGATGGCGCCCGGCATCACGCAATTCACACAGATGCCATCTCGACCGACCTCTCGGGCGAGCGATCTGGTCAGCCCGATCAGTGCCGCCTTGGACGTCACATAGTGAAGAGCGTTGGCGGAACCGAGCTCAACCATCACACTGGAAACAGTTATGATCTTGCCGCGTCCCCGATCGCGCATAGCCGGGTAGACCGCCTGAGCGCACAAAAGTGTGCCGGTCACGTTGACGCCCATAACCCGGTCCCATTCGCCCTCGTCGATAGTGGTCCACGGCAGACGGGCTGACGCGGCCGCATTGGCAACGAGGATACCCACATTGCCCAGTTCCGACGCGACGAGATCGACCATGGTGAACACGGCCAGGCGGTCCGATACGTCACCCTCGACGGCCATGGCGCCGGCGCCGCCGGCGCGCAGCTCATCGACGAGGCGAAGCGCGCCATGGCGAGCGGGCTCGGATTGCGGGGGGTAATTCACGGCTACAAGCGCGCCTTGGACGGCGAAGGCGCGGCATACCGCCGCGCCGATCCCTCGCCAGCCACCGGTGACGAGGGCCACCTCGCCTTCCAGGCCGCCAACCGCCGGCGCGGCCGGCATCAGGCTTCGGCGCCGTCGAACACGATCAGCCCGCGAAGATCCTTACCCGCGGCGAGGTTCTCGTAAGCTTCGTTGATCTCGTCGAGAGCGTAACGGCGGCTCACCATCTCGTCGATCTTAAACCGGCCGCTCTGGAACAGCCCGATCAACCTGGGGAAGTCGACCGGCGGGTTGCACGACCCATAGGAGCAACCCATGAGCGTTGTCTCCTTGGCGCGAAGCGAGTGCGGGTCGATGCTGAGCATCGCACCCGTGGGAGGCGCACCTATCACGACGCACTTCCCCCCCGGGTTGAGGGCCAGCATTCCCTGCTCGATGGCCACGGTGCTGCCGACGGCCACGATCACTACGTCGACGCCGCCACCGCTCGCTGAGCGGATGGCCTCGGCCATCTGCTCTCCTGAGCTCGACACGGTCCCCGAAGCACCGAGACGCCGGGCGGCGTCCAATTTGATCTCGACGGGGTCCACGGCGATCACGGGAAAAGCACCGGCCACATAGGCGGCGTGCACGGCGTTGAGACCGACGCCCCCACAGCCGACCACGGCGACGCTCTGGCCTGCGGTAACCCCCGCAGTGTTGAAGACGGCGCCGGCTCCGGTGCTGAGGGAACAACCGACCAGCGCGGCGCGGTCGAGGGGGACAGACTTGTCGATCTTGATCGCTGCCGATTGGGGGAGGATGACATAGGGGCTGTGCGTGGCCGGGCCGTAGTGGAATATTTGCTCGTCGCCTCGCCGGAACCGAGTCTCGCCGTCGCTGAACACGCCGAAGGTCGGCTTGCGCGTGCAGCGGGCGGGCCGGCCACCGAGGCACTCCCGGCATTGGCCGCAACTCGGGGCCCACGAGATCACCGCGTGGTCCCCGGGCTCGACCATGGTCACGCCTTCGCCGACCTCGACGACGACGCCCGCACCTTCGTCGCCGAGGATGATGGGCAGGGGCGTCCCCTCGAGAGATCCGTCGATCGAGTGCAGGCAACTATGGCAGACCCCGCTCGCCACCAGACGGACGGCAACCTCTCCGGCGCGGGGTGGCACCACTGTGACCTCTTCCATCTCCATCGGCACTCCGACTCGACGGAACACCGGTGCCTCGACCGTCCACGGTCCGTTACTCATGTCTCCTTGTTCCTTTCTCGGTGGTAATTATGTCGCTGAAATTCGCTCGACTGTGTGGCCGTTGCCATTGTCGCCGCGCTGGAGACGCCCATCGAGCGGAGCACTAGCCATCGCTTCGAGGAGAGCCCGGCTGTAGGGGTCTTTCGGCCCGGAAAAAAACCTCTCAGCGTCAGCTGCCTCCCTGACCTGTCCGTGGCGAAGCACGAGCACGTGGTCCGCCACCACCTGTGCGACGGCGAGGTCGTGGGTCACGAAGATGCAGCTGAAGCCGATCTCCTGCTGGAGGTCACGTAGAAGGCCCAGGATCTGGGCCTGCACCGAGACGTCGAGGGCCGAAGTCGGTTCGTCGCAGAGAAGGACTCTCGATCGGGCGACTAGGGCGCGGGCGATGGCGACCCGCTGGAGCTGGCCGCCGCTGAAGCGCCAGGGGCGGTCGGAGATCCGGGCCGGGTCGATCCCGACGCGTCCGAGCATTTCCACCACGGTCGCCCTTCGCTGGGCGCGGTCGAGCTTACGCAACGGCTCCCCCACGCTCTTAAGGATGCTCCGGTGAGGGTTCAGCGAGCCGGCGGGATCCTGGAACACGACCTGGGCTGTAGCTACTGTCCCCGGCCGGATCCTCGGTGTCTGGCCCGCGACCGTGACCCGGCCGGTGGTTGGCCGTTCCAGGCCAGCGATGAGCCTGGTAAGGGTCGATTTACCCGACCCGCTCTCGCCGATGACAGCCAAAGTCTCTCCCGCTCGGAGCGAAAAGCTCACCCCGTCCAGGGCGCGGACCACCGTGCGCGACGAGTGGTAGACGCGGGTGACGTCCACGAGCTCGACGGCGACAGCCTGGCCCCGCTCGCTCATCGGTGGACCGCCTCTCTGGATACGACAGGACAAGCGACCCGGACGCCGGAAAGGGGAACGAGTGGAGGCTCTTCGAGCCAGCAGGCGTCCTCGACGAGAGGGCAACGCGGTGCGAAACGGCAGCGGTGCTCGGACTGGAACAGTGAAGGCGGGCTGCCCGGGATGCTGGCCAAGGGCTGCTTCCCCCTCGCCCCGATCGTGGGGGTGCAGGCGATCAGGGCCCGCGTGTACGGGTGCCGGGGATGCTCGAGCAACTCTTTGGCTGGGCCTGCCTCAACCACCCGGCCCCCGTACATGACCACGATCGTGTCGCAGAACCGGCCTATGAGCCGCAGGTCGTGGCTGATGATGACGAGCACTGCCCCCGTGGCGGCGGTAAAGCGGCAGATGAGCTCGAGTACCCCCAGCCTGAGCGTGGCATCGAGAGCTGAGGTGGGCTCGTCGGCCAGGAGCACTGCCGGGTGCGGCATGAGCGCCATCGCGATGGCGATCCGCTGCGCCATGCCGCCGCTCAACTGGCTGGGGAACAGCCTCATGACGTCATCGGCGTGAGTGAAGCCCATTTGCTCGAGCAGTTCGACGGCTCGGGCCCGAGCGGCTGAGCGAGACGTCAGCCGCCGTCGTACCACGCCCTCCACGATCTGGGAACCCACCGACTTGAGCGGATCGAACGCCGTGAACGGGTTCTGAAGGACGACGCCGATGGCGCGCCCAAGCTGCCGACGCAGCTCCTCCTCGGTACGGTACACATGCTCATCGTTGCCGAGGTGCACCGATCCGCCCAGCTGGAAGCCGGCGGGCAACAGGCCCATAAGGGCTCGCAAGGTAAGCGTCTTGCCTGCACCGGTCTCGCCCACTATCCCGACAGCTTTGCCGGGCTCCGCCGACAACGAGATCGGGCCGATGGCCGGCGGTCCCGCGCCTGAGCCGCGCACGACGGTGAGGTCCGAGACGCTGAGCCCGTTCACCCGTTGCCCGTCGCCACGTCGCTACCGAAGAAGTCACGCATACCGTCGCCCGTCAAATTGAACCCGACGACGAGCAGCGCCAGGGCCACGCCCGGGAAGGTGGCCACCCACCAGGCCTGGGCCAGGACCTCTTTGCCTTCCGACATGAGGAACCCGAGGCTGACGTAGGGCGGTTGCAGGCCGAGGCCCAGGAAGCTGAGCCCCGCCTCCCAGAGCAGCGCGACCCCGGCCTGTAACGACGCCAGCACGATGGCCTCTGTCCGGATGCCCGGCAGGATGTGCAAGAAAATGATGGCCGGTCGCCGTCGCCCGGCCAGGCGTGCCGCCATGACATAGCCACGCTCCCGCTGCGACAGGACACGAGCACGAGTAAGCCGGGCGTACGGCACCCAGCCGACAATGCTCACAAGGATGATAAGGGTCGTCATGCTGTTCACCACCACCGCGGATGCGGCGATGAACAGCGGCAGTGGCGGGATCGATAGCTGGATATCGGCCAGGCGCATCAGCACGACGTCGAGCCAGCCCCTCGTAAAGCCGGCGACGACACCGATGGTGCAGCCCACAAGAGCCGAAAGGCAGACGACCCCGAGAGCTACTTCGAGCGAGGTCCGGATCCCCATCGAAACCCAGGCCAGCACGTCCCGGCCGAGAGGGTCCGTCCCGAGCAGATGTCCTGCGGTACCCGGACGGGCCAGTATCGAGGCGAAGTCCTGCTTTGCTGGGCTCCCGCCCACGATCGACCCCACGATACTGAATACCACCATGAAGACCAATATCCCGCCGCCGGCCACAAGTGACCCACTTACCTTCAAGTGCCCGTCCGCCGGTCGTTGGCGAAGACGGAGGAGGCGTGATGTCACTGGTCCGAGGCTCAGCGTGCTCACCGGGAGGCCCCCACTGCCGGGCGGCCTATCCGCGGGTCGAGCCAGAGGACGGCGAGGTCAGCCAGAAGGTTGAACACCGTGAACGCCACGGCGATCACGACGACTATCGCCTGGATCACGGTCAGGTCGCGGGCCAGTACGGCACTTATGAGCAGAGTACCTATCCCGGGCCAGGCGAAGATGGTCTCGACGATCACCGTGCCGCCGATCAACCAGCCTGCCTGAAGCGCGACGAACGACACGAACGTAGCCATGGCGTTGCGGAAACTATGGCCTAGGACGATCTCCCGACGAGTGAGGCCCCGGGCACGCAGGGCAAAAGCGATGTCGGAGTTTGTGAAGTCGAGCAGGTTCGCCCTCAAGAGCCTCGTGAAAGAAGCCAGCATGGGAACTGTCAGCGCCACGCAAGGCATTATCAGCGTCTCAGGTCCGGCGAACCCGAGGCTGGGCAGGAGGTGCAGATGGACCGCCAGAACGAGCACGAGGATGAGCGCGATCCAAAAGTCAGGTATCCCTTGCAGGACGAGCACGACCGGGCGCCAAAAGCGGTCAGCCCATCCTTTTCGGCTGAGGACGCTCGATACGGCAATGGCGATCGACAACACCAGAGCCGCCGAGAGGCTCACACCGATCAGGGCCAACGTATTGGGCAGGGCTGTCATTACGCTGTCGATCGCCGGCGTGCCGTAACGAAAGGACACCCCGAACTGGCCGCGCAGCACGCCCACGATGTACGAGCCGTATTGCGAGAGGAGTGGGCGGTTGTAGCCAAGTTGTTGGGATAGGGCGTGCACCTGGGCCGCCGGGAGCGACCCACCGGCAAGCACAGTGGCGGGGTTGCCAGTGGCGTGGATCAGCAGGAAACTGATTGTTATGGCGCCAAAAAGTACGAAGATGCCGGCCGCCAGACGACCGGCGAGATAAAGGAGCACTCCATTGCGCCGCGACGCCCGGGACGCCCTTTCGATGAGGACATCGCCCGGTGTCACGCCCGCGACCACTCACGCCCGGTCCTGCGCCGGGCGGCCAATACGACGCCAAGCGGTCCGGACATGGTCCCGGACCGCTTGGCCATATATGCAACGATCATCTTGCCTGGGCTCAGGTTCCTTGGCTTCGGCTCAGCTGAAGTACGTGTTGGCGAAAACGGGCTGATAGGCGTCCTTCGGGTACGCATACCCGTGGACAGTCGAACTGAAGGCGTCGGTGTTGTTCGCATAGTAGAGCGGTAGGTGAGGGATCTGCTGCATGAAGAGATCCTGAGCCTGTGCCAGATAGCTCAGCCTCTTCGCGCCGTCCTGCGTCGTATTGCATTCGTGGACGAGCTCTGTCAACGCTTTGCCTTTGTACTGCGGGTGGGCGAGGACGAGGCCCGTGTCGAAATGGAACGGTCCGCCGTTGACCCAACCATAGGTGAGGATGAACAGGTCGTGCTTCGGCTTGGTCGCTCCGAGGTCCGCGACCAGGACGCCCGGATCCTCGACGTCGAAGATGACGTTGATCCCGGCACTGGACAGCTGCGCGACCATGGCTTCGCCGACCAGGGCATAGTCCGGCGAACCGGCGCCCATCTTGAGCGTCAGGCCCTTCGGGTACCCCGCCGCCTTCAGCAGGGCGCGGGACTTGTCCGGGTCGTACGAATAGGACGTGGTAGGTGTGATGTGACCGTAGCAGCCGATCGGGATCGGCGAAGGAGCGACGGTGCCCTGCCCGAGGAGCACGTCCTTCACGATCGTCTCCCGGTCGACGCCGTAGGCGATGGCCTGGCGTACTAGGACGTTGCTCGTGATCGGCTGGTCACAGCGGAACGTCAGGTGGAGCTCAAGCCAGCTCGGCCCGCCGGACAAGCCGACCTTCGCATTGGACGCCAGGGACGGGAGGTCGTGGGGGTCGACGCGCATGATGAGGTTCAACGAACCTGACTCGAGGCCGTTGACGCGGGCCGTCTCGTCGGTCACCGTTATGAGGTCGATGCCGTCCAGGTAGGGTTCCGGAGAGCCCCAGTAACTGGAACTGGCGGTCAAAGTGATCTTCTCGCCGTGGGCCCATTCGCCCCATTGGAAGGCACCTGTACCCACGGCCCGTTTGGCGGCAGCCTTCTGCTGGATCAGCAGCGGCGACATCGCCTTTATGAATGTCAGGTTCCGGCCGAAGTCGGGATTTGGGGCCGAGAAGCTCACTTTCAGCACGAGCGGGTCAGAGTCATCGACGTTAGTCATGGTGCCGAGGAGGAAGCCCCACGAGCCCGGCAGGTAATGAGTGAACGTGGTCTTCATGGCGCTCGAGTTAAACGGAGTGCCGTCCTGGAAGGTCACGTTCGGGCGCAGCTTGAACGTCCACTCGGTGGCGTCCGAGTTCGACGTCCATGACTCGGCCAGGGCGGGCACGAGCTGGCTCTCGGTCGTGTTCCACTGGAGGAGGCCGTCGTACACGCTGCGCACGACGGCAAACTCTTCCACCTCGAGGGCATAGGCCGGGTCTATAAAGTTGGGTTCTGCCAGGTTTGCCACCTGGAGGGTCCCCGACCGCTTCGACACCTGACCGGTCCGGGCCTTGGTGCCCTCACCGAGGAGAGAACGGAGCACGTCGGTTTGGTTACCACCTAAAGTGCGGAGGGCCGGGAGCGCCAGCGCCCCGGCGACAGCGCCTCTCAGCACTGACCGACGCGATATGAGGCCGGTGTCCAGGACTGGTCGTCCACCTCGCTGGTCGTCGGTGCCTACATGCTCGTTAGTTGACATCGTCCTCCTTTTGTATGGGGTCGACCGGGCTCGCTAGTTCTGCTGCCGGTGGACCGGGTGTGGCCGGTGGATCAGGTGTAAGGGTGGGCGGCCTAGCTGATGCGGCGCA
>PMWT01000232.1 GCA_003166025.1 Acidimicrobiaceae bacterium | reverse complement strand
TCATCCTGAGGTCGGCTCACGCGCCAGGCGGCAGGTGAACCGCCCTCAGATGGCTGAGAAGACCTCGATCTCGGCCGCTCCCGTGTTCCCGCCGGTGGATCTGACGACCTCGAAGCGAAGGAACCGGCCCGTGAACGACACCGGCACTATGTGCGGGTCGACGGGGCTCCCCGCGGGGAAGGGCCCGTACCGTCTGCGGCCGTCGACGACGACGGCGTACGTCCGCGTGATCGCCGAGCCGTCCGACATCTCCCGGGTGATAAAGGAAATCCCGGTGATCTTGCGCTCTCGCCCGAGGTCGATGGTGATGAACGCTCGGTCGCCGTCGCCGTTCGAGGCCCACGCGGTCGACAGGTTGCCGTCGACCGCGTTAGCGGCGCTGTAGGCGCTGCTCCACTGCGAGCTGACGGCGACGATCTTCGCCCCGATGGCGACGTCCCGACCGAGGGCGGAAGTCCCGCGCGGCGTGGTGAAACTAGCCAGCGCCGGCGTCTGGAAGACGCGCCCTTCGGCGTCGGTGGCGGTGAGCAGGAAGTGGTAGGTCGTGCCCGGGGCCAGGCCGCCGAGGACGACGATATGGCGGGAGATCGCCGTACCGCCCATGTCGGGATCGTCCGCGATCGACCCCAGTGCTGACGTCCTGCCGTAGGCGATGGCGCAAACAGTCGGCGGGCTCGTCTGGACCTGCACCACCGCCGACCTGCCATCGGCCGCTATTTGGAGGTGGGCCCGGCCGACCTCGATAAGACTGAAATCACCGATGTTCGCGCTATGCCTCGCCGTGCCCGTTGCACCGCAAGCGGCGACGCCGAGACAAAGTGCCGCCGCTGCGGCCGCGGCGCGGACGCCCGACGGCCTCACCGCGCGCCTTCAGCCATTGGCCGGATCCTAGGGCGCAAGCCTCGTCGCGTTGCTGCCGATCGCCAGATAAGTCACCGATACGCGTGCTCGCCCCCACCCCGGCACGCACGCTCCGGCGGGCAGCGCACAGGGAGCGGGTGAAGCTCACCGGGTCTGGGCTCGGTGATCCTTCGGTTCGCGTAGCGGGTAGTCGAACTCGGCCAGGTAGCGTTATCGTCAGGACCGGTAGAAAGCGGCTCGCCTACCGAGCGACGCGCTCAGCTATCCGTCATCAAGGCTGATAAGGACATTTGGTTCATTTACCCAACGCACGGCGACCAGATCGACCATTTCGGTGCCATAGGTTCGCTGGTACCAGATTGCAACGGGGTTGCTTCCACCTATCTCTGCGTACCTCACCTCGGAGCGCGGTTGATCGGATGAATCGTAAGGTGTGCTCGGCCATGCGTAGGGCTTCTCGCCAAGTTCCTCAATGAAGGACTCAACCGGTCGGGCGTCTCGATAAGGCGGGTTATCCCTTGTGATCCAATCCAAGAACGGGACGATGTTGCCGAGCGGCACGCCCGGCGACTCTAATGCAGCTTGGCTACCTGTTCACGGATCATCTGGGCCGTTGCCGGGTCAGCCAGAGCCCGCCTAGCACCATCCACTGACCGCTGGTGAAGTGATACCACAAGTTGCCGCACCGCTTCTCGATCGCCTCTCAACCACGCCTGTGTCAGCGTTGCGTCCCCCAGCTGGGCGAACCGAGTGTGATTCCACCAACCGTTGATGTCCTCGGGTTGACGGCCCAACTGCACAAGGATGTCATTTATCCCATCAACAACGATCTGAGCTTGCTCTGGCGTCAGTTGCGTTTCGGGCAACAAGTTAGTAAAGGTCATCTTCGTCGCCTTCCTCATCTTCAGTGTCGAGCGACTTCGGCTTCACCTTGAGTAGTCCTACCAGGACTTCTTCAAAACTCGGACCGTGCAAGCTCACCCGTTCGTTACGCAGTTCTACGTCACCCGCGTCAGGACGTGCCTGGGTTGCCACCACCCGCTCACGCTTCGACATACGCTCTGACCTCGGGTTATGTTCCTTCTGCGCCGATCTGTACTAGTCCACGACTAGGCACACTTTAGCGAATCTTGACAAGGTTTCCTTGACTGTGGGGCATAACCAGACATAGGCCCACGGCAAAAACGACGTGCAGACTCGTCCGATGCGGAGCCCTACGATGGGCAGCTAACTGACCACTGACAGTAGTTAGTGCTGGATCAGTTTCATGGTATTTCATCTGATCCCTGGTAACCAGCTGGGGTCCACGATCGCTACCGCGGCACCGGAGTAGCGTGGAGCGGATGAAGCGGCCCAACGGCGGGCGCCGCGTCGCGGCTGTAGGCACATCGGTCCTGGTCCTACTGGCGGCGGCATGCGGCGGGCACGCCGCTCCCAGCGCCAGTGGACCGAGAAGTACCACGGCGCTCCCGTCCACCACGACCACAGTCCCGGCCACGAGCGTGACGACGGCGCACCCGCACCACCACAAAGCCAAGCGGGCCCAGCTGAAAAAACACCCGGCCCACAGGAAGGGCGCCGTGCACGCGAAGCGCGGGGCCCACAAGGCGCGGCACAAGGCCGCCCTGGTCGCCAAAGGCCCGGCTCTCTGCCCGCTGACGGGCACGCTGGCGCCGGGCGGGAAAGTACCCCGGCGGGCCGCGGTGGCCGTCAAAGTTGAGAACCTGCCCCAAGCCCGACCTCAGTGGGGCCTCGACAAGGCCGACATCGTCTTCGAAGAGCCCGTCGAGGGCGGCATCACCCGTTTCATCGCCGTCTACCAGTGCCAGGCAGCGGCGCGTATCGAGCCGGTGCGGTCGGGCCGCCTGGTCGACCCCCAGATCCTCGAACCACTGGGCCGGATCCTTTTCGGCTACTCGGGCGCCATCCAACCCGCCATCAACGAAATCGATTCGAAGACGTCGCTCCTCGAGGACGTCGGGGCGGACAAGTTCGGGAACGCGTATTGGCGGGACCCGGACCGTTATGCCCCCCACAACCTGGTGACCTCGACTGCGGCCCTGTACGCCGCCGCCGGGTCCGTCGGGTACAAGCAGAAGCCCCCGACGGCCATCTTCAGCTACGGGCGCCCCGCCCCGGGCGGCACACCGGCTGCCGTCATCAACATCGACGACCCCCTGGACGTCACGAGCTGGACCTGGCACCGCGACACGGGCGTTTATTACCGGTCCTACTCGGACACCGGCGCCGCCGTGCAGGGCGACAATGTCCAGATAACGGCGTCCAACGTGATCGTGATGCTCGTCCACGAGTGGCCCACCCCATGGCCCGAGGACGACACCGGGGCCCTGGAGAACGAGCTCACCCTGAAAGGGAAAGGACCGGCCTGGGTTTTCCGCGACGGCGCCCAGTTCTTCGGTCACTGGGAACGTCCTTTGCTCGACCACCCCACCGTTTTTTATGAGACCAACGGCACCAAGATCACCCTCACGCCCGGCAATACCTGGGTAGAGCTGGTGCCCGACGGCCTGCACATCTCCGTCAAACCCTGACCGGAAAACCACTTTTTACGCCGGAGGTGGGCGCAGGGCGCGGCTTTGGGCGAGCCCGACAGCGGTGGTGTGAACCGTACGCCTAAGCGGCTCTCACCCGGGCCCATATCTGGGGCAGCGCCGGTCCAAGGTTGACCACCTGTCCCGCCCACTCAGGCGCGGCGGAACAGGAGCGCGGTTGGCGACCAGGAGGCTACCCCCATGGCGGCCAGAACGGCGCGGACGACGCCAAAAGACAGCCCGGCGCCGGCCCACGCTCCACCGAGGCTCGTGCTCGCGGCCAAGAAGGTGACTTTCGGCCCTTCCCTCGCCGGTCACGAGCCTCCTAGCGTCGATATTGATGAGCACTGACGTGGTCATCGGGCTTGACGGCTTGGATGCTCTGGTAAAAGCCGTGTTGGCCCGGGGGTTCCGGGCGGTCGGCCCGGTTGTGCAAGATGGCGCCATCGCCCTGGGGGAAATAGCGGGCGTGGCCGACCTCCCCGCCGGCTGGCACGACAGCCAGGCACCCGGTAGCTACCACCTGGGCCACAGTGGCGACGGTCGCCTTTTTGACTGGGCAGTTGGCCCGCACTCTGTGAAGGCCGAAGTGTTCCCCTCCAGCGTGAGCATCTGGCGGGCTCAGGCCCCCGGGTACCAGGTAGAGGAGGTGCCGGACGACGCCGCCCCCGTAGCCGTAGTCGGAGCGCGGCCCTGCGACTTGGCGGCGCTGGACGTGCTCGGCCGTGCTTTGGACCGTAGCCCGGTAGTCGACCCCATCTACCACCGGCGGCGGGGCGCAGCCCTGCTCGTGGCCGTGGAGTGCACGCGCCCCGCCAGTACATGCTTCTGCGTGGCCATGGGCACCGGGCCGGGGATCGCCGAAGGTTTTGACATCGCCCTGACCGAGCTCGGTTCCCGTCCGGCGCCGGAGGCGGCCACCGACGGGGCCCCGGCTCGCTTCCTGGCCCGGGCCGGCTCGGAGCGGGGACGGGAGGTGCTGGTCGACCTACCTCAGCACCCAGCACGAGACGAGGACCGAAGCGAACGGGTGGCGCTGCTGGCCCGGGCCGGTTCCCGGATGGGCCGCGGCGTAGACGCCACCGGCCTTCCCGAACTTCTGGCCCGCAACCTGGCCAACCCGCGCTGGGACGAAGTGGCCAAGCGTTGCCTCGCCTGCGGTAATTGCACCGCCGTGTGCCCCACGTGCTTCTGCTCGAACCTGGAGGACACGACAGACCTTCATGGGACGGTCGAACGGCGCCGCAGCTGGGCCTCTTGCTCGGACCTGGCCCATTCCTACGTGCACGGCGGCCCGGTGCGTTCGAGCATCAAGTCGCGTTACCGCCAATGGGCGACGCACAAGTTTTCCTGGTGGTGGGACCAGTTCGGGGTTTCCGGTTGCGTAGGGTGCGGGCGTTGCATTACCTGGTGCCCCCCGGGGATCGACATAACCGAGGAAATTGCCGCCCTGCGCGCCAGTGACGGCGCCGCCCAGACAAAAGGGGGTACGTGAAATGGACCTGTCGGTATCGTCCCGATTGTCTCAGCACCCGCTTTTCGTCGACCTGTCGCCTTCAACGGTAGAGCTCATATCCGGGTACGGCGATGGCAATGTCAAGCGGTCTCGCTAAAGCCGCGCCCGCGCCGGGCGGGCCGGGGCCGTACACGCCCGTGGTTTTCGAGGTCGTGGGCCGGGACCAAGAGACGCCCGATGTGGTGACCCTGGCGCTGCAACCAGCGCGGGACGAGCCCTTTGCCTTCGGCCCCGGCCAGTTCAATATGCTTACCGCCTTCGGCGTGGGCGAGGTCCCCATATCCATAAGCAGCTCCCCTGGCCGAGGCCCCCTCCTGCACACTGTCCGCGAGGTCGGCCCGGTTACCCGTGCCCTATGCCAGGCTCCCCTCGGGTCGCCCATCGGGGTACGGGGGCCGTTCGGGACGGACTGGGGCATCGAGGATTTCCGGCAGGCCGACGCGGTGGTGGTGGCGGGAGGCATCGGGCTGGCCCCCTTGCGGGGGGCCGTGCAGGTCTTACTCGAGCGAATGGGGCTCCCGACAGGCCCTCGTAAGGTGACGGTGCTAGTAGGGGCGCGTGACCCCGGTCAGCTGATCTTCCGCCAGGACCTCGAGAAGTGGGCGTCCCTAGGGGCCGATGTGGCCGTGACGGTCGATATGGCCGCTGAGGGCTGGTCCGGGAGCGTCGGTGTGGTCACCCAGCTGGTGCAAGGGGCGGGCTTCGACGCCGGCCGGACCATGGCCCTGGTGTGCGGTCCCGAGATAATGATGCGTTTCGCTATCCAGGCGCTCATTGAGAGAGGCGTGCTGCCCACCTCGATCCGGCTGCGCATATCCCTCGAACGCAACATGCAGTGTGGCAGTGGCCTCTGCGGCCATTGTCAGCTGGGCCCCTACATCCTTTGCCGGAGCGGCCCCGTCGTCACTTACCCCGACGCCAGCAGGCTGCTCTCCGAGGTCGAGCTGTGACCGGGCCCGGCCGGCGCCCCAGTCTCGCCGTGTGGAAGTTCGCTTCCTGCGACGGTTGCCAGCTGAGCCTGCTCGACATGGAGGACGAACTACTGGCACTGGTCGAGGCGGTCAAGATTTCCTATTTCCTGGAAGTGACGCGGGCGGTGGCCCCTGGGCCCTACGACGTCTCCCTGGTCGAGGGGTCAGTGACAACCCAGGATGACGTGGAACGCCTGCAGAGGGTGCGCGCCCAGTCGCGGTTCCTGGTGACCATCGGGGCGTGCGCCACCTCTGGCGGGATCCAGAGCCTCCGCAACTACGCCGTCGTCGGTGACTACGTGGCGGCGGTGTACGCCAACCCCGCCTACATCCGCACTCTCAGCAGCTCGACTCCCATCTCCTGCCACGTGCCGGTGGATTTCGAGATCCGAGGCTGCCCGATCAACCCTCACCAGCTCCTTGAGGTGCTCACGGCCTACCTGGCCGGCCGCGCCCCCCGCATCCCGACCCACACGGTTTGCCAGGAGTGCAAAGCCGCCGCCAACGTGTGCGTGCTGGTGGCCGGGGCCACGGCCTGCCTGGGCCCGGTGACAAGGGCGGGTTGCGGCGCTATTTGCCCCCTGGTTGGGCGTGGTTGCTTTGGCTGCTTCGGGCCGGCGGCCACCGCCAATACCGCCTCGCTGGCGGCGCGGTTGTCGGCGGACGGGGCAAAACCCGCCGACGTGGTGCGGATGTTCCGGAGCTTTACCGCCGGCGCGCCCGAGTTCGCAAAAGAGAGCGCCGCCCATGACACATAACCGCAACCACTCGCTCGATGTCGGCGCCCTGGCCCGGCTGGAGGGCGAGAGTGGGCTCCGCGTCGTAGTGGAGGACGGTTCGGTGACAGAAGTGGCGCTCAACATTTTCGAGCCGCCACGGTTTTTCGAGGCCTTCCTGCCCGGGCGGCGCTACCAGGAGATCCCCGACATTACGGCCCGCATCTGCGGCATTTGCCCGGTTGCCTACCAGATGACGGCGTGCGCCGCCGTCGAGGACGCTTTCGGGGCCACTGTCAGCCCCCAGGTGCAACAATTGCGTCGTCTCCTGTACTGTGGCGAGTGGATCCAGAGCCACGCCCTGCACGTGTACTTCCTGCATGCCCCTGACTTTTTCGGCTGTGAGGACGCCATAGAGCTGGCTTCGCTCGACCGGCCGGCACTGCAAAGAGGCCTGGGGTTGAAAAAGACCGGCAACCTTGTAATGACCACAGTCGGGGGCCGAGCCGTGCACCCCGTCAATGTCCGCGTCGGGGGGTTTTACAAGGCGCCGTCCCGGGCCGCCATACGAGCCTTGGCCGGCCCCCTGAAGCTGGCGCTGGAAGCTTCGCTGGAAACCGTCAAATGGGTCTCGGGGTTCGATTTTCCCGACGTCGAAGGGGACTACCTCTTTGTCGCACTGCGGGCTGACGGCCATTACCCGATCGAGGAGGGCCGGGTAGCGTCCTCCAGCGGTCTGGACTGTACGGCGACCGAGTTCGCCGAAGTGGCCGTGGAGGAGCACGTTGCCCGCTCAACGGCATTGCACGCCCGGCTTTTCGGCCGCCTCCCCTACCTGACGGGCCCTCTGGCCCGTTACGCCCTCAATGCGGCCACGCTGAGCCCACTGGCCCGTAAGGCGGCCGCGGACGGAGGCCTTGGCCCCGTATGCCGCAACCCCTTCCGCAGCATCGTTGTGCGTTCGGTGGAGCTGGTCTACGCGTGCGAGGAAGCGCTGCGCATCGTGGACGCGTACGAGCCGCCAGATCCCCCGGCGTTGGCTCTGCCGGGTATGGACGAGCCAGTCGCCGGCGCGGCCGCCACCGAGGCCCCCCGCGGCCTGTTGATGCACCGCTACGAGATAGAGGCAAACGGGCTCGTACGCAAGGCCCGCATAATGCCACCCACTTCGCAAAACCAGTTGTCCATCGAGGCGGACCTGCGCCGGGTGGCCGAGAACGGGCTGGACCTCTCCCACGATGAGCTGACCCGGCGGGCCGAACTAGCCGTTCGGAACCATGATCCCTGTATCAGCTGCGCCACGCATTTCCTCGACGTGACCGTCGAAACCAAGCCGTGACCTACCCTTCGGGTGGTGCGAGCGCTGTCCCGCTGGGCAGAGCCGCCCACCTCCCCGTTGGCGGCGGGGTCGTGCTGGCCGGCATCGGCAACGAGATGCGCCACGATGACGGAGCCGGTCCTGTGGTCGTGGCGCGGGCGGCGCAACTGGCCCCCGGGCACGCCGGCGGTCTCTTCGCCGCCCTGGAGACCTCGCTGAGCGAGCCGCTCGACCTCCTGGGTTACTGGGACGGCGCCGATGTGGCCATCGTGGTGGACGCCGTGCGCTCGGGGGCGGTCCCGGGCACGGTGACCCTGACCTGGTTCGAGGAGGGCGCGGTCACCCTGCGCCGCGCTGGCCGCCGGCGGCCCAGCACCCACGGGCTGGGGGTGGCCGACGTGTACTGCCTGGCCCACGAATTGGGGCTGGCGCCGCGCCGGGTCGCTTTGGTCGGCGTCGAGGGCCAGGACTTCTCTCATGGCGAGGGTCTGAGCGAACCCGTGGACTGCGGAGCGGACAGAGCGGCAACCCTCGTGCTGGAGCTGGCCCGGGCGCTTTGACGAGCAGCCAGGCTCGACGAGCTCGAACACGGACAGGTCAGCCATGTCCTGGTCCCAGTCGGCCGCGTTGCGCCTCCCATAGCCGACCTCCAGGTCGCCGAGGCCGGCTCGGCCGAGCCGACCCGCCTGGGCGAGGGGCTCGACCACCGCTCGCACCTCGGCTCGGCCCAGGCGGCTGATGACGCTGATGTCCACCAAGTGGGTCAGCGCCAAGCTTCCCCGCGTTCGTAGCGCGGGCGCCAGGCCAAGCGGTCGAGAGACTCCTGGGCCCGGTGGCGACGCGGTGACGCCGCCCGCCGGAGAGCCTCGTTGACGGTGTCCTTCATGCTGGCCGTGCCAAGCTCCGCCCGGGCCGCAGCCAGGGCGGCCTCGATAGCCACATATTTGTATATCCGCCCATGGCGCCGCAGGCCCGCGGAGGGGCCCTTCACAAACCCCGCCCGAAGGGTAGCGCCCATGTCAGAGCCTCCTTCTGCTGACCGAAGAGGGGGCGAAGGCAGAGCTTGGCCGCCCCTGCCGCGCGCTCCAATTGGGCACAGGCCTCGTCCAGCCCGGGCTTGTCGTCGGCCGAGACGCTGACATAGCCGGCCAGCTCGAACGAGCCCCGCCCGTCGGCCAGCTCCGTCTCCCGGCCCTCCAGGGCCTCGGCCCGGCGGCGCTGCTGGGCCGTCTCCAGGAACCCTCCCTGGGCCCGCAACTGGGCATCGGCCACCTGCGCGGTACGGGAGGACTCGGCGTCGCGCACGGCCCGCTCGGGAGGGACCGGCGCCATGACCACCGAAAAGCAGCGGCGTCCCATTCCCACCAGCAACGGGCTTAGGAAATCGGGACCGACACGGCTGCGGGGCCATTCTGCCACCCAGTAGGTCCGGTGCCAGGACAGTTCGGCGTGCACGTCGGCCCAGTGCTCCTCGACGGCCAGTGGCCACGGATGGGCGCCGGGGTGGCGTACCAGGTCGGGCAGCAGGAAGCCACCCAGGGCCGCCGCCGCGCCGCGCTCGTCGAGGACGCCCTGGCACACCAGTCCCACATTGCGCATCTGGGTGCGTAGGGCCCGCACCTCGTTGCGCAGAGCGGCGCCTCCGTCTGGTCCGGGCCGACCGTGGCGGGAACGGGCCCGCACCACCACCACGAGGAGCGTCTCGTGGCGCAGCGACTGCGGGCCGGCCTTCTCGAGAAGCTCCATATGCCCGGCGTACCCGGGGCTCTCGGAGTTCCCCGCCCGGCGCAAGTGGGCAAGAAGGGCGTGGCCGTCGCCGGGCAGGGCGCGCTGGCACCACTGCAAGCGCACCAGCGCGCTGCGCTGGTTGGAGAGCGACTCCAGCACCCCGGCCCAGGCCGCCAATTTGCGCTCTTTGTCGGTGTCGTCGAGGAGGCAGAACGAAGTGCCCTGGGCCCGCACGATGGCCGCCACCGTGCCCGCCCGTTCGTCGACCAGAGCGCCTATGGCTCCCCCGCCGTCCTCGGCCGGCACCTCGCTCAGGTATAGCCCGGGTACGAACAACCGCGCCGGGAGCCGGCGGACCGGTGCCCGGGAAACATCGCGTCGCCCCCGGACATGGGCCGTAGGGGCTGTCCCCGGGACCGNNCCCGGGACCGCGGCGATATTGGCTGACCCCGGGACCGGGGCGGTGCTCGACCTCGACCGTGCCCCGAACGAACCGGCGATACGCGACCACTGCAGGGGCGTGCGGCCTGAGACCGGCCGGCACAACAGGCCCCCGGTACCGAGGGCGGCGAGCGCACCGGCGCCACCGGCCATACCGGGCCAGGTCTTGACCAGGAGGAGAGCGACGACGAGAGCACCCCCGAGGACGGCCAGCTGACCGACGCCCAGGCCGAGCAGGACGCCGCGGCGCTGGAGGGGCTCGAAACGGTAGTGGGCGCCCTCAGCCATCGGTGCCCCTGGCCCGGCTGGCGGCGTAGACGGCGGGGTTGGCCGCCGGCCCCAGCCGCGGGTCGTCCCCCGGGTCGGAGCCCGCCCCCGGCCCGCTGCCGCCCCCGGTGTGCCCGCTACCGGGGCTGTCGGGGCTGCTCACCTGGTTGAGGAGCTGGCCCGCGCCCCCGCCCACCGAGCCCGTCTGCTTGGCGCCCTCCATGATGATGCCGGCGCGGGTGGCGAGGTTCATGGCGGAATGGGCCGCCCGTTCGGCCGCCCGCAAGGGCTGGCGCGAGACGTCTTGGAGATGGCCGATGGCCGACACCTCGGCGATGGGGACCAGTTTCAGGAGCGCCACCGGGGCGAAGGCGGCCAACAGCAGGATGGCCGACCCGGTGACGACCGAACTGGCGCCGGCCTCCGCGCTCGTCAGGGCGTTAGCCCCCAGGCACAGCGCGCCCACTATCACCGGCTTGGCCAGCAGCAGGGCGCCGAGCACCTCGGCCAGGCGCTTGGCCCAGTGGGCGGTGGCCGGCCAGACGAGGCCGGACAGGGCCAGGGGCATGAAAAACACGGCGAGCTCGATGGCGGCCGAGCGCAGGGCCAGCTCGAGCCAGATCAAAAGGCCGCCGACGATGACGAGCAGGCTCAGCACGGCACCGAGGGGCCCGGCCCTTACCGCGCTGGTTATCCCCAGCGTTATGGCGTCCAGGAAGTTCTTCTGCAGGCTGGGTTCCACCTGGCTTTGGACAAGCTGGGATATGGCATCGGTCACCGCCAGGCCCCGTTGGGCGACCCAGACAATGGCATAACCGCACAGCAAGGACGCCGGGAGGCATACCCCCCAGGCCCGGGCCAAACGGCGCATGTCCTGGCGCAGCACGGCGCCGATGGTGGCAGCAAAAAGCAAAGGGGCCACCACCAGTTCCTCGATGGGGAAAAGAAGGTGCGAGACCGATGCGAACCAGTCGCCAGGGCCGAAACCGATGGTCGTGGTGGCGGGCACGACGGCCCCTATCACGTCGCCGATCAGCGACTTGGCGGCATCGGCCTCGAGATTTTCCAGGCCCGAGAAGAACAACGAGCTAAGGCTGCTGGCGCTGATCGAGATGGGGAACGGGAAAAGGCTCATTAGTGCAGGTTCACGCCCTGGGTGAAAAAGAAACCGATTATCTGTGACGAAGCCCCGATCAACAAAGCCGCCACCCCGGAGACGATGACGCCTCGCCGCCCGCTGTAAGACTGTTGGTAATTGTGGGAAAAGTGGCCAAAGGCCCACATGACCCCACCCACTATCACTCCGACTATGGAGGCCAGCAGGGCCCAGTGGCCCACGCCGCTGGCCAAGGCGACCAAGGTCTGGTCCCCGGGCAGGTTGCCGGCCTGGCCCGGCTGGATATTGATGTTTGTGCTGCTGCCGGCGGCTAACAGGCGGACGAGGACCGAGTGCATGGTGGCTCCTAGGGGGCAGGGACGACGAGGTGGGAGGGCTGCGAGGGCGCTTGCCGCCGAGGTATAACTCCTTTCATAGTGTTTCATGTTTCTTGTAGTATTTCAAGTCATGTTGGTCATCAACTCGGCGTCCTCTTCGGGTGTCGCCTATTGGCAGCGTTCTGCCTCGCACACCTTTTGGCTGGGCCAGGGCGCCCAGGTTCTCGGGCTGTACGGGAGGGTCGATGGGACCAGGCTCCAGCACGTGCTCCTGGGCCAGGCGCCGGGAGGCGGGACGCTGACGGAGCGACCTGGCCTGCGCCGGCGTCACGGTTGGGACCTGGTCTTCGCCGCGCCCAAATCGCTCTCGCTGTTGGCGGCAGCCGGGCCTGAGGGCGACGCAGCCAAGCTGCGCGGCGCCTACCGCCAGGCCGTCACGGACACCGTTGCCACCCTCGAGGACCGGGCCGCCTGGGCCCGCCGGGCCGGGGACCTGGTCCCCGCCCAGGTCGTGGCGGGCGCCTTCGAGCACCACGACAACGACGCCGGCCACCCTCACCTCCACGCCCACGTGGTCCTGGCCAACCTGGGCCTCGCCGGCGACGGCAAGTGGAGCTGTCTGGTGGGAGACGAGCTCTGGCGCTGGCGGGAGGGCCTCGGCGCCGGCTTCCAGCTGGCCCTACGGGGACGCCTGGCGGAGGCCGGGTTCGACTTCACGTGGGCGATCTCCAATGGGGGCCTGGGAGAGATCACCACCGTCCCGGCGCCTGTAATGGCCGCCGCCAGCACCCGGTCCCGGGCTGTCCAAGCCGGCGCCCGTTCGTTCGGGTCCGCCTCGCTGGCCAGTGGCCGGGTAGCCCAGGGCCGGTCGCGCCGAAGAGGCCCGGCGNNGCGGTCGACCGGGGGGTGGCGGTCGGGGCGTTGGCCCAAAGCGGGTGGGGACCGGCGCAGGCCACGGCGGTCCTGGGCGCGGCCCGGAGCGGCCCGGCACTGCCGCCTCCCCCGCCTGCCCCGGCCGCCGTGGCTGAGGCCTTGGCCCGGCGGGAGTCGGAGTTCACCGAGCCGGACGTCCTCGTGGCCCTGGCCGAGTCGTGCCCCGCCGGTCTCGGGCTGGCGGCGGCGGCCGAGTGGGCACGGCGCTGGTGCGACGCCACCGTCGACGCCGGCGTCGGCGGGACGGGGCCGCCGCCCACCCGCTCCCGGTGGACCACGGTGCGGGCCAACCACTTGGACGACAGGGTCGTCGAACTGGCCCAGGAGGCCCGCTCCGCCCGCACCGCAAAGGTGAGCCAGGTGGTAGCCGAGGTCGAACTGGCGGCCCTCGGGACTGTAGGGCGCCTGGCCCGGGCCGCCTCCCAACTGGCCTGCTCGGGCGAGGGCGTGGCCGTCCTGCCCGCCGCCCCCTGGCTCGACCAGGCCGCCTGCGCCGACGCCGCCCGTGCCATATGGCAGGCCGCCGGTATGACGGTCGAAGTGGCCTGCCCGTCGGAGCTTTCGGCCCGGCGCTGGCGCGCCCTCACCTCGCTGGAGGAGCCCGGCACGGCCCGAAACATCGGCGCCGCTCCGGTCTCCCGACCCGGTCGCCGGGTGCTCATGGTCGACGCCGCCGGCCACATGAGCCCGGCAGCACTGGCCCAACTCGTCGAGCAGGCGACCGCCACCCAGACCAAGCTTGTACTGGTCATCGGGGGCACGGTGCCGGGAACGCGTCCCAGCATGGCCCGGTCGCTCGACCGCCTCACCGATCAGCTGGACGGGTCGCCGCTGGCCGACCTGGCCGGGGCGGCCGCGCTGGCGGGGGCGGGGACGGCGGCGATTTCCCTAAAGGGGATAGTCGTGCAGGGCTCGCTGACCGGGGCCGCAGCCATGGCCCATCTCGTGGCCGCCAGGGAGGCGGCGGCCGCGGAGATGGCGGCCGGGGAGATAGCGGCCGGGGAGATGGCGGGCAGACCGGGGCGGCCGTCGCCGTTGATGGTCGCGTTCGGGCCGGCCGAGGCCGAGGCCCTCAACGCCGCCGCCCGGGCCCGGCGCCTGCCCACCCCCGGTGGGACGGGCCGTCAGCAGGTCCTCGGCGAGCGCGCCTACGCCGTCGGCGACGAGGTCCTGGCCCTCAGGCGTATAGGCCCGATAGCGGCGGCTACCCGGGGCACCGTCTGGGGCCTGGGCGAGGGCGGGGGCACCGTCGAGGTCGAGTGGCGGGGGCCCGCCGAGCCTGGGACGTCGATCCCCGCGACCTCGCCGCCCAGGACGTCGCTGCCCAGGA
>PMWT01000059.1 GCA_003166025.1 Acidimicrobiaceae bacterium | reverse complement strand
CACAGCCGACCGGCCCACAGCCGGCCCGCTCCTCGCATCTGGGCTTGACCCCGCGCCGTTCCCGCTCCCTTCAGGCGCCGAGGCGGCGTCAGCGCTTTCTGTCGACGCCGGGCGCGTCACCGCCATCGCCGGCTGGCGAGCCGCCTATGACGATCTCCGCCCCCGGCTGGCGACCGACGCCGCCGTAACCCAGGTGGTCCGCCAGCGCGAGCTTGAGTGGACTTCGTTCGACATAGAAGAACTCGTGCTGGGGACCGAGACTGCGGCCCGCGAGGCCCTCCTGTGCAGCCGCGAGGACGGTATGGAGGCCGAGGAAATCCTGCGCCGGGCCGGCGGCCGGCTCGAGGCTCGTCGCGCCCGGGCGGGCTCGTTACTCCCGACGGTCGTGGCGGGTCTGCTGGCCGCCCCGGTGGGCGATGGCGTGACCGGGCCCTTCCGCCACACCGATGGCTGGAGCGTGATATGGCTACGGGACCGGCGGCGGCCGGAGGTGACCGATGACGACGTGCGGGCCGAGGCGGCCGACGACCTCGTGCGCGAAGCGCTGGACCGGGAGCTGGTGGGGCACCTGCGCTGGCTGGGCCCGACTTGACCACAAGGACCGGACCATCGGCTGACGAATACCCGGCCATTTTGCACCAGGTGGCGTTCGTGCTCCTCGTGCCCGAACCGCTGCGGCCGCTCATATGCCGGATGTTCGTCCCCATCCGGTTCGGTTTCGGCGACGTCATCTTAAAGGAAGGTGACCCGCCCGACGGCCTCTACGTCCTGGCTCGAGGTTCGGTTCGCGTCCTGACCGAACGCGACGGGACGGAGGTCGCCTTGGGACGGCTCGGTCCCGGCGCCACATTTGGCGAAGCCGCGCTGGTCACCGGGGGGCCGCGCACCGCCACGGTACGAGCTTCGGAGCGCGTCGATGCCCTGCGCCTGGGCCGCGATGCGTTCGACGCCTTGGTGGGGCTGCACCCCGAGATCAATAAAGCACTGGCCGGGCACCTGCGCATGCAAGCGATCACCCGGGCACTGCGTATGGACCCGGTGTTCTCGTTGGTGCCACTGGGCCTTCTGGCTGACGTCCTGTCCGAGTTCAGCGAGGTTGAGGTGGACGTGGGCGACGAACTCGTCAGCGAGGGTGGCCCGGGCAGCTCCGTGTACGTCGTCGAGTCGGGGCGGTTCGTCGTGAGGACAGGGGCGGGGGCCGGGGCCACCGACATCGGCTACGTGAGAGCGGGCGACGTGGTGGGCGAACGGGCGGCCATAACCGGAGGGGCCCGGTCGGCCACGGTGGTGGCCACCACGCCGGGCCGGGCGCTTCGCCTCGAGGCCGCCGCCTTCCGCCGCCTCCTGCAGGGATCTCCTCGCTTTGCCGCCGCTGTCGAGGCCCGCAGCACGGCCCGGGACCGACGTGGGGCGCAGCATGTACCCCTCGACTTCACCGACGCCACCATCGGCCCAGCGGAGGTGGACGAACCGCCCCCGCCGCCCCCGGGCCCGACGCCCGTGACGGCTGGTGGGCGGCGTATGCGTTCGCGAAAGCGGCCCGTCGTCAGGCAGTTCGACGCCACCGACTGTGGCGTCGCCGCGTTGGCGTCGATCGCCCGCTTCTACGGTCGCCCGGTGTCCACCACGTACCTGCGCGACACGGCGGGGACGGGTACCGAGGGGACGTCCCTGCGCGGTATCTGCACCGCGGGCCGGGCCATCGGTCTCGATATGCAGCCGCTCAAAGTCTCTCGCGACCGCGTCGGCACGCTGGCCCTGCCCGCCATCATCCATTGGGAGCAAAGGCATTGGGTCGTGCTCTATGAGGTCGGAGCCGGCTCCGCCATCCTCGGTGACCCTGCCATCGGGCTGCGCAAAGTGTCCCGGGACGAGCTCATGAGCTCGTGGAGCGGCTATGCCGCCCTGGCCCGGCCGACGCCGGCACTGGCGCAGGCCCCACTGGACAAGTCCTCGCTGCGTTGGGTCCTCCCTTTCTTACGGCCATATGCCGCCAAGCTTGTGCTCGCCTTCGCCTTGGCCCTCGTGGCCGCCGGGTTCGAAGCGGCCATCCCCGTAATCGTGGGCCATGTGGTCGACAATTTGGAAAGGGCCAAAGGGCGGGGCACCGAGCTCGCGCCCCTGGGGGCCCTCATGGCCGGCATGGTGGTCGGCGCTGTTGCCATTACGTTGGGGCAGCGGCGCCTCCTGTCCCGGGTGGCCACGCCCTTCGACACCGCCACGCTCGATTTCCTCACCGGCCGCCTGCTCGGCCTGCCCATGTCATATTTCGCCAAACGCAAAGTGGGCGACATCGAGCGCCGCCTCCAGAGCATGACCGATATACGCCGGATCGTGGTACAGGAGGGGGTCGACGCCCTCACCGCCCTGGCTCTCATCGCCGTGGTAGTGGTGGTGATGTTCGTCGAGGCGCCCGTGCTGGCGGCGGCCTTCGTGGTCGTCTTCCCGATATACGGCGCCCTGATGTGGCTGTCGCGCCGGCGGGTGCGCCCCGTGCTGGCCGCCACCGAGGAGGCCTTCGGCCGTTACACCGGTTCGCAGGTGGACCTGCTCAAGGGGGTCGAAACGGTCAAGACCCTGGGTGCCGAACCAGGCATCAGGTCCGCCATGCGGCGCCAGTTCCTCACCTTGGCCGAGCGGGTCAGTGCCGCCCACCGCGCCCAGGCCCTGTTCGACGCGGGCGTACAAACGGTGAACGTGGGCGCCTATGCGGTCTTCGTGATCCTGGGTGCGGCGGCCGTCGGCGCCGGGACCATTTCTGTGGGCACCTACGTGGCGTTTATCGGGCTCGTGCTCTTCGTCTCGTCACCCCTGGTGCGCCTGATGCTCATATGGGACGACGTCCAGGCCACATCTGTCCTGTTGGCCCGCCTCCATGACGTACTCGACCACGAACCCGAGCAGGGGCCCGACCACAGCGCCCTCGTGCACGTGGCATCGGTACAGGGCCACGTCGAGTTGCGAGGCGTCGAGTTCCGCTACCGCGATGGGGACGACGCCATACTTTCGGCCATCGACCTCGAGATCGGACCGGGGTCGACGGTGGCGCTGGTGGGGCGGTCGGGCTCGGGTAAATCGACCCTCCTGCGCCTCATCGGGGGCCTGGTCGAGCCCAGCGCGGGCACGATCACCGTGGACTCGGTCGATATGCGGGCCCTGCGCCGCCGCGAACTGCGGGAACGGATCGGGTACGTGCTCCAGGCCCCCTACGTCTTCAGCGCCACCATTGCCGAAAACATCGCCTTCGGCCAAGAGGACATAGACATGGACGAGGTACGCCGGGCGGCCGAGGCGGCCAATTTCCACGATGTCGCCGCCCGCCTCCCCCTCGGGTACGAAACCTGGGTGGGTGACGGGGCGCTGCGGCTCTCGGGGGGCGAGGCGCAGCGGCTGGCCATCGCCCGGGCGCTGTACGGCCGGCCGCCCCTGCTCATCCTCGACGAAGCCACCAGCTCCCTGGACGCCGAGTCGGAACTGGCCTTCCACGCCAACCTGACCCGACTGTCCGTCGGTCGCACCGTCGTCGTCGTCACTCATCGCCTGCGCAGCATCCGCGACGTCGACCGCATAGTCGTATTGGAGCGAGGCCGCATCGTGGAGCGGGGCACCCACGACGAGCTGATGGCGGCCGACGGCGTTTACGCCTACATGTACCGCTTGCAGTACTCCGACGAGAGCTGACGAGGGCGGGTCGGGGCGAGCTAAACCGGACCTGGCTTCAGGCCTGCGCCCGGTCGAGCAGGGCCGCCTCGTCGAGGAGGCGGAGGCGGCGACCTTCTCCCTCCACCCACCCGAGCCGCCGCAAGGCCTTGAGCCCCTTCACGACTGCCTCACGCGACAGCCCACCCCAGGCACCGACATCTCCCTGGGCCATGGGGAGAAGGACCTCACGGACGCCATCTGCCTCCTGGGCGTAGCGGTCGGCCAACTGCACGATGGCACGGCACAGGTGGCCGAGGGCGTCGCCGGCACTGAACTCGAGCTGACGCCGGGAGGCGCCCCGCAGCCTTTCGGTCACCACCCGCAGCAACTCGATGGTGATACCCGGGTGCGTTTCGAGTAGCGACCGCAACCGCGTCGCAGGCACCACGAAAAGCTCGCCGTCCTCCAGGGCCGAGGCACTGGCGGAGCGGGCGCCCCCGTCGACGACGGACATCTCGCCCATGACGGAGCCGGGATCGAGCACGTCGAGGATGACCACACGGCCCGACGCCGATGCCACCCAAATCTTTACGATCCCGCTCAGCACGATAAGGACCTCATAGGCGTCGTCGCCCTCGCGGAACAACACCTCGCCTGAGGCCATAGGCCGACGCCGGCCGACCCCCAGTACCGCCTGGCGGTCGGCCTCGCCGATGCGGGCCAGGAAACCGGCTTCGAGGCCGTTAGCTGTCAATTGACAGTGCCGTGGTCTGTGCTCAGGGTAAGAAAGACCAAATAAACGGTGTACGCCGGGTACATAAACGCCTTACGCGAACGGGCCGCATGGGCTCACAGTCTGGTTCATTCTTCGCGGATGCTGAAACCGCCCCTGATGTTCTCGGCCGACTCATCGTCGAGCAGCAGGTCGTCATCGAGTTCGGGGAGGTGCTGTCCCTGATCGGGACCGGGCTTGTCGTTGGCGGTGGGGTTCATAATTCGAGCGCTCCTTATGCTGTCCCCGCCAGGGCACTGGCGGGGTAATTCGGCTACCGAAGATAAATGCTAAGCGGGCCCTAACGGGCGCACAAGGGACCAGTACACAGGTGCACTGAGTACTGGTACCCAGGGGACGGTACTCAGGNNGGGCCAGCTATCGCCCGCCCGTGGCCCCGGTCAGGTCGGCCGGTCCAGGTTGACTAGCGTGAAGACCATGAGAGTGGCCTTCGGCACGGACGAGTCGACGCCGGTTACCGACGAGCTCAGGGACGAGCTCGTTCGCCTCGGTCATGCTGTTTTGGTGGTGGCCGACCCGCTCAGGTGGGCTGAAGCGGGCCGTGCCGTGGGCGAGGCGGTGGCGTCCGGCCAAGCCGACGTGGGGATCGCGTGCTGCTACACCGGCACCGGTGTGAGCATGGCCGCCAACAAGGTCCCCGGCGTGAGGGCGGCCTTGTGCGGCGATGTCGAGACGGCGCGCGGCGCCCGGCAATGGAACGACGCCAACGTGTTGGCCTTAAGCTTGCGGCTGACCACGCCCGAACTCGGCCGTGAGCTGATGGAAGCCTTTTTCGCCAACGCCCCCGACGGTTCCGAAGCCGACCAGATAGCTCTCCTGGCATAGGGCGGGCGAGCAGAGGTGACCAACGGCCCCCGCTACGGGACGGCCCCGACGCTGGCTTTCGAGCGCAACGCGTGGGCCTTGGGCCACGATGTGGTCGTCGGTGTGGACGAGGTGGGCAGGGGGGCCTGGGCGGGGCCGTTGATGGTAGGCGCGGCAGTACTGCCCCGGGACCGGCGTATGAACGGCGTCAGGGACTCCAAGGCCCTGCCCGAGGACCGGCGTGAGGCGTTGTTCGACCGGGTGGCCGGTTGGTGCCGGGCGTGGGCGGTAGGAGCAGCCACACAGGTCGAATGCGACACATTAGGTATGGCCGAGGCGCAGCGGCTGGCGACACGCCGGGCTCTGGCCGGGCTCGGGCTGGTGCCCGACATGGTGTTGATAGACGGCAATTGGGACTTTGCCGGTACCGGCAACACGGTGCGGATCGTCCGTGGCGATGCCCGCTGCCTGTCCATCGCCGCCGCGTCCATGCTGGCCAAGGTGACACGCGACCGCCAGATGAGAGCAGTGGCGCCCAACTATCCCCATTACGAGTTCCAGGCCAACAAGGGTTACCCGTGCTGGCGCCACAAAATGGCTCTCCAGGCCTACGGGCCCTGTGCCATCCACCGGCGCACGTGGGTGTTCATGGACTCGCTCAGCTGGGACATGAGGGCCCGGCGGCCCGGCTTGGCCGAAGACCAGGATGACGGCCTGGATAAAGACGAGGATGATGTGCTGGCCGAAGCCGAGGATGATGTGCTGGCGGAAGATAAGGTTGGCGGCTTGGCCGAATACGAGGATGGCGGCGAGGTCGTAGTCGAGTGATCATCGAAGTTGAAGGGCTGCGCAAGTCTTTCGGCAGCGTCGCGGCGTTGCGCGGCGTCGATTTCTCGGTGCCCGAAGGCAAAGTGCTGGGCCTGCTCGGCCCCAATGGCGCCGGCAAGACGACCGCCGTCCGCATCCTGACGACCTTGCTCGTGCCCACCGGTGGACGGGCGCGGGTGGCGGGGATCGACGTCGCCCATCATCCGGGGGCGGTGAGGCGGGTGATCGGGCTGGCCGGGCAGGCCACGGCCATAACGCCCGACCTGACGGGCTTCGAGAACCTCGAGATGGCCGGCCGCCTCTACCACCTCGGGCGCCAGACGTCGCGCCAGCGAGCCGGCGAACTGCTCGAGCGTTTCGACCTCAGCGATGCCGGAGGTCGGCAGGCCAAGACTTATTCCGGGGGCATGCTGCGGCGCCTGGACCTGGCGGCCAGCCTCATCGGGCGGCCGCGGGTCCTTTTCCTCGACGAGCCCACTACCGGCCTCGACCCCCGCAGTCGGTTGGGCATGTGGAACATAATCCGTGAGCTGGTGGCGGTAGGTACGACTCTCCTGCTCACGACCCAGTACATGGACGAGGCGGACGAGTTGGCGGACAACATCGTGGTGATCGACCACGGCCTGGTGATCGCCTCCGGCACCTCGGAAGAGCTGAAGGACCGCATTGGAGGCGATGTGGTGGAGTTCTCGGTGACCGACCGGTCGCGCTTCCAGGTCGCCGTGGACGCGGTGTCCAGCCTGGGCGACGGCTCGCCGCTGGCAGAGCCGGCGGAGGGGCGGGTCCAGGTGCACGCCGGGGGCCAGGGTTCGCAGGTGCTGGTGGAAGTCGTCCGGCGCCTCGACGCCGCCGGGGCGCAAACGACCGGCTTGGCCCTTCGACGGCCGTCGCTGGATGACGTTTTCATGGCGCTCACCGGGCACGTGGCCGAGGAGATAGGCGCCGCCGACGGTACCCGCCGGGCCCGGGGCCGGCGGGGCGGCCCGGACGACGGCTCAGGAGGTCAGCGCTGATGTCTGACGAAGGCATCACGGTGGGCCCGGACGATGGGGCCACCGTGGCGCGCGGCCTAGAGGTCGTGGCGCCCGTGGCGGACGCCACCGACCACCTGGTGACGCCGAGCCTCGCCCAAAGGGCGCGCTGGCTGTTCGAGGACTCGTGGGTGATGACGACGCGCAACCTGATCGTCTGGTGGCGAGTCCCCGCCTACATCGTCTTCACGGTCGTGCAACCCCTCATGTTCGTCCTACTTTTCCGCTACGTCTTCGGCGGGGCGATCAAGGTGCCGGTGCCGGGCGGGTACGTCGACTACCTCATCCCTGGGATCATCGGCCAGACGGCCGGGTTTGCCTCGTTCAGCACCGCCATCGGGTTGTCGCGGGAAATCTCGCGGGGCGGTATCGACCGGATCCGCAGCATGCCCACGGCCCGGGCGGCGTTCCTGGTGGGCCGCCTGACGGCCGACACCCTGCGGTTGGTATTGACGGTACTGGTGATGGTGGGCGTGGGCTATGCAGTGGGCTTCCGTTTCAGCGGCGGGGTCGGCTACGCCATCGCCATGATCGCCCTGGCCACCCTGCTAGCCGTGGCCGTTTGCTGCGTCTCGGCCTTCATCGGCCTGGCCGTCAAGGACGAGGAGGCCGTGCAGGCCTTCGGGCTGATCTGGGTGTTCCCGTTGACTTTCGTCTCGTCCGCTTTCGTCTCCATCCAGAGCATGCCCTCATGGCTCCAGGGCTTCGCCCGCCACCAGCCTTTCACCGAGGTCATCAACGCCCTGCGCATCCTGGCCCTCGGCCAGAAGGTCGTGCCTGTCGTGGGCCAGAGCCTGAGCTCGGCCGTTTGGCAAAGCCTGGCCTGGATAGCGGGTACGATCATCGTTTTCGTCCCGCTGGCAACGCGCGCCTACCGGCGGGCGTAGGCAGGCCGGTATCTCGGTTGTTCCTCGTCGGCCCGGTCCGGGGCCGTCCTCGGTGAAGGTGGGGGACAGCGGGAGGCGTTCATGACAGACCCATTGGTCGACAGCGCTCTGGCCCGGGCCGCGGGCGCGTTGCCTGCGCACGAGGACCGGCCTGAGCAACGGGAGATGGCCGAGGCGGTAGGCGCGGCCATCAGGTCGCAGCGCCACCTCGTTGTACAAGCGGGCACAGGCACGGGCAAGAGCCTGGCCTATCTGGTGCCGGCGCTGGCCCTGGGCGCCCGCGTAGTTGTGTCCACCGCCACCAAAGCGCTCCAGGACCAATTGGCGCACCGCGACCTGCCGCAGCTGTCGCGTTCGCTGGGTGTGCGCTTCGAGTTCGCCGTACTGAAGGGCCGCTCCAATTACATCTGCCTCCAGCGGGTCAACGAGATTGCCGGCGGGGGCCAGCAAATGGCCCTCGGTGAGGGCGACGGGCCCGAGCCGCCGCAGGCGCTGGGCCGGCTGGGCCGAGAGGTACGGCGCCTGGTGGAGTGGGCGGGCGCCGAGCTCGGCGGGGGCGGTGCCATCGCGGGCGGGAGCGGGGGCGGTGCCATCGCCGGCGGGAGCCTGGCTGGCCCTGGCGCCGTGGACGGCACGCCGGGAGGCCGGGCCGGCCCTCGCGGGCGCGGATGGGATCCCCCCATCGTGAGCGGCGACAGGGCCGAGCTTTCTTTCGAGCCCAGCGAGGCGGCCTGGGCACAGGTGAGCACCGGGTGGCGGGAATGCCCGGGTGCCGCCCAGTGCCCGTCGGGAGAGCAGTGTTTTGCCGAAGCGGCCCGGCGGCGGGCGGCCGAAGCCGACGTGGTGGTGGTCAACACCCACCTCTACGCCACTTCCCTGGCCATCCAGGAGGCCGAGTTGCTCCCCGACCACGACCTGGTCGTCTTCGACGAGGCCCACGAGCTCGAGGACATCGCTTCGGCCGCGCTCGGTTTCGACCTCAACCAGGCCCGGCTGGTGGCCCTGGCCCGCTTGGCGCGCCCCTTGGTGGCGCAATCCTCGGTCGTCGTGGCGCTGGAGGACGGCGCCGCGGTGCTGGGCGGCGCGTTGCGCCCGCACCGGGACCAGGCCTTGCCCCGGCCCCTGCCCGAAGAGGTCTCCGACGCTCTGGTAGTGGTCCGCGAGCGCGTCAACCGCGCTCTAGAGGAGATGCGCAAGGCGGGCCGCGGCAGCGGCGGGGCCCCTGGTGCTGAAGCGGGCGCGGCGGATGCCGGGCCCCAGGCCCGCCGGTCTCGAGCACAGAAGGCGGCGGCCCACCTGCTTGAGGACGTGAACGAAATCCTGGAGCTGCCGGCCAGCCAGATCGCCTGGGTCGAGGGGCCTGACCAAGGGCCTGTGCTGCGGGTGGCGCCCATCGACGTCGGTGAGGTGCTGCTCGAGCGGCTCTGGAAGCGGGAGGACGCCCCTACGGCCGTCATGACCAGCGCCACCATCCCGCCCCGCCTGGGCCAAAGGCTGGGGCTCCCCAGCGGTTCCTACGACGAGCTCAACGTGGGCAGCCCGTTTTGTTACCCGGACCAGGCACTGCTGTACTGCCCCGTACACCTGCCCGACCCCCGGGACGGCCGTTTCGAGGCCGCTATGCACGAAGAACTGGTGGCTCTTATCGAGGCCGCCCAGGGCCGGGCGCTGGCGTTGTTCACCAGCTGGCGGGCCATGCAGGCGGCGGCGGAGGTGGTGCGGGGGCGGGTGCCCTGGACGGTGTTCACCCAATCAGATCTGCCCAAGCCGAAACTGGTGGCCGAGTTCAGCGCCGACGAGCACTCCTGCCTGTTCGCCACCATGGGGTTCTGGCAGGGCGTCGACGTCCCGGGGCCGTCGCTGTCGCTGGTGACCATTGACCGTCTGCCGTTCCCGCGGCCGGACGACCCGCTGCTGCGGGCCCGGCGCGCCGCTCTCGGCCCGAGAGCGTTCGAGCTCATCGACATTCCCCGGGCGGCGACCCTACTGGCGCAGGGGGCGGGCCGCCTGGTGCGGTCCAAGCACGACCGGGGAGTGGTGGCTGTCCTCGACCGGCGGTTGGGGAAAGCCCGCTATCGCTGGGAACTCGTCAACGCCCTACCGCCGATGCGGCGCACGCGCTCAAGAGCCGAGGTGGAGGCCTTCCTGGCCGACCTGCGGGCCAAGGCGCTCTGAGGCGGTTTATGGCGCTGGGCCCGCCCACACGCAGGCCCAGCGCCACGGTCTTCCCCGCCGGCGAGGAAAGACAACCTGTGAGAGAAACCTAAGGTTTTAGTTTAACCTTAGGTTTAGCTGTTGTAGGCCCCGGAGTCNNGGTCATGGTCAGAGTGGTCATGGCCCGAGTGGTCATGGCCCGAGTGGCCCTCTTCGGACAGGTCGGGAGTGGGGCGGTCGCTCTCGTGCTTGGCGGAAGTCACCGGGGCCTCGTCGGCCACACCGTCGGCGGTGTCGGCGGACGAGGGTGCCATCCGATCTGCCACTCGCAGGACGACGGCGGCCGCGCCACCTGCGGCCGCGGCCGCGGCCAGCGCCCATCCCAATCCCTTGCGCTGTTTGCGCAGCATCCAGTCGATCGACAGCAGACCGGGCCCATCGGCCGCCAGGGCGAAGGAGGCGGCGATGAGCGTGAGATTGAACTCATAACCCTGTTTGTGGGCCCACAGGCCGTTCTTCAAATGGACCTTCTGGATGGCCACGGCCATCGTCCCCATGATCATGGCCGGTCCCAGAGGGCTGAGGAACCCGAGAGCGGTCAGCCCCCCGCCGATGGTCTCGCTCAGGGCCACGGCCCGAGCGTGGTACTCGGGCGGGTACATGCCGAGACCTTTCATCATCTTCTCGGTGCCGTCGAGGCCTGGCCCACCAAAACTGCCGTTCAGCTTCTGGAGCCCGTGCCCCATGAGCAGGCCGCCGACGACGCTCCTCAAAACAAGCTTGTCCAATGCCATGTGAGTTGTCTCTCTTTTCGTCTCTTTGCTCGTACCTGGAACCCTGGTCGTACAAAGCCCTGTTCAACGCTACCGGGCGAGGTCAGCTAGCGGGCCGGGCCGGGGGCGGGCTATCAGTTGTTCCTACCCCTCCCGCGGCCTCCCTAAATACCTGAGCGCCAATACCTGAACGCCAATGCCTAAAGCGCTGGCCCGACTAGCGGGTGCAGGTCAGCGAGGCCACGCCGACGTCGTGGGCGGTGACCGTGGCGGGAGCGGTGCTGGTGGAGGAAGTCGACAGCCACCACAAGCTGCTGTCGACCACGGCGAAGCTCATTGGCATCACCGTTTGGCCATTTCCCCCGCCGGGGCCCCCTACAGGGCCACTTCCGGGCCCCACCGCTCGGACGGCACACCAGGAGCCGGCGCCGGGGGCCAACAGCTGCCAGGGCGTGGCGTCAACGTACAACAGGCCGCCGTCGGGCAGTACGACGACATCGCCCGGCCCCGGGGGCGCTTGGCCGGCCGGGCCCGCCTGTCCCTCCGGCGACGAGGGCAACGGGGTGGTCCCATCCCACTGGCAAGTGACACTGAATAGCCCCGTCCGGTGGTCGCCTCCTGCCTGTGCTTGGTCCCGNNGATCGTGGGTACTGGCGTTGCAGGCCATCTGGGTGAGCCGGTCCCGGAACCGAGCCGTCGGCAGGCCGGAGATCTGGCAACGGAAGGACACTTTTCTCGGGACCAACGAACGAGCGGAGCGAGCGAGGCGGTAGTGAGACGCCGGAGGCGGCTCATGTTTTTGAAGGCCTGCCGGCCCTGGCGGGCCGTCACTACCGCCCCGGCCCTACGGGCCGGCTTGGTGACGATGAAGCGTTCGGGAGGGCCGCGTCACTTCCGCACCGACTTATTGATGCTGTTTGTGCTGCCGCTGCTCCCGGTGCTGGTGCTGGCGGTTGTGCTGCTGGCGGTTGTGCTGCTGGTGGGGTTCGCACTGGTGCTGGCGTTCGTGGTGGTGCTGCTCGTGGTGGTGGCGGCAGCGCCACTCCCACTGGGGGCGGACGCTTGCGTGCCGGTCCACACCGCCAGTTGGCCGTCCACGGTCCCGGCGATGATCGCCTCCTGGCCCACATAGGCGGCGGCGCTGGCCTGTGCGAAAACCGTGCCCATGAAGGCGGGGCTGTCGGTGTCCAACTGTTGCCAGGTGTTACCGGCGTCGCTCGAGGACCACAGCCCTGCGGGCGTGAAAACGGCGCCGGCTTCACCGCCGACAGGCGCCGGCCAGATCTGCGTCGGCGCGTCGCCGTCCCCGCTGACGCCGAGCCAGGTCGTCGTGCCAACGGCCACGCCGTCAAGGGGGGCCGTTTCGAGGCCGACGGGTGCGCCGCCGGAGGGCCCGGTGAAGGTGGTCGAAAGCTCCTGCCATGAGGTCCCATCCGCGGAACCCCAAAGAACGGGCTGCTCCAGTTGACCGGTGCCGGTCGACCCGCCGTAAGCGATGAACCCGTTCCCCGTCCAGAGGCAGCCATCGACCTGCGTGTAGCTCCCGTTGGCAGTCCCGGGCAGGAACGTGGCGCTCGTCCAGGACGACCCGTCGGCACTCGACCATGCGGCGGGAAGCGCACCTTCATCGGTGCCGGTCTCCGAGCCGACGACCACGGCACTGTTCCCCGCTCCGCAGGTGGCGCGCGCTTGCTCGGTGGCCAGCTGCGGGGTGGCGTCAAGGACCTGGGGCCGCTGCCAGGTGGTGCCGTCCGGGCTGAACCACCCCACCGCCTGAGGGCCAGCCTGGCCGACCACATAGAGGCTGTTGCCGAGCCGACCTGCGGCGGTGGCGGTGAAAGGGCCGGCCAGCGGTGCCTCGACGCGCGGCTCGGTGGTAGTGGTGGTAGTCGCCGCGGGATTAGTGGTCGTCGTGGCCGCACTGGGAGCGCTCGTGGTCGTAGACCCGGAGCGGCTGGTGGTACTGGTCGTCGACACGGAGCTGGAACGGCCCGAGCTGGTGGCCGTGCTGGTCGCGCCCGTGCCGGTGGTCGTTGTCGGGATCGTCGTTGTGGTGGTCGGCCCCGTCGGCGGAGGGTTGCCGAGACTGGCGGGGTTGATGGGCTCGTAGGGCCAGGTGATGCCCCCGTCAGGGGACAGGCTGGCGAAAGCCTCCGTCCACGGATATGCCGGTCGGTCGGGCTGGCCGACCGTGCGGGACCCTACGGCGAGGAGGCCGGCAGGCACGGGGAGCAACTGGTTGACGGTGCCGTTCTGGAAGGCGTCGACGTTGGACGTCTGCCAGGAAACGCCGTCCGTGGACGTGAGCAACGCCACCGAGCTCTCGTCGTTGCCGAGGACCTGGCCGGGGTCGAACAACTGAACGCTCATCACGAGTTGGCCGTCATCGCTGACGAGACTGGTCGGCCAAGCCGTGGGGAGAGGGCTGCCGAACTCGGCGGTCCCACTCGGCTCGTGCCAGTCCCCGTTCTGTCGCACCAGGACGTAGGGCTGGCCCGGGAGGTTGTCGACCAGTACGGTCGTGCGACCGTCGGCCGCGGCCAAGCCTAGGTGCCAGTCGGTGTCGCGGGCGGCCGCCGCCGGGAGGGCCACAGCCGACCATGCCAGGCCGTTGGTGGACTGCCAGAGGCGCTGGCGTCCGGGGCTGCCGCCGGCCGCGTACAACAAGCCGTCCGCTCCTGTGGCCACATAAGCGAGGGCTCCCGGGCTGTCCGCCGGCTCGTCGTCGAGGGGAAAGCTCTGCGACGTCTGGCTCCAGGAAAAGCCGTCCGGCGATATCCACGAGGCCGGCTGCCAGGTCGAGCCGATGCGCACGCCACCGACGGCCAGCAAGCCCGATGTGGCCGCGCCGCCCCCGACCGAGCTCCCGATGGTGCCGATGTCCACCAGCGAGGTGATCACATGGTCGCCGGCGCCGAAAAAGATCGGGCCCGGGTTGCGCACGGCCACCCAGTGGATGCCGTCAGAGGAGTACCAGAGGGCAGCTGCCAGGCGGTTGCCGTTGACAGTGGAACCGGCCGCGAATACTCCGGTGGGGGTGGAAAGGATGTCGTTGACGACGGCGCCGGGCTCACCGTCTATCACGTCGTCGGCCCCCGACAGGACGTCCCATTGCAGGCCGTCGGTCGAGTACCAAACGGTGGCGTCGCCGTCGATAGTACCGGCGGCGAAGAGGCCGAGCGCCCCCGCCGCCACTGTGTCCATGGCCGCACCGGGCTCGGCTGAGGACGTCGCCGACGCAGGAGGATCGAAGACCGGAGTGTCGGGGATCGCCACGAAAGGTTGGCCCGGCGCAGCGCTCATCCACACCGCCGCCCTCTGTTGGGTGCCGCTGCCGGCCGAACCGACGACGACCTCACGTTGGCCCCAGTTGGTGACGGCGTCGGCTTCATAGGCGGCCCCGGCCTCTGGTTCGGGCAGCACGGACTTTGACCAGTTGAGGGCGTCGGGCGAGCTCCAGATCGTCGCCGTCGCTGGCCCGCCCGTTATGAACTGGGTGCCGGCGATCAGCCATTGCCCCCGCTCGCCGGGCGGGATCACCGATGAAAGCGTGCTGCTCACACCTCCTCCCAGCTGGAGGTTGATGCTCGGGTCTTTCTGCCAGGTGTAAGTCAGCGGGAACGACGACGGGGCCGTCGTCTGCGTTGTGGCCGAGGCCGGGCTCGTCGTTGCCGAGGCCGGGCCGGTCGTGCTCGACGATCCCCCAGTGGCGCTAGAGGCNNGCTCGAGGCGGTGGTGCTTGACGACCCACTGGAGGTGCTCGAGGGGGCCTTCGTGCTCGGGGGGGCCGTCGTGGTGGGCGGAAGGGTGGTGGGCGGAAGGGTGGCGGTCGGAGGGGTCGTGGTCGTAAGGTGGCCGGTCGCCGCCGATTTGGGGGTCGCGCCGCCCCCGCAGCTGGCCAGGACCAGGGCTAATGCTGCCGGGACGGTCAGCGCCGCCCGTCTCCTTACCGCGCTCTGGCCCCGAGAGCTCTTCGGGTTGCGGTCGGTGGGCACGGGAAGGGGAGGCGACTAACGGGAGCTCAAATTAGAGCCGCCGTCCCCCTTGCGCCTCCAGACCTTCCACCAAGGCTTTGATTCCCGCTCACGCTCGACCTCGGCCACGATCTCGGGCCCGGCGGCGGTGACGATGAAGTCGGCCGCGTCGAGAAGTTCGGCCACATCGCCTTCAGGAAGGTCGGGCTCGTCCTCCACCGGGGGCCGGAGCATGGAGCCGACGACGAACGTGCCGTCGATGATGTCCTTCTCGTAGCGGGAGCAGTTGGCCGGGCAGCGCCACGGTGCTTCGGGGGCAAGGTTGAGGACGCAGAAGCGCGCTGTTTCCCCGGTCGTATAGGTCCGGCTCTGAAAGTGCCGGCAGTCCTCCCGCATGGCCATTCGACCAGTGTTGCACTTCTTCCCTAGGGACCGGTACGGCGGATAGTTAGCATAGCTAACTGATACCATTGCGAGATGAAAGCCGGGCCAGTCGCACCGGTGAGCACGTCAAGCCGGTTGGCGATGAGCGTGATGAGACTGGAACGGCACCTCCGTCGGCGGTCGGCGGGAGGAGTGACGGCGTCGCAATATGCCGCGCTGGTCACGATTTCCAAGAAGGGAGAGCTGACCCTGGGCGAGCTGGCCGCGGCCGAGGGCGTGGCCCCGCCCTCCATGACCCGCATCGCCGCCAACCTCGAACAGGCCGGCCTCGTGCGCAGGCGCACCGACCCCCTCGACCGTCGGGTGGCCCTGGTCGCTCTTTCTCCGGCGGGCGCCCAGCTCTTGGCCGAGGCCCGTACCCGGCGCGAGGTGTACGTCAAAGAGCGTCTCGAGGCCATGGCCCCTGAAGACGTGGAAGTACTGGCCCGGGCGGCCGACCTCATGAGCGAGCTGGCGGGGGAGGTGCCGTGAAGGCGCCGGCGCCGGCCATGTTCCGATCGCTGCGCCGGCGCAACTTTCGTCTGTTCCTGAGCGGTCAGCTCGTCTCCAACCTGGGGACGTGGATGCAAAACGTGGCCCTGGTCTGGTTGGTGCTCCAGATCACCCACAGCCCTTTTGACGTCGGCGTGGTGAGCGCGGTGCAGTTCGTGCCGGCCCTGCTGTTCGGCGCTTACGGCGGGGTCGTGGCGGACCGTTTCCCCAAGCGCAGCCTCCTTGTTTTCACCCAGAGCGGGCTGGCCCTGTCGGCGGCGACGTTGGCCACGCTCGACCTGACAGGGGTTCGGCCTCTGTGGGCGATCTACGGCGTCACTTTCATCTCGGGGACGTTCGGGTCGATCGACATGCCCACCCGCCAGGCTTTCGTGTCCGAAATGGTGGGCATGGACGACCTGACCAACGCCGTGGGGCTCAACAGCGCCACGTTCAACCTGACCCGTATCGGCGGCCCGGCGTTGGGCGCCCTCGTAATCGACGTGGCCAATGTGGGCGACTGTTTCGCCTTGAACGCACTGTCGTACCTGGCGGTCATCGGCGCCCTGCTGGCCATGCGCACGGACGAGCTCTCCGCCGTCCGGCAGGTGGCCCATGCCCGGGGCCAGGTACGCGAGGGCCTCAGGTACATCCGCGGGACGCCGCGCCTCGTCGAGGCGCTGGCGCTGCTGGTCGTGGCGGGCACCCTCGCCTTCAACTTCAACACGGTGCTCCCCGTGCTGGCGAAGACCGACTTCAAGGGCGACGCCTCCACCTACGCGTTCATGCTTATCGCCATGGGGGTGGGCTCGGTGGCCGGCGCGCTCTCGGCGGCCCGCAACCGTGGCCCCAGGCTGTCGGTGGTGGTCGGGGCGGCGATAGCCATGAGTGCCGTGATGCTGGTGGTGGCGGTGGCCCGGAGCCTGGACCTCGAAGTGGCGTTGTTGGTGCTGGTGGGCTTCTTCTCTTTGCTGTACCTGTCGACGACCAACTCCACCTGCCAGCTGGCCAGCGCGCCCGAGATGCGGGGCCGGGTCATGGGCGTGTACTCGGTCATTTTCACAGGGTCCACGCCGGTGGGGGCGTTGCTCATAGGCCTGGTCGACCAGGAGCTCGGGGCACGCTGGGGCTTCGTGGTGGGGGGCGTCCCCACCCTGGTCGCCGCGGTCGTCCTGGGCGTGGTCCTCTGGCGCCGCCAGGGGCCCGGGACCGGGTCGCCGGGGTCACATCGTGGGCCGGCCTTTCCAGGCCGAGGTGCCCTTGCCGTGCTGACGGGCCGAACTGACCGTCATGGCGGCGTACAGGGAGGCAGTGAAAGGTAAGGCCAGGGCCTGCGCCGGCGGGGCGCCGTAGTACCTCACGATCGGCAGGTAGGTGGCGGTCATAGCCGTCCATGCGGCCACGCCGGCGGTGGCCAGCACGGGCCGACGGGTGGCGAGGCCGGCCGCGACGAGCAGGGGCGGGGACAGGTAGAGGGCGCCCAGCCCGGCCACCGTGCCGGCCAGGAAGGCGGGGTTGTAGTGGAGCTGGGTATAGGCGTTGCGGGCCACCATTTCCCAGATGCCGGCCAGGCGGGGGTAGCGGCGCAGGCTCTCGACCCGAGGGGCATCGTCGGCGCCGCCCTCGCCGGCCAGGCCCAGCCAGATGTCGAAGCCGGCCCCTTTTACCGCCCGGGCCAGGGCCACGTCGTCGATGGTGCTCGTGGCGATCGCCCCGATGCCACCCGCTTCGGCTAGCGCCCGGACCTCCACCAGCAGGCAGCCGCCGGCGGCCGCCGCCGTCCCTCGCTCCCTATCGTTGACCCAGCGGAACGGGTAGATCTGAGCGAAAAAGTACACGAACGCAGGCATCAGCAGGCGTTCCCAGATGCCGTCCGTGGACAGACGGGCCATGAGCGACACGGCGCTGCGGGCGTCGTCGGAGGCCGCTTCCACGAGCCGGCGCAGGGAGGACGGGGGATGGGCGATGTCCGCGTCGGTGAACAACAGCCATTCGGGCCGGGGCGTCGTCCCCAGGGCCGCCGCCGCTCCCTGGGCCATGGCCCAGGGTTTGCCCGCCCATCCCGGCGGCCGGGGCTGGCCGGCGACGACCCGGAGGTCGAGCTTGGCGCTGGGGGCGGCGTCGGCCAGAGCGCGGGCCTGGTCGGCGGTGCCGTCGGTGCTCCTGTCGTCCACCAGCACCACCAGCGCCGGCCCGGGGTAGTCCTGGGCCAGCAGCGTGGGCAGGGTGTGAGGGAGCAGGTCGGCCTCGTCGCGGGCCGGCACCACGATGGCCACGGCCGGCCAGCGGCGTTCGGCCCGGACAGCCCCGTCACCGTCCGGGCCGTCCGCAGGGCGCGGAGGGCGCGGAGGTAGCCGGGTCGACGTCGACCAGAAGCGGCCCCTTCCGACCAGGAGGTATGCCCAGGTCGCGGCGGGCAGCCAGGCGAGCAGACCGAGGAGCAGGCGGGCTCGCCTGGACCGCTTGAGGGCGGGACTAGCGCTCATGGGGGCACGGTGCCAAGGAGTGTGTCAGGCCCGGTAGGAGAAGAAGAAGGAGGCAATTGCGTTGCTCAATTGTGAACGCTCAGCTAAAACTTATCTTGGAGGTCATCCGACACGGAGCCCTTAGTCGTACCTTAACTACTTGTGGAACCGCATGGGGGCCATCGGCCCGCCCTCGGAGCCGGGAGAAGCCGGCGGGCCCGCTCTGGCGGGCGCGGGCGTGCGAGTTTCGCGGCTATCGCCTTGGGGGCCGGGCTGGCGTCGATGTTGGCCGGCTGCTCGACTTCGGTCAACTACGTGGGGACTTCCTCGCAGGGCGTCTTTTTCAAGGTGCCGAAAACCTGGGACGTCTTCGACGCAACGGCCTTGAAAAGCCTCGGGCTCGCCGTGAACGCCTCTGCCAACACCCAGGCGGCCGATTCGGGCACCAGCTACACGGTGTACACCAGCCTGGCCGCTTCCAGCCACCGTGTGGTAGTCAAAGGGAGCCTCAACCTCTTCGGCGCCACCCCCTGGGCTTTAGCCAACGTGGTCTCCTTCGGTCCTTCCGATCAGTCCAGCATGTCGCTGGAAGGCCTTAATGACCTCCTGTTCCCTCTTGACACCTGGCAGCAGGACGGGCTTTCGGTCCAGCAGATCGGTCCCACCACGCTCCTGGTGAAGGGCGCACTGCGCGGCAGCCGCGTGGCCTTCGAGGCCGAGACCCCGAGCGGGGTGCTCGCCTTCGAGCAGGTGGCCTTCATCAACAGCCCCACCGACAAGGCCTGGGACCTGGCCGTGGGATGCTCGCTGACCTGCTTCCACGCTCACCGGCGGGTGATCGATGGCATCGTGAAGAGTTTCACCGTCACGGCTTCGAGGTCGTGAGGATGGCCCCGGGCCGTGCGCTCACGGGTCGGCGTTCACGGCTTTTGGGCGTGGTCGCGGCACTGGTGCTGGGCACGGCCCTGACGGCGTGCTCCGACGGTCACGTGGTGTCGAGCGAGTCCCAGCAGCTCTACCTGAAGGTGCCTTCGACCTGGACCGTTTTCGGCGAGCACGAACTCTCAAAGGACGGGGCCTTCGGCTCCCTGTTCTCGAGCGCACCGATTTTCGCCACCATCGCTCTCGGCACCAAGCACGCTCGCCCGGGCGACGCCTTCACGCCCACCGGTTACCCGTGGGCCATCGTGGTGGTCCGTCCTCTCAGCGCTACGGAGCAGTCGCAGATGTCGTTGAACGGCCTGCGGGACGTGCTGTTCAACGTCGACACCCTGCAAACAGAAGGTGCCAATGTCGAGTCGCTGACCACGCCGTCGCTCCTGGTCAAAGGCTCCCTCCACGGCACGCTGGTGGCCTACGAGGTACAGGGCTCCGAGGCGAGCTCCGCCTTGGCCTATGAACAGGAGACCTGGGTCAACAGCGCTACCAACAAGGTGTGGGTCCTGATGGCGGGTTGCTCGCCGTCTTGTTTCCAAGCCCAACAGCCGGTGATCAGCCGGATCGTACAGAGCTTTCTCGTAACAGACAGGGGAAGTAATGACTAAACCGTCCGACAGCCAGGGCCAGCCGTCCCCCGGTCAGCCTGAAGAACCCGTCCCGGGCCCGCCGGCAGCCAATGCCGGAGCCGGTAACAACGATGGCACCCCACCCGGAGGGCTCAGCGTCGGCTATGGCGCCACGCTCGGGGCTACCACGGCGCTCGGGGGCCAACCGGTAAGCGCGTTCCCGCCCGCCCAGGCGTGGGGGCTGTCCGAGTGGCGCCCATCCAACCCTCCGCCTGAAGAGGCCAAACCGGCAGCAGCCCATGGGCAGCCGTCCCCGCCGCCCTTGGCCGGCGCGGCGGGCCCAGCCCCGGCGTGGGGCACGGCAGGTGCGCCAGGAACGGCCGGCACGCCAGGAACGGCAAGTGCGGCGGCCCCGGTCGGCGCTGCGGCTATGGCCGGCACAGCGGGAACGACAGGCACGGGCTGGGGCACGGCTGCCGCCGGCCCGGCCGGAGGCAACGGGGGCCCTAGCGGTGGCTACGGGGGCCATAGCGGTGGGAATGGCGGCCCGAGCGGTGGGAATGGCGGCCCGGCCTGGGGCGCTGCCGGCAACGGGGGCATGGGCTGGGGCACGTCCTCTACGGGTACCGGCCCTGCTGCTGCCGGTGCCGGTACGGGTGCTGGTACCGGTGCTGGTGGCACGGGCGGCAACGGAGGTACGGCCTGGGGCGGTACCGGCCACGGGGGCCCGGTCTGGGGCGGTGGGGCGGGCGCGGGCGGAGACGCCGGAGGCAACGGGACAGGGGCGGCTCCCGGAGGCGACAACTTGCCGGCCGGTCCGGCGGAGCCCGCCGTCGTCGTAAGCCCGCGCTGGGAGAAGAAAAAACGGCGGCCGTTCTGGATGCGCTCCCGGCTGCTGATCTTCATGGCGGCGCTGTGGGGCGTGCTGTTCTGGTACGCGCTTTCGGCCGACCCTCTTCTCAGCGTCCACGACGGGCTGGTCCAAACCTGGAACGGCAAGTGGTGGTTGGCCGCCCTTTTCGCCCTCGAGCTGGTCCGCCAGATCCATTACCTCATAAGTGAGCACTGGGGGCTGTGGAACCATTTCTGGGCCGACAACGTCTTCGGCCGTTTGTCGAGGCGCACGCTCCGTTTCAGCGACTGGGCCCGTTACCGGGCGAAGAGGATCGTCTTCGTAGTCCTGCTCATTGCCGCTGTCGCCGTCATAGCCGGCGCGGCGCTGGACGAAAGCCCCATCACGGCGCTGTTCTCGCTCCCCGGCAAGCTCGTCAGCGTCCTCGGCTACCTGGCCTACGTGGTGTTCATCCTCGTGATCGCCGTCGGGCAGTTCGCCGCCATTTTCTGGTTCCTTTCCAAAGGCGGGGTGGACGTCTATTTCCCCGACGACGTGAAGACCCGGTTCAGCCATGTCTGGGGCCAGGACGCCGTGCTGGCCCGGGTGAAAGAGAGCATCGTTTTCCTGGAGGACCCCGACTCGATCGAGGCCCGCGGCGGTTACGTGCCCGGCGGCATCCTGCTGTGGGGCCCGCCCGGGACGGGCAAGACGCTCATGGCCGAGGCCGTGGCGGGAGAGACGGGCAAGCCGTTCGTCTTCGTCGACCCCGGAGCCTTCATCCAGATGTTCATGGGCGTCGGAGTGCTGAAGGTCAAGTCCCTGTTCCGCAAGCTGCGCAAGTTGGCCATGCGCTACGGCGGGGTGATCGTCTTCTTCGACGAGGCGGACTCGCTCGGGAGCCGCGGGTCGTTGACCCCTGGCGGCGTCTTCGGCCCTGGTGGCGTCCAGGGGATGGAGCCCTGGCCGTGGACCAGCGGCGACTGCCACGGGGGCTCGTACCTCTCGGACAGCAGCCTGGGCGCCCTCCTGGCCAACTGGAGCGAAAACCGGCCGACGGCCGGGTCGTCCGGGCCCGAGGGGCGCCGGGGCGTCCGGGACCGCGGCATGGTCATGGGCGGCATGGGCGGAGGTGGCGGTGGCATGGGCACCCTCCAGGCGCTGTTGAGCGAGATGTCGGGCCTGTCCAAGCCGCGCGGGTTCATGAACCGGGTCGTGCGCCGGGCGTTGGGCTTCAAGCCCAAGCCGCCCCCTAAGTACCGGATCCTCATAATGATGGCGACCAACATGCCGAACACCCTGGACGACGCGTTGTTGCGCCCGGGCCGGATCGACCGGATCTACAAAGTCGGCTACCCCTCCAAAGCCGGTCGCGTGCGCACTTATCACGGATATTTCGACAAAGTGAGCCACGAGCTGACGGGTGCCGACATCGACAAATTGGCGACCATCACCCCCTACGCCACCGGTGCCACGATAAAGGACCTCGTAAACGAGTCCTTGATCGTTGCCTTGCGCCGCGACCATCCCGCCATAACGTGGGCCGACGTTCTCGAGGCCAAGCGGCTGAAGGACCTCGGGCCGCCCGAAGATGTCGAGTACGTCGAACGGGAGCGCCATGCCGTCGCCATTCACGAGGCATGCCATGCCGTCGTCGCCTACCGGGTGCGCAAGCACCTCGAGATCGACCTGGCCACCATCGAAAAAGGCGGTACTTATCTGGGCATGGTCTCTTCCATCAAGCCGGAAGACCGTTTCACGAGTTGGCGCAGCGAGTACGAAGCCGACGTCATGGTGAGCCTGGCTTCTCTGGCCGGCGAACGGAAGTTCTTTGCCGGCGACTCGTCGTCAGGCGTGTCGGGCGACCTCGAGTCGGCCACCATGATCGCCAGCCTGATGGAGGGCTATTGGGGGATGGGCGAAACGATCGCTTCGCAGGGCGCCCGGCGCTCCGGTAGTGGTTGGCCTCCCGGCCAAGGCGAGGGCGACATGATGCGCGGCGACACCGGCAAGAAAGTCGAGGAACGGCTCCACGAACTGCTGGCGCGCTCGGGCGACCTCCTGGAAACGAACAAAGCCGAGGTCTTCGGCGTGGCCCATGCACTCGAAAGCCACAAGACTTTGAGCGGCGAGGACGTCGAAGCGGTAATCGAAGGAAAGAAGGGCCGCGGCATCGACGGTCGTCCTTATAAGACCAAAGCCTTCATGGAGGTCTATGGCGATTACCACGAGCGGCTTGTCAACGCCCACGTGAACCGGGTCAAGATGGCAGCCCCGCTGCCCAAGCCCGAGGACTGGGCGCCCGAGCTGTTCGAGGTCCCGGCGCTGGTCTCCGGCAACGGCTGGGGCCCCGGCCCCGGTCAATTGGAGGGGGTGGGTGCCTTCCCCGAGGCTTCGGGCGGTGGGTGGGGCTTGCCGAGCGTGTAGCCCACTTACCGCCTTTCGCACCCGGACCGGGGGACCAACGCCTCTGACCACCGGCGGTCGGGCCGACCACACTGGGGTAATGGTTAGCCGTCCCGTCGTCGAGATGCTCAGTGCCCGCGAGTGCCGGGCTTACCTGGCCCAGGTCACCATCGGCCGGGTGGCGGTGACCGTGGGCGCCTTGCCGGTGATCTTCACGGTGCCCTTCGTCCTCGATGGCGACGACCTGTTGATCCGGGTGGCCCAGCTCTCGGTCTTGCGTCGAGCCCTGACCGGTTCGGTGGTCGCCTTCAGCGCCGACGACTTCGAGGAGAGCGAAGAGGACAGCTGGAGCGTCCTGGTCCGTGGGGTCGGCGAGGCCGTCGGCGACGAGGCCTTGGCCTCGTTGCGGGCGCTCCCTTTGCGTTCATGCAGCGAAGCTCCCGAGCGCGACTGCTTCGTGAGGCTCCCCCTCACCCAGCTGAGCGGGACCCGGGCACACTGGTCTGATGCCCCCGCCGCCAGGCCGGGCGCCAAAGCGCCCGTCGGGGCCGGCTACCGGGTGCCCGCCTGATCCTGGCCGGGCCCCCGACCGGAATTGAAAACTGCTCGGCGCAGTTCGCTGATGGCGCTGTCGGCTTCCTCGATCGCCGCCTCGATGCGCTGGTACACCTCTGTGCCCGTGGTCAGCTTCAGGACGCCGCTCAACTGCAAGCCGATGGTGAACAGCCGGCGGGCCATGGTGTCGGCCAGGGAGGTGGCGATCCGGTCCTGCTCATTGATGCGTGCCATCAGCTCGCTGGCTTCGGCGGCGGCGCGGCGGTCGCTTTCGTCCCGGGTCAATTTGGCAAAGCCCCGCAGCTTCCCGGCACCGTCCCACAGCGGTGTGATGATCACGCTGGCCCAAAACTGGCTGCCGTCGCGGCGCACCCGCCAACCCTCCGTTACGACCCTGCCTTCCTTGACGGCGTCACCGAGCTCTTGGTCGGGGACACCGGCTTCTTGCAGGTCAGTCGGGTAGAAGACGGAGAAATGCTGGCCGACTATCTCGTCGCGCTGGTACCCCTTGATCCGCTCTGCCCCCCGGTTCCACGTCGAAATGATCCCCTTCGGACTGAGCGTGAACACGGCGTACTCGCCCGCCCCTTCGACCAGCAGCATGAAGGCGTCCTTGGCGTCGGGCGGTGAGCCCGGCCCGATCTCTGAATCAGAGATCAGCGGTCCGCCGGCAGGCGGGTCTTCGTTATCGGGCCGTGATGATGGCATGCCCTTCTCTCCGCCAGGAGGCGGTCAAGCGTCGGTTGGTGGAGAGCCTACCGGGTGGGCGGTGGCGTTCACCGTGACGCATGGCCGTGACGCATGGGGCAAACATATGTTCCCATCCTCGCTATGCTGAAGAGGTGGCTCTTTCCGCCCGTGAAGCGCTGGGGCACCTGGAGGGCAAGGTCGGTAGCGCCGTCCTGGCCGAGGAGCGCACGCTCCCGCTCGTAGCCCCACTGGCTGACCTTTTCCCTGGAAGGAGCTTACGTAGAGGCAGCACGGTGGTGGTGAGCCGGGGCGCCTTCCCCGGGGCCACCTCGCTCGCCCTGGCCTTGCTGAGCGGGCCATGCGCCGGTGGTTCCTGGTGCGCGGTGGTGGGGGCGGCCGGGCTGGGGCTGGTGGCGGCGGCGCAGCACGGCTTGGACCTGGAGCGTGTGGCCCTCGTCCCCTCGCCCGGGGCCAAATGGCCAGTGGTCACGGCCGCCCTCCTCGAAGGTTTTGACGTGGTCCTGGTATGCCCCCCGGCCCGCATCGACCGCTCCATCGCCCGCCAGCTCGAAGCCCGGGCCCGCGAGCGGGGGTCGGTGCTGGCCGTGATGGGAGAAGCCTGGCCGGGCTCGGCCGACATGCGCCTGGCCATCGTGTCCGGTTGCTGGCGAGGCCTCGAAGGCGGCCACGGCTACTTGTGGGGTCGCGAGGTGGAGCTGGAAGCGGCCGGCAAGGGCGCAGCTTCTCGGCCCCGCCGAGCGCGGTCCTGGCTGGGCGGCCCTTTCCAGGTGGCAGTCGACGGGCCCGCTGTGCTGGGAGCAACAGGCCGGTCGCGCCCGCAGGTTGGGGCGGACGAACTGGCCGGTTGAAGGCCCCGGCAATGGGACCTCGGGCCCTGGTGGCTTCCTGCGCCGACTGGGCGGTCATATGCACCGGCCGTCCCCCCTCCGCCGAGGTGGCCGTAATAGCCGGCAACCGGGTGGTGGCAGTTTCACCGGCCGCCCGGGCCGCCGGTGCCCGGACGGGTATGCGCCGGCGGGAGGTGCAGAGCCGTTGCCCGGACCTCGAGGTGGTGGCCCGGGACATGGCGGCCGAGGTCCGCAGCTGGGAGCCGGCCCTGGCTGCAGTGGAAGCGTTCGCTCCTGGTGTAGAGGTGCTCGGGCCGGGCCGGCTCGCTCTCGGCGCACGGGGGCCCTCCCGCTATTTCGGGGGGGACGCGCCCTTGGCGGCCAAAGTCGCCGCCGGCATCGAAGCCGTGGTCGCCGGGATGTCCTTTGGGAGCGGGGAGGCGGGGGACTGGACCGGTTGCTGCCGGGTGGGCGTCGCCGACGGGCTTTTCGCGGCGGCGCTGGCGGCCCAGCTGGCGCCGCCCGGCCAACCGCTCGTTGTGCCCCGAGAAGCCAGCGCCCGGTTCCTGGCCCCCCTTCCGGTCAGGGTGCTGGCCGGGGCGGAGCTCAGTACTCTCGGCGAGCTCCCCGGCACCGCTGACATGGCCGCTCTGGCGGACCTGCTGGTGCGCCTGGGCATAAAGACGCTGGGGGACTTTGCCGCCCTCCCCGCTGCCTCGGTGCTGGGCCGGTTCGGTACCGACGCCCTCGTGGCCCATCGCCTGGCCCGGGGCCTGGAGGGACGCTCATTACAGGGACGCTTGCCCCCTCCCGACTGGATGGTGGCGGCCGACCTCGACCCCCCGGCGGACCAGTTGCACGCCGCCGTGTTCGTGGGCCGGGCGCTGGCCGAACAGCTCCATGCCCGTCTCGTGGGATCGGGCCTGGTCTGCACGCGCCTGGCCATCGAAGCACAGACCGAGTACGGGACCTCTTTGCGCCGGAGCTGGCGCCATGACGGTGCTCTAAGTGCGGCTGCCATCGGCGAACGAGTGCGCTGGCAGCTGGAAGGCTGGGCACAGTCCGGCCAGTCCGGCCAGTCNNGCGGTGGAGGCGGCGCAAGCCGGCCGGGTCACCCGCCTCGCTCTTGTCCCTGAGGAAGTGCGCCCTGACGACGGCCGCCAGCTCGGCTTTTGGGGTAGCGATGCCGGTGCAGCCGCCCGGGCCGCACGGGCATTGGCCCGGGTGCAGGGCTTGCTCGGCCCCGAGGCCGCGGTGACAGCCGTTCTTCAGGGCGGGCGTGATTACTCCGAGCAGGTCGTCCTTGTGCCCTGGGGGGAGCCGAGAACGCCGCTGCGCCCTGTCGACGGTCCTCCCTGGCCGGGGCGGCTCCCGGGGATGGCGCCCGCCGTCGTCCACCATCCAGCGTTACCGGCACAGTTGATGGACAAGGATGGCGGCCCCATAAGCGTCGGGCGCCGGGGCGGGGCCAGTGCCGCGCCCGCCTGTCTGGTCATCGGGCAGGGCAAACCATTGGCTGTAAATGCCTGGGCGGGGCCTTGGCCGCTCGAGGAACGCTGGTGGGACGGTGGGGGGCGGCGGCGAGCACGCTTGCAGGCCTGCACCGCGGACGGGGCGGCGTACCTCCTGGCCTGCGAAAGGCAGCGCTGGTGGGTCGAGGCCACCTATGACTGACACGGCCCGGTCATGACAGCAGGGAGGTAGCGTGAGCGCGGTGAAACTGGCCACCATACGACTCGGTACAAGGACCACGGCCGCCCGCATAGAGGAAAACGCAGGCGAAGCGGTGGAGGTGAGCGCCGCCGACGTCGGCGCCCTGCTGGCCCAGACCGACTGGGCGCAGATCGCCGCCGCCGCCGCCGGCACCCGGCACAGCCTGTCCGAGGTGGACTATGCCCCGGTGGTGCCCAAGCCGGGCAAGATCATTTGCGTCGGGCACAATTATCGTGCCCATATCGCCGAGCAAGGCCTCGAGCCACCAGCCTATCCGAGCGTGTTCGCCAAATTTTCCTCGGCCCTGACCGGGGCGCGCGACGAGATCCTCCTACCCCTAACTTCTGACGCGGTCGACTGGGAAGTGGAGATGGCCGTCGTCATCGGCTCGCCCGCCCACCGGGTGAACGAGCACGAGGCGCTGGCCGCGGTGGCCGGCTATGGCGTGCTCAACGACGTGAGCATGAGGGACTGGCAGTACCGCACGCCTCAGTTCCTGCAGGGCAAGACCTTTGACCGGGCCACGCCTTTCGGGCCCTGGCTCGTCACCCGGGACGATCCTTCGGTAAATGAGAAGGGTATGGAGCTGCAATGCGAGATCGACGGGGAAACGGTCCAGCACGGTAATACCGACGACCTGGTTTTTGGCGTGGCGGCAATCGTTTCTTACCTTTCCAACGCCATGACACTGCGGCCCGGGGACGTCATTTCCACCGGTACCCCCGGAGGTGTGGGCCATTTCCGCACGCCTCCCCGGTACCTTCAGGACGGCAACTTGCTCGTCTCCCGGGTCGACGGCTTGGGCGAGTGCCGCAACCGGTTCCGTCAAGAAAGAGAGGCAGTGTGATGGACACGCATCGTTTGGGCAAGACCGGTCACCGCGTAAGCGTTATCGGCCTGGGTACCTGGCAGTTCGGCGGGGATTGGGGCGACGTGAGCGAGGACGAGGCCCTAGCCACCTTGCACGCGGCCGCCGATGCCGGCGTGACTTTTTTCGATACGGCCGACGTTTACGGCGACGGGCGCAGTGAGCGCCTGGTGGGACGGTTCCTCGCCGAGCGCCCGGGCTCGGGCGTGCTCGTGGCGACCAAATGCGGTCGGCGCGTCGACCAGGACCCGGCTAATTACACGGCCGGCGCCCTGCGCCAATGGGCGGAAAGGAGCCGGGAAAACCTGGGCCTGTCGACTATCCCGCTCACCCAGTTGCACTGCCCGCCGGACGGGGTGTACGAAAAGGACGCCGTTTTCGACGCTCTCGACGAGATGGTGAGCGATGGCATCCTGGGCGCCTACGGCGTTTCCATCGAGACCGTGGCCCAGGGCCTGCGCGCCATCGAGCGCCCCAACGTCGCCACCGTACAGGTGATATTCAACGCTTTCCGGTTGAAGCCCCTCGAGCGGTTGTTCCCCGCCTGCGAAAAGGCCGACGTGGGCGTGATCGTCCGTGTCCCTTTGGCCTCAGGCCTGTTGTCGGGCAAGTACACCGAAGCCACGACCTTCCCGCCCGGCGACCACCGGACTTATAACCGCGCTGGGGAGGCGTTCGATATCGGCGAGACTTTCTCGGGCGTGCCTTTTGAAGTGGGCGTCCAGGCCGCCGGGCGGTTGGCCAAGTCAGCTGTGCCCGAAGGTTGGACGCTGCCCGAAGTGGCGCTGCGCTGGTGCGCCGACGCACCCGGCGTCTCCACGGTCATACCGGGCGCCCGCAACCCCGAGCAGGCCCGGGCCAATGCCGCTGCCGGGAGCCGGCCCGCGCTCCCCAGCGGACCGGCCGCCCTGGTCCGGGCCACCTATGACGAGGAGATCCGCCACTACGTTCACGACCGCTGGTAGGCCCGAGCGGCCCGGGCGCGCCTGCCGGCCCGGGGGCCGACCACCTCTACCACCACGACAGAGATGATGGTGGCGGCGGTGCCGGCGAGCACGTCCAGGGTGTAGTGGTTGGCCGTGGCCAGGACCACCAGGGCCGTGGTCAAGAGGTAGAGCACGCCCAGCAGGCCGGCCGCCCAGCGCCACGCCCGCCGGGGCGGGACCAGGCGCCAGACCACCAGTGAGCACCACACCGCCCAGGCCAGGTGCATGGAGGGCATGGCCGCCAGCTGGTCGGCGTGGGAAATGAGCAGGTTGTGCCAGGACCCCAGGCCGCCCACTTTCGCCACGACATCGATGAAACCGGGGAGCATCCGAGGCGGCGCCAGCGGGTACAGCCAGAACACGGCGAAGCCGATCAAGTTGGCCAGCACGAGGTCGTTGCGCAGGGGCCGGTAAATGTCGGGCCGGTGCCACCAGGTCCAGGCGGCCAGGCCCAGCGTGACCCCGAAAATGGCGTTGTCGTAGAAGTCCGAGGCGATGTAGGCCAAGAAGTGCTGGTGGGCGAGCCAATGGTCCAGGAAGTGCTCGGGCGCTATGCCGAGGCGTCGCTCGAACGAAAGCACGGCCCGGGCGTGGCGCAGCGCCAAGGTGACCCGCAGCGGGGCCAGGTTTTGCAGCCAGTCGTAGATCCACCCCAGGAACGCGATAACGGCCAGCTCCACGACGAGAGGGCTGCGCCTGGCCTTGGTCTTCACCGAGCCCGCCGGAGGTGGTCCGCAGGGCGCGGGGACAGGCACGCCGACGACGTCGGGCGCGGCCGAGAGCAGGCCGGCGCCGTTGTACTCGTCTTCGACGACGGCCATGGCCAGGCAGTTTAGGAGACGGGAGGAATATGCTCGGCGCGGTGCGAGCCCTCCTGCAGCGGGTCTCGGAAGCGTCGGTGAGTGTGGACGGCCAGGTGGTGGGCCAGATCGGCCTTGGCCTCTGCGCGCTGATCGGGGTGGGTGGCGAGGACGACGAGGCCGCCGCCGACCGCCTGGCGCTGAAGATCTGGCAGATCCGGCTTTTCCCCGACGAGGCCGGCAACATGAACCGCTCGGCGTCCGATCTGGGCTTGGCCGTCCTGGTCGTCAGCCAGTTCACTCTCTATGCGGACACCACCAGGGGCCGGCGGCCGTCGTTCGTCCGGGCTGCCCCTCCGGAACTGGCCCGGGGCTTGGTCGAGCGGCTCGTGGACCGGCTGAAGGCGTACGGGGCAACGGTGGGCACGGGCCGCTTCGGCGCCATGATGCAGGTCCGGTTGGTCAACGAGGGCCCGGTGACGATCATGCTGGAGACCTGAGCGGCCTGCGGGAGACCTGCCCGGCATGCTGGANNCTGCCCGGCATGCTGGAGACCTGACAGGCATGCTGGAGACCTGAGCGGGGCAGGCCCCCTGGCCAGGGCGGACGTCGCGTCGACGTTGCGCACCTTGACGGGGTCGACGAAGGCAAGCTAGGTTTTCGAGGGCCAACGGCAGCCGGCAGGAGAGACCGGTAGTCCTCGTTGACACGCACTGCGCCATTGCGCAGCTGCCTTTGACAGGGGAGTTTGTGCTGTGCGTAAGTACCGAGTGTTGCTTGGCCGTGCCGCAACAGGGATGAATGGGCACGCAGTGCTTTTGTCTACACGAGCGCCGTTCAAGTCGTCCCGACCGGTGCGCCCGCTCAACCGCCCAGGGGTGCCCGTGGCCCGCTCGAGGGCCCGGGCTGGAACCATCGCCCGCCAGCGTCGCGTCCTCAGCGTCATGCTGTTGACCCTGGCTGTGCCCCTAGTGATTGCGCTGGCCACCGGTTGGGCCGTTGCCTGGTGGGCCGTCGTGGCGTTGGTCCCGGTGGTGTGCACGTACGTGGCCATCCTCATGCGTACCCGGCGGGTGATGGCTGAGCGGGAGATCGATGTGGCCTTTTTCGGGCCCGCCGGCAGGGCCGGCTCCGGCCTGGAGGATGTCTTCTCGGGTGGCGGGCAGTACGTCCCCCTCGAGCGGATGGCCGCCGGCGGGGGCTATTCCCGTTAGCTGCTAGGTCCCGTNNGCTAGGTCCCGTTAGCTGCTAGGACTGGGCAGGAGAAGACCAGGAGGCCAGCGCCGGGCCGAAAGCGTCCGTGGCGCTCCAGGCCAGCACGCTGAGCAGGAGGCCATTGTCCCCGGACGTTTTCAACCTGCCCTGCATGAAGGCGACGCTGGGCGCGAGCAGACCTTGCCTGACCATCTCGGCATCGGTGGGGCTCAGTGTAAGGCTCAGGTCCGCGTCGCCCGGGCAGCCCACGGAGACAGGGCCCGGGCCCGTGGCTGACCAGTAGCAGCTCCATTGCCGGGGCGGTCCCGCGGGTGCGGCGGCGGCGCCCTTTCGGGCCCCTGAGGTGCGGGACCGGCTCGTGTCGGCCACGGTGAAGCTCACCAGGCTCAAAGCCGGCTCCTTTGCCTGATCCCGGCGAACAGGTCGTCCTCGGGGACCTTCGAGCCGGTTAGATCGTGGGCGAGGTGGTATTCGTCCACCAAGCCGAGCTCGATGGCCACATCTTCGGGCAAGCCGAACCAGAAGGGCGAACTGGGGTCCACCTGAGTGGCGTGCGCCCGCAGAGCGTCGTCGCGGACGTTGCGCCACTCGGCCACGTCCACCTCGGTGGTGACCTCCTCTTGGGGCTGTTCGGCCATCATGGCCAGGCGCTCTTCTCCCCAGGGGATGGGCAGGCCCAGCTCGGCGAACTTCTCGACCATGGCTATCATGCGCTTTTTCGACCACAGGGTGTAGTACAGCTTCAGAGGCTGCCAGGGCGGGCCTTGTTCGGGGAACGACTCGGGGTCGCCGGCGGCGTGGAAGGCGGCCAGGCCGATCTCGTGGGCGCGGATGTGGTCAGGGTGAGGGTACATCGACTGGTGGCCGGGATAGATGGCCATGACCTGGGGCTTGGTCCGGCGGATGACGCCCACCAGGCGGGCCGTCGACTCCTCGATAGGGGTCTGGAAAAACGACTCGGGCCGCTCGTTGGGTGGTGTCCCCGGCATCCCCGAGTCCCGGTAGCCCAGCATGACCACCTCGTCGTAGCCGATGACCTCGGCCGCCCGGGCCAGCTCCTGCGCCCTGACCTCGGGGAGGCGGGCCAGGGTTTCCGGGTTGGCCATGGCCGGGTTCAGGATCTCTCCCTCTTCGCCGCCGGTGCAGCACACCAAAACGCAATTGATGCCCTCGGCGTGGTACTTCGCCACCGACGCGGCGCCCTTGGAGGACTCGTCGTCCGGATGGGCGTGCACGCAGAGCAGGCAGAGGCTGTCGTTCATTTCAACAGGATAACGGCCGCCACTCCCGTCCCCGGTGCTCTCGGCACCCATGCCCGCCCGGCACATCTACGATGAGCCGGTGCCCGAGACGATGTTCTTCCGCCAGTTGCTCGCCGGCCAGGAGTTCGCGGTCGGTGACCAGTTCGCCACCACGATGCGCAACCACGTCTATGTCATCGGCGACGCCGGTGCCGCCGAAGCCGTGCTCGTCGACCCGGCCTACGACGTGGGCGCTCTAGTCACCTGGTTACAGGCGCGGGGCCTGCGGTTGGTCGGCGTCCTGGCCACGCACTACCACGCCGACCACGTCGGGGGCGAGATTTTCGGTGAGCACATCGAAGGCCTGGCCGACCTGCTCGAGCTGGCCGACGTCCCTGTCCATGTTCAAAAAGACGAGCTGGCGTGGGTGGCGGAAATGACCGGCGCCCCCGTCTCGTCACTTGTGGGCCACCACGACGACGACGTCGTCCAGGTCGGCTCGGTGCCGGTGCGGCTCCTCCACACTCCCGGCCACACGCCCGGCAGCCAGTGTTTCATCGTCGGGGACAACCTGGTATCGGGGGACACATTGTTCCTCGAGGGCTGCGGGCGCACCGATCTCCCCGGCGCCGACCCCGGAGACATGTACACGAGCCTCCAGCGCCTGGCCAGCCTGCCCGGCCGCTTGACCCTCTGGCCGGGCCATCATTACTCGCCGGCGGCCTCGGCCCCCCTGGACGGGGTGAAGCGCACCAACCCCGTGCTCGCCCGGCTGGACAGGGACCACTGGTTGCGCCGGTTTTCCGGTTGAGGCCGACGGGATGGGGCGGTGCGCCATCGGGCTTTTGCTGTCGGCGCGGACGTTTAGGCGGACGGGCCGGGGCGAACGATGAGACCGGTCAGCCCAGGGCGAACGATGAGACCGGTCAGGCCGGAGGTCGGCGCCTCGTCGGCCGGTCTCGCCGGTCGGGCAGGTGGCGGCGGACCAGCTCGGCGAAGGCCTGCTCGTCGTCGCCGGACCGGAAGGCCCGCCGGGGCACGACGAGGCCGAACTTCTTGCCTCGCAGGAGCTGGTAGGCCGCCGGCCCCTTTACCATCTGGGTGAAGTAGCTCCACTCGACCCGGGTGGGCCGGCCGCCGAACGACAGGTCCAGGCCGTTGTCGTCAAAGCTGTGCCGTTGCGCGCCCTGCACCACCGGGTTGCGCCGCCACGCCGAGCCCGGGGCGAAGACGAAGACGAGAGCGATGAGCACGAACCAAAAAAACCCGATGACGGCGACCGATGTGCTCCCCGTCACCAGCCCGGCGATGACGATTACCAGCATCAGGCCGGACAGGCTGGCGATGAGCAGGGACCGCAGCATCATCTGGCGCTGAGCGGCCGCGAACTCTTGGCGCGTCAAAGCGAACTCGACCGTGACCACAAGGTGGCCGCGGGCGCTCATGTCCGGCGTGCTCACCCTGGAGACAATAGGACGGGCGGTCCCGGCGCCGCCTCCGGGCCGTGCCGGCGACGGGCGGGGCTCAGCTGTCGAGGTCGGGTGCTTCGTCGCCCCAGGCCGTCCAGCCCGGCCGGCGGTGACGGGCGAACAGCTCCAGGTGCGGTCCGGGCGAGCAGCGTTCGATGAGCTCGTACATTTCGTCGGGCTTGCGCGAATGTTCGCGCTTGCGCGTCGCCAGCAGGTTGACCTGGCGCCGTCCCGGTGCCAAAGTGCGCAATTGGCCACGCGACCCGAACAGGACAAGTTCGGTCACGTTGCGGAAGTAGAAACCGACGCCGCGCCCGTCACTGCCCCCGTCCTTGCGGACCTTGTGCCACACCAGGTTGGCCTTGTACGTGAAGCCCCAGTTCTCCATGACCATAAGCCCTTCGGCCAACAGGGCGTTCGGTACCCAGAGGTAGCAGTGGGAGCGTGGTGCCATCAGTGCCGCTACCGGGAGGCCGGCGATCTCCTTCGCCGTCAAGGTCTGGTAGCGCGCCAGGCGCCGGTGCTCGGGGGCCACCTTGCCGGTCCGGTTGGAGAACCGCCACGGGGGGTCGGCCAGCACGGTCCCGAACGCCGTCTCGGCCCCGAGCGCCTCCAGGTGGAGGCCGGGGCCGAAGTTGTCGGCGGGCGTCGGCTCGTCGGGGCGCGCAGGGCCTTGGGGCATGACGAGACCAGCCTGCCAGGGCGGGACGGCCGGATGGTGGAACCGCACCAACCCACCTCGTCGCCTGGGTTAGGTGACCCGTTTCCGCGGCACGGCGAGGTGCACGGCCGGGTCAGCCAGCACCGAGGCGACGTGCTCGGTGGCGTCCCAAACATCGACAAAACCGGTGTAAAGGGCGACGGGGGCGAGGCGCAGCACATCGGGCGCCCGGAAGTCGGGTACGACCAGCCCCCGCTCGATGAGCAGGCGGGCGGCGTTGTAAGCATCGGGATGGGAGACAGCCAGATGGCCGCCCCGCCGGCCGGGGTCGGACGGGCTGGCGGCCCGAGCGCCCAGAGGCACGAGCAATTGCTCGGTCCGCCGGGCCAGGAGGGCGACCAGCCGGCGGGTCTTGGCCCACAGAGCGGGCATTCCCGCCGCCAGCAGCGGCGCGGTCCCGCAGTCGACGGCGACGGTGCCGAGCACGTCGGGGGTGCCGGCCAGGAAGCGGGCGATGTTGGGGACAGGGTCATAGCCGGCGCCCATGGCGAACTGGTCACGTTGGCCCCACCAGCCCCAGACCGGTTGGCGCAGGGACGCCTGCAGCCCGGCCCGCACGTAGGCCCAGGCCGGCGCGCCAGGCCCCCCATTGAGGTACTTGTAGCTGCAGCCGACAGCCAGGTCGACGCCTGACCCGTCGAGGTCGACCGGTATGGCGCCGGCGGCGTGGCTCAGGTCGCAGAGCACCAGGGCACCGGCTCGGTGCGCGGCGTCGGTCACCGAGGCCAGGTCCACCACAGCCCCGGAGCGGTAGTTGACGGCGGACAGGCACACCAGGGCGATGTCCCCGTCGGCGTGGTCGGACCGGCCGGCGATGGCCTCGAAGAAGTCTTCGGTGGCATTGGCGGGGGATGGGGAGGCGGCTATGCCTTCGACCGGGTCGGTGGCCACGAGCCGCAGGCGCCGGCCCCTCTCGGCTGCGATCCCCTCGAGGACGTAGCGCACGGTGGGAAAATCCTCGGCGTCGCCCACGATCACGGTCCGGTCGGCTTTGGCGTCAACGGCCGCCATGGCCAATTTGTAGAGGTTGACGGTCGTCGAGTCGCTCACCACGACCTGGCCCGGTGCCGCCCCGATCAACTGCCCGATGCGGTCGCCCACCGTCAGCGGCAGGTCGGCCCACCGGTCCCAGCCACCGACGAGGTCGCGGCCCCACTCGTCGAGCAGGCGAGCGACGGCGGCCGCGGTCGCCCGGGGCCGGCGGCCGAGGGAGTTGCCATCGAGGTAAATTGGCCCAGCGGGGCTGACGACAAACTCGTCGCGGTAGGAGGCGAGAGGGTCGAGACGATCAGCCTCCAGGGCTTCCTGGCGGGTCTGCGGGATCCCTTCCACGGGCAGCTCTTCCACGGTCAGACCGTACTGTGCCGCCGCTGCCCCCGCTAAACGGCGCAGCGAGAGCCGTGGCGGATCTCCCACTGTCAACGGAAGTCCCGGGAGCGCAGGTTCTTGGCCCCGGACAGCATCGGGAGAGGTTCGATCCTCGAGGCCAGGACATTGATGGCCCCGTCGGCTTTTTCCAGCTTTCCCCGCACCAAAAGGCCGGGTACCGATCTCGCCACCTGGCCGAAACGCTCCCACACCGGTAACGGGCAGATGACGTTGACAAGGCCGGTCTCGTCCTCCAGGTTGACAAAAACCACTCCCTTGGCCGTCATCGGCCGTTGGCGGTGGGTCACCAGCCCGCCGACGGTCACGGCCGACCCGTCCGCCAGGCGGTCCAAGTCGGCGGCAAGGACCACGCCGAGGGCTTCCAGTTGGGGGCGCAGAAGTTGGGTCGGGTAGCTGTCCGGGGACAGCCCGGTGGCCCACAAGTCGGCCCTATTGAGCTCGGTGGGGCTCATGCCCGGGAGAGGGGGCGCTTGCGTACCGGTTACGAGCCCGGCCAAACGGACGGCCTGA
>PMWT01000131.1 GCA_003166025.1 Acidimicrobiaceae bacterium | reverse complement strand
AGCTCACTGAGTGACCCAGAGCCATAGAGCTGCGTCGAGTGACTTGCTGCGATCGGCAGCACTTTGAACGCGGTCGCCGTCGTCGTGACTAATTGGTCGGTGCCCTTGGGATCGAGACCCTCAGCTCCGATATAGAGCGCCGCGGTGAGGGGAAGGGCGACTGCCAACATGCGCTGACGTGTTCGTACGGCGTTGTACATTGGCTCTCCAGTCGATCGAAGGTTACGAATGCTACAAGTTGTTGCCAACTACTTGCTTACAGCCCTGCGAGACAATCGCCGGCGCATAACCTCGCTTGTCCTGCTTGGTGCCACCGGCATCAAACCCGAGCCTCCTCTCGAGATCGCGGGCCCCGCGAAGCTGGGACCGGTCAAGACGGGAGAGCTGGCGTTCTATCGCCCCGAACTGCGCCTCGACCCGACGACCTTGAGCGAGGCACAAAAGGCCGCTATGGCGGAAAACCAACGCGTCCAAGCCATTTACGCCGGCACCAACTACGACCCGAAGCTGCGCGGGCGCCGGCACCGGGTCTTCGTCCCGGTCTTGGTGCTTGCGGGAGAACAGGACGGGATTGTCCCGCCCGCGTACCAGCGTGCCCTAGCCAGCTCGTTCCCCCGGGCCGTCTTCCGGACCGTCCCGGAGGCCGGGCACTTCCCACACATCGAACAGCCCGCCGCCGTCTTCGGTGCCCTCACAGACTTCGTGGAAAACGACGTCAAACCGGACCAAGCGTGACCCTAGGTTGCCTGGGCTAGCTGATCGGCCCAGTCGCATCCTCCATCGCAGTCAATTCTGCGCTGGAAGCGCAGGCGCCGCCGCCCAGCAGAGCACGTCCGCGAGGACGGCGGCGCAGAGAGGGTCTCCGGCTAACGCACCTTCGGTGAGGGGCAGCTGACAGATTGTCAGCCGTCCGCCGAGGACTGGCATGCGCCCCACCACTGTCCCCACCAACGGCTCCGGTGGCGGCTTTAGCGCCCCGATCGCCGTTTCGGCCATCGGCGGCCCATCACTGCCATCGGAGAAGATGAACTCTGGTGCGGCGGAAAGCAGCTCACTGGCCAGCACTGAGCACGGTGCCAAGGACGTGAGAGCACCCTGCGTTGTCGTGAAAATGAACGGGGTCGAGCCCCATTCCGTCGCCAGGTCAACCAGGTGCAATGGAAAGGGGATGGGGACATCGCCACTGCCGCTCTGTGCCAGGAGAAGGACGTTGCCACCGGCCCCGAGCCAGTCGTTGACGGTCCCCTCCGGAATGGCGCTCAGGGGGCCTTCGGCGATGACCAACAGATCGGGCTCGGACTTGGCTCTCGAAGCGTCGACCGTGGCGTCGTCGGCCATCATCACCAGGCCCTCCAATGAGGACGCGCCGGCGCCTGCCACCCAGACAGGACGGGCCGGCGGGCACGGCGCGAGGGCGCGGACAGGATAGTAGTTGGCGCCAAGATGTTCGTCGCCACGACGAACTTCCAAGTCGAGCCGTAGATCGCCGGGCGAACTGACCGGGAGCGCCAGGGCATGCGGGGCGCTCCTCCCGTAGGCCGGCAAGTCAAGCTCTGCGCACCATTGATGGCCGGCTATCGTGACCCGCACCTCGGCTCCCTCGACGGCCGGGCCATCGTTTACGACGACCACGTCGCCCACAAGGTCCTGGCCCACGGCCACCGACCAGTGCGAGCGCACGAACACCGGAAAGACGCGCTGCGCGGCACGGCGGAGCTCGTCACAGGCCGGTCCCTTAGGTTGCCGGCGCAGGTCCAGGAGCCCGTTGAACTCCTGTGGCACATCAGTCAGCTCGGTCACGCACCACCCGATCACGCCGGCCGACCGACGGAACAGCTCGACCTGGAACCGGTCTGCCAGTCCCTGGTAGCGCTGCGTACCCAACACGAAATCGGCTGTGCTGGCCGGCCACTGCGCCGACGCTATGAGCCGGACAAGTTGGTCCCGGTAGGACCAGAACGCGCCATCGTCCACCTCAAGATCAGGCAGCCCCCAGTCGCCGAACTCGCTCATCAGCAAAGGGCGCTCGCCTCGGCCCCAGGTAGCCAGCCTCGTCTCCAGCTCGGCCATGTAGCGCGGGCTCAGCCGCCCGTACCAGTGCGCCGTCAATATGGGGCTCTCGAAAACGTAGTCGGGGTCGGGCTCCATCCAGTCGTTCTCGATGACCGGCCGGGTCGGGTCCGTGCCACGGATCTCTCGGTAGATCCGGCGGGCGAAACCCTCATAGCCCGGCCCCTGACGGACCGACAGCTGCTCGCCACCGAGCTCGTTCATCGCCGACCACAAAACGATGGCGGGGTGACCCCGGTCGCGCCTCACCTGTTCGACCGCCGCGGCCACACAACGATCGGTGAGCTCCCCGTCCCATCCGAGCTCGTCGTGGGCGATCGGCTCGGCGATGGGTATGTCGCAGTGGACCAACATCCCCCGCTCGTCGCATACGTCAAGGTAAACCGGGTCGAACGCCTTTATGTGCAACCGGAGAGTATTGAGGCCGAGCGACTGCGCCTTGGCCACCTCTGCCTCTGCCTCTGGTCGTGTCAGCGGCCCGTACAACGTCCGAGCGGAGAAGCCTTGGACCAGCGCGCTGCGCATTTCGAAGGGCACCCCGTTCAACTCGAACGACGAGGAACTAAGGGTGATGGTGCGCAACCCGAAGCGCACCGTCCGCCGATCTGAGACGCGGCCGTCCACGTAGGCCCTAACGATGGCTTCGTGTAGCGCCGGCCGGGCCGGCGACCACAGCTCAGCGTCACCAGTTGGACCAAGGACAAAGCGGGCGCAGGCGCCGTCACCGGTTACCTCGTGGACCATTTGGCGACCGAAGCAGTCCACTTCGACCCGTGCCGGTGCCTCGGCCGCACCGGCCAGCGATACTTCGACGACGAGATCGGCCGGGTCCCCATTGGCCCAACAGTCGGTAACCCGCACGGGGCCGCGACGCTCAAGCGAGACAGATTGCCAAATCCCGCCGTAATCCAGGTACAGGCTTGGTGGGCTCGGGAACACCTCGTTCATCCATCCCTGCTTGCCGTGCGCACTGCGGCCGTGCTCGGCGCTGCCACGGGGATGGTCGACTATTCGCACTGCAAGCTCGTTGGCCGGTGAACGCAACAGGTCGGTACAGTCGAACTCGAACGGCGTGAAGCCGCCTTGGTGAGAGCCAAGGTGCTGGCCGTTCAGGAAAACGTCGGCATCGTCCATCACTGCACCGAAGCGCAGGGCCCACCACCCGCTCGGGTCGGCTACTTCGAAGCGGCGCCGGCACCAGGCCACGCCATCGAGGCCGAGGTGGCCTTGTGCCTCCCACAGCCCTGGGACCTCCAGGTCTACACCGCCTATCGAGGCAAGCTCCTCTATGGGATAGTCGCCGACGACCAGTTCCCAAGTCCCGTCCAGATCGAAGGTCTCGGCCGGCCACGTTCTCTCACCCACCTCGGCGGCATCGTTCATCGAGATGCCGGCTCTGGGACGGGGACCGCAACTCGCTGGCCATCCTCAAAGGAGCGGATGATCAGCTGCGCCAGCTCGAGCGCTCGTCGACCGGCGCGTGCATGCACGGGGGGCTCGTCGCCGGCGCGCAAGGCGCGGAGAAGTGCGTCGGCGTGCTTGTCGAAGGTGCGATGGAACTCGCGGTCGACGTCGTTGAAATAACCGGCTTCCCAAACCCGCCTGGTCTCGTCACCCGCCATCGAGATGTCGAGGCGCTTGACCGTGTCCTGTACCAGTAGCCTCCCACTCGTCCCGTTCACCTCCAACAACTGCGCCCACGGGTAGGCGTAGGACGAGTCGTACGAACCGACCAGGGACCCGACGGCACCGCTGGCGAACTCAAGCGCCACGGCGAGGGTCGAGTAGACGCCCTGGGTCTTATTGGTCATCTGGGCCATTACCGAACGGACCGGCCCGCATAGCAGCTCCAGCATGTCCAGGCCGTGGCACTGCGTCTCGATCAGGTTGGCGTGGGGGTGCAGGCTGGTCCCAGGCTCACCGCCGAACCGCCAAGTGGCAAAGACAAGCTCACCCAGCTCACCGGCGTCAATAGCCCCCTTGGCCCTGCGCACGGTCTCGGCGAAGCGATGGTTGAAATTGATGGCGAAGAAGAGATCTCGGCGGGCGGCCGCCTCGATCAGCTCGTCGGCCTGGGCCAGGTCGAAGACCAACGGCTTTTCGACGAGCAACGGCACGCCGGCCTCGATGACTTCCAACGTCGCCTCGAAGTGCCCCTCATTTGGCAGGGACATGGTCACCAGGTCCGGGCGCTCGCTCGCCAGCATTTCGCCGATAGAGGTGTAGGGACGGGCGCCCCACTGGGCGGCCCTTTCCTCAGCCCGCTCCCGGCGGCGTGCGACTACGGCGCACAGCAAAGAGGCTGGGTGAGCGGAAAAGACCCGCGCGTGCTGTTGGCCCCATTGCCCGGCGCCGATGACGGCCACCCTGGTCGGCGCCTGCGCACCTCCGGTCGCCGTCATGCGCCCAGTTCCTGGGTCACGACTACTTTTCCGGACTCTCCCGACAAGAAGATCTTGAACGCCTCGGTGATCTGGGCGACATCGAAGCGATGGGTGATCACTCGCGCTATAAGTGCTCGGTTGTCCCGCAATAGTTCGAGGTTGCGCGCCATCTCCTCGTAGCGGAAGTACTCACTGCCGAGGACAGCGCGCTCGGGGGCGATGAGCTCGTCCGAAACGGCCATCTCAAGTGTCTCACCGTGGCCCACGCACACGAGGACACCGCGCTTGGCCAGCGCCGCCAAGGCTCCCTTCCGGGCCGCTAACTTCCCCGTCGCATCGAAGGCCACGTCGCTGGGCTCGAGACCGGCCAGGGCTTCGGGTTGGGAGGCGTCGACGGTGCGGGCGCCGAACGACTCCGCATAGTTGAGCCGCCAAGGCGAGATATCGCTTATGTAGACCGGGAAGTCGCGGCCGAAGGTCAACTTGCACATAACGACCAGACCGAGCCCTATGGGCCCAGCACCGGCGATGTAGGCAGACTCGATGTCGGGGCGCACCAAGCTGGCGCGACCGATGGCGTGACTGCTTGTCCCCATCACGTCGAGCAACATCGTCGCCTCGACCAGGTCAGTCCCTGCGTCCACAGCGAAGAAGTTGCTCTCGTGCACCACCTCGTAAGGGCCGTACCCACCATCGTGAGTGAACCCCATGTCCGCTCGCTTGGCCAGGCACTGGTTGGTGAAGCCCAGGCAGCAGCTACGGCACCGACCGCAATAGTCCATCAAGAACACAACGCCCGGCGTACCTTCGGCTACCGAGGTCTCAGGCCCGGCGGCCACCACTACCCCGGCTGCCTCGTGACCGGGCGTCACGGTCGACCCCTCGAAGTACGGGGCCCGGTCCGTGCCGCAAATTGCGTTGGCCCGGACCCGGAGGAGCAGCTGTCCGGGGCCCGGGGAGGGAACGGGCAGCTCCTCGAACACTATCTTGCCGTCGCCCAGGAACCTCGGCGCAATGGACACACTGCCAGGCATGATCGCTCCTTGCTTGCTAGTAGGCCGGCTGCCCTGAAGGACCGGGCGCGGCGGGGGCGGTACAGCACGTGTCCGGAAACGGGCCAGCACCCTGGTCGGTCGTCGCTCGAGGTCGCCCTCGGCGTCGGGCTCCAAGCGGTACAACCCCATACGGCGCAGGAACGGCGCCACCGGCCCACCTGGCACGCCGAGCGGGGCGACCGGGTGCGGCGGCTGCCCATCGCCGTCCCGTCGGTAGAATTCTTCGACTACTGAACCGCCCGACGCCCAGCTCCAGTCGACGAAGTCGATGAACGGCCACCAGGTGACCCCGACTATTGGGACGCCCTCGCTACGCAGGCCCCTAAGCCCTTCGACCAGCACGTCGACCCAGGCACACTGCTCCTCGGCCCCGCCTTCGACGGCCGTTTCGGTCACCATCAGCGCCAGCCCGTAGGCTCGGTGTGCCCGGCGCAGCTCTTTCACCAGGAGCTCCAGGCCGCCGTCCACGGCTACGTGAACGGACGTGCCGTCCAACCTCACGATTTCTCGGCCGGACAGTTCTGGGTAATAGTTGAGCCCGAGCACGTCTGGACGTTGGGCGCCGTCTCTCAAGCGCTCAAGACAAAGGGCGTCCACGCCGTGGCGGACAAGCCAGGCCCAGTCCTCGTCGTCGGGGCCGACCTGGCCGAGCAGCAGTCCCGTAGGCAACTGAGCACGCCGCTCCCAGAGACGGACCTCCTCGGCCAATGAGGGATCTTTGGTCTGGTAGGCCTGGACGGCCTCCACGTGCACGATCTCTGCTGCGGTGTCCGCCTCGCGTATGGCTCGTATCGCGCCCTGTACGCCGGTCATCAGCGCCACAACCAGCGCGGCCCAACCGTTGTCCCCGCTGAGATACGGCGGCCAGATGCCACGCAACCCACAAAACGAGGCCGTTACCAGTGGCTCGTTCAGGGGTGTGTAGGCACCTACGGCACCCCGGTACCGAGCGGCGAAGGCATGCGCGTAGTCAGCCAGGGCGCCGGGGAAGCCGGGATCTATGAACGACCCCGCCAACCAGGTGGGTGCCCCGTAATGAACCAGGTCGACGATGACATTTATCTTCACCCGGTCGACCAGGAACTCGACGACTTCGTCCGTCCATGACCAGTCGAAGACGCCCGGTGCCGGGTTGACGCGGTGCCACGGGAAACCGTAACGAAGCGCCGTGGCCCCGCTGGCGCCGACCCGGAGCAAGTCCTCGCGCCATTGCTGGGCGTGGCCAGTGAGCTCGTGCTCATTTAGGACGAGGCCCCCTCGTAAAGGCGACCCGATCGCGGTGTCTTCGATCCCCACGGCGAACACGAGCTCGTCGCCGGCCTTCAGCCGGGCGCTCACCCCTTCAACCCTGTCGTCGCGATGCCCTGGGTGAAGTAGCGCTGGGCGAGGGCGAAGGCCACCGCCAGCGGGAGCAAGCTGATCAGCGCTCCGGCCATGAGCACGCCGTGTTCGACGACGTACTGCCCGGCGAACAATGTGAGCCCGGCCGGGAGGGTGCGCATATTTGTGGTCGAGGTGACAACGAGCGGCCACAGAAAGTCGTTCCAGTTGTTCATGAAGTAAAAGACAGCCAGTGTGGCGAGCGCCGGCTTGGCTAGGGGCAACATGATCCTCGAGTATATGTACCACTCCGAGGCGCCTTCAGCCTGCGCCGCCTCGTCGAGCTCTCGGGGGACGGTAATAAAGAACTGACGGAGCAGGAAAATCCCAAAGGCGCTGGTCGCCCGGGGGACGATCAGGCCCTGGTAGGTGTTCAACCAGTGCATTTTGAAAAGAAGTTCGAACACTGGCACCAACGTCACCTGGAACGGGACCATCAACGTGGCCAGTACCAGGTAGAAGGCGAGCGTCCTACCCGGGAAGCGCAGCCGCGCCAGGGCGTAGGCAGCCAACGAGTCGAAGAACACCGAGCAAACAGTCACGCCCCCGGCAAAAACCACAGAATTGACCAGCAGCCGGAAGAAGGGGAGCTCGTGCCAGATCCCCACGTAGTTGGAAAACGTCGGATGGGTAGGCTGCAGCCTCAGCGGGTAGCCGAAGATATCGCTCTCGGGCTTGAAGGACGCGCCCAGCATCCACAGGAAGGGCAGGGCGATTATCACCGCTCCTCCGAGCAATAGAGCCCATTTGGTCCAGCGTGACAGCCCCCACCACCACCCGCCTCGGCGTGCCCACACGGGTACCTCGGAGGCAGCCGCCTTCTTTGCTTCGGCGTCCCTGTGCACTTGGGCTGAGGCCATCAGTTCACCTCTCTATAGCGGAACAGCCGGAGCTGGAGCATCGAGATCGCCAGGATCAGTAGGAACAGCACCCAGGACAGGGCGGCGGCATACCCGGGGTTCGCATAATCAAAAGCCTCCAAGTAGATGTAGGTAACCAGGGTTTCGGTGTGGAAGATCGGGCCGCCACCCGTCATGACGTAGACCGAGTCGAACAGCTGCATCGAGGTGATCGATGCTATGACCGAAGCGAAAAGCATGCTCGGACGGAGCATCGGCAGTACCACCCGGCGGAACCGCGCCCAGGGCCCAGCCCCGTCGAGGGTAGCTGCCTCCAGCAACGACTCGGGGACGTCTTGAAGAGCAGCGAGGAAAATGACCATAGAAAAACCGACGCTTTTCCACACGCCGACCAGGATCACCGACGGAAGGGCCCATGCCGTGCTCTGCAGGAAGTCGATATCCGGGAGGCCGACAGCGACCATGGCATGGGTGATGATGCCTATCGTTGGGTCGAGAAGGAACTTCCACACGATCCCCATCGTCGCCAGTGACGAGATCACCGGGAAGAAGTAGACCGACCGGAAGAACTTGTTGATAAATGTATTGCGCTGTAAGGCGACGGCCAAGGCCAGCCCTAGGCCCACCTGGAGCGGCACCACGGCGCCTGTATAGATGGCGGTATTGCGCAGGTCGCCCCAAAAGCGTGAGTCGTGCCACAGCTCCCTGTAGTTTTGCAGCCCCACGTAGGGCTGAACGGTGGCGAAGAACGACCAGTTGTGCAAGCTCATCCATAACGAACTGACGATCGGGTAACCAACAAAAACGACCAAGATCGTCACGCTCGGCACTAGGAACACGTACGCACGCGCGTGACGGCGCAGCCGGACGGCCCGGGGACGATGGCGGGCCGCTACCGGAGCCGCCCCGAGCGAGAGGGCCGCGCTCTGTTTCACGGGATCACGCTGCTGGGTCTTTGCAGAATCGAAGGCTCCTGGTCATCGTTTGGCCGCGTGGCGGGCAAGGACGCTCGCTTTGCCGTTCCGTGCCCCAATGCTAACCAAAATGGTCGAGCACCGAGCGAGCCGCCCGCCGGAGAGGCAGGAGGCCTGTCCGTACGGGCGGCTGGCGCCGACAAGCCGCAGTTATGCGGCTAGAGAGTTTGCCCTTACTTGCAACCTACGGCCTGGTTGAGCTGTTCGCTGGCAGCCTTCAGTACGGTGGCGACGTTGCCACCCCGCTCGGCCTGTTCGATAGCCGGAGAGAAGATGCTGGAGTCGACGTAGTTGAAGTTTGCCAGGGTGGGCAGGTAGAACTGGGCATCGGGGCTTTCAGCGGCGAAGCCTGCCACGTAGGGGTTCTTGGTCAGGCCTGGGTAATTGGCCATGTCGGTCCGCGACGGCGGGTAGCCAACGCCCTCGGCGAGGCCGGCCTGCGCGGGCTTGCTCATCCACCAGGCAAAGAACGTGAGCGCAGCAGCCAGGTTCTTCGATTTGGCATTTACGACCATGGGGACGGTGCTCGCCGTCGTGACCAGCTTGCCGATAGCCCCGACGGGGACCGGCGCCAACCCGAAGTTCACCTTGGCGGGGACGTACTCCCCGATCGCCCAGGGACCATTGATCTCCATCGCTGCCTTTTGGGCTGAGAACAGGTTGTCGGCATCCTGTCCGGCGAGGCCAACCTGAGTGATCTGGTCCTTAACGATGAGGTTCGCCCAAGTACTAACGGCCTGGACGGTCTTCGGGCTGTCTAGGTCCGAGCAACCGGTGGCGTTGAGGATATTGCCGCCGTTGGCCCAGATGAAGATGGGCCACATGGCGATCGTAGAGTGGTCGGCGATGGCCATGCCGTACTGGGTGACCCGTGAGCCGGACTTGATTGTCAGCTTGACCGCGTCCTGCTGGAGCTGGGTCATGGTCGTGGGCGGACCGGCGATCCCAGCCTTGGCAAACAGGGTCTTGTTGTAGTAGAGCTCCAAGGTTGCCCAGTTCGCCGGTGCAGCATAAAGGTGCCCATTAATGGTGAAGGCGGCCTTGACGGCGGGCGGGATGACGCTGGCCGGTACCTGGTCCGGGCCGCTGCCCAGCAACGAATCGATCGGTGCGATCAGTCCTTCTTTGATGTACTCCCTTATCGTCCCCACGTTGTAGTCAGGTGTGGCTATATCAGGGCCGGCACCGGTCGCCATTGCTGTTGGCAGTTTTTGGGCGATCGTGTCCCATGGTTCGATCGTCATGTCAACTTGGATGTCGGGGTGTGTCTGGTTGAACTCCTTGACGAGCGCAACATAGGTTGGCTCGTCCCCTCCGGTGAAGCCGGCCCAGTAGGTCAGCGTCACCTTGCTGCTACTGGCGGCGAAGGCTGCCGGTACTCCGACACCGGCGAGGCTGGCGGAGATACATGCCGCCGCCCCCAATAGTGCCACTTTTTTCCTCATTCTGAGGCTCCCCTTTCATTCGTTTGTCGCTCGGTTGCTGTTTGTGTTTCTCCCGTAGGACCTTGCCGAAGCGAAGTGCCTGGTGCTAGGCCAAATGTCGAGCGCACCCGCACGAGTTCCGGACGACAAGTTCTGTAGGCAACAAGGTGACCGGCTGGTCCGGCAGCCGTCCACCTATCAATTCGAGTAGACGTAGTGCCGCCACCGAGCCGACCTCGGCCATATCGCCTTGGACCGATGTCAGGGCCGGCTCGACATATCGGGCCAGCGGTATGTCGTCATAGCCGACAAGGAGCACGTCCCCAGGGACACTGAGGCCCATGGCCTGAAGTGCCTCCCGAGCGCCCAGGGCCATCTGGTCGTTGGCCGCGAATATTGCCTCGAAAGAGGTGCCCCGTCGCACCAGGTCCTCGACGGCACGAGAACCGCTCTCATCGGAGTAGTCGCCTTCGATCTCCAAGGCGGGTTCGGGAGCGATAGCCGATGCCATAAGAGCGTTCCGGTAGCCCGTCAGTTTGTCCTGCGCCGATTGGTGGCCCAAGGGGCCAGAAATATGGGCGATCCTGCGGACACCGTGGGCCTCGAGCAAGTGACGAGTGGCGGCCTGGCCCCCATGGCCGTCGTCGAGGCTCACGGCCGTTGCCCGGGCCACATGCGGCGCGCGTCCAACAATCACGATGGGGTAACCGGACCGGGCGAGGCCAATGACATTGGCATCGGCAACTGCGGCTGAGGCCACTATCACCCCGTCGGCTTCTCGCCCGTTCATGAACCGGCGGTAGGCCGACGCCTCGTCCTCTTCTGTGCGAGAGGTCGACAAGATGGTCGAGAGGTCGTTGTCCGCGGCAACGGACACAATGCCATCGAGAAGGGCGGTGAGAGTGGGATGTGAAAATACGTGCTGGCTGGAGTGCGGCAGGACAACGGCTATGGCGCTGACACGGCGACTGCGTAGCGCACGACCTGCCGAATGAGGGACGTACCCTAGCTTCATCGCCGCAACGCGGACGGCCTCCTTGGTGGTTGCGGACACACGGGGGTTGTCCGCAAGTGCCATCGATGCCGATGTCACCGAGACCCCCGCCAAGTGGGCGACGTCCTTGAGCGTACAACGCCCAACCAGTTGCTCCATCTGTCCTTCCTTGCTGAATCGGTTCAGTTGCAGGCGCTATCCATGAGTACATGTTTGGCTAAACCGGATGTCAAATCGATTTGACAACCTAGCGTGAGGTCTGGCGCTTGTCAAGGCGGTCCGCCTAACTGCTGTGGCTCAAAGCCTCTTTGTACCTTTGAGCAGCATCAACGACCATGGTGGACCTGATCGGCACGACCGCGGCTGCTCCTCTCATCGAGGACAACCCTTCGCGCCAGAGTGGCCCCTGGGTAAACATCCCGATGGCTGAATCGATGTGAAGGCCTTCACATACCGCCCGTGCTGTTCAACTTCTCACCCGCTGTCGAGGTTGGTCCGGCGAATTAGTACTGAGGGTCCACCAGTCAGTTGAGCATGACGGCGACGGGGGCGCGAGTCGCCCGACCGGGCCGAGCGACCGGGGCCGGTCGCGACCCGCTCGCCGCCCCCAAGGGGGAAGGTGGCAATGCGGGAATAAGCGCAGGGCCAACCTGCGTTTACGGGTACTGTAAGCGCAGGCATCACCTTCGGTAGGAGGATCTCCATTGACCAACGCCACCCTGGCCCCGGCCGTCAACGGGCACGCCGACCCGCACCACGCCAGACGGTGGTGGGTGTTGGCCGTCCTGGCCGTAGCCCAGTTGATGGTTGTGCTGGACGCCACCGTCGTCAACATCGCCCTCCCGCATGCCCAGACCGCCCTGCACTTTTCCAACGCCGACCGCCAATGGGTCGTGACCGCCTATTCGCTGGCTTTTGGCAGCCTGTTGTTGCTGGGTGGCCGGTTGGCCGACATCCTGGGCCGCAAACGGTTGTTCCTCACCGGGGTTATCGGGTTCGCCATGGCTTCGGCGGTGGGCGGGGCCTCGGTCAACTTCGCCATGTTGGTGACGGCCCGAGCCGTCCAGGGTGCCTTCGGCGCCGTGCTCGCCCCGGCCGCCCTGTCCCTGCTGACGACTACTTTCACCCACCCGGCTGAACGAGGCAAGGCGTTCGGGATCTACGGCGGCATCGCCGGGGCCGGGGCGTCGATCGGGCTGCTCCTGGGCGGAGTACTCACCGAGTACCTCGACTGGCGCTGGACGATGTACATCAATCTCGTCTTCGCCGTCGTCGCCGCTACCGGTGGCTTGCTAGTCCTGGCCCCCCACTCGGCTGAGCAGCGCCAGCCGATCGACCGCAGCGGCACCGTGCTGGCCTGCGCCAGCATGTTTGCCATCGTCTACGGGTTCGCCCACGCCGCCACCAAGTCTGGCAGCGCCGGATGGACAGACGGCCAGACGATCGGCTTCCTCATCGCCGGTCTGGCCCTCCTCGTCGGTTTCCTCGCCCGGGAGCGGCGGGCGCCGCACCCGCTGTTGCCGCCCCGGGTGGTAAACGACCGTAACCGGGGCGGGGCCTATGCCGCGATGTTCCTGGCCTCCATCGGCCTGTTCGGCGTGTTCTTGTTCCTCACTTACTACCTGGAGACCATCCTCGACTTCAGCCCGGTGAAGACCGGCCTGGCCTTCCTGCCCATGACGGCCGCCGTCATCGTCGTAGCCGCCCTGGCCAACGTGGTCCTCCTGGCCCGTATCAGCCCGCGTCTGCTGGTGCCCACGGGACTATTGCTGAGCGCGGCCGGGATGGCCCTGCTGACCGGGATCGGGATCCACTCCAGCTACGCCTCCACCATCCTGCCGCCGCTGCTGTTGGTGGCTGTGGGGCTGGGCCTGGTCTTCGCCCCCTGCTTCAGCCTCGGCACCCTTGGGGTCAAGGGCGGCGACGCCGGCGTGGCGTCGGCCACGGTCAATGTGGCCCAGCAAATCGGTGGTTCCATCGGCACGGCCCTGCTCAACAGCATCGCCACCAGCGCCGCGGCCGTGTTTATAACTGCCCACGCCAAGGGCCGGCCCTCCGCTCTGGTGACGGCCCAGGCGGCCGTGCACAGCTACACCGTCGCCTTCTGGGTGGGCGCCGCCATTTTTGTCGTGGCCGCCCTCATCGTCGGCCCCCTGCTGCGCCCAGGTGTAGCCGACCTGGGCGCCAACGAGAACATTGACGCCTAAGTTGCGGGGATGACGCCCGAGCCCAGCCCCCGCCCCTTGCGCGCCGACGCGGCTCGCAACCGCCAGGCGCTCATCGACGCCGCCCAGCGTTTGTTGCTGGCCCGTGGTCTGTCCGTCACCCTCGACGATATAGCCGCCGAGGCCGGCGTCAATGTGGCTACTGCTTACCGTCACTTCGCCAACAAGCACGAGCTGATCGCCGCTTTCCTCGAGCAACAGGTCATGGCGGCGGCAACCATCGCCGAAGAGGCCGCCGGCGCCGACGACCCGTGGCAGGGGCTAACGGATTACCTGAGCCGTATGTTGGGGCTAATAGCCGCTAGTCGGGGCCTGCACGACGTCCTGGCCCCCACCTACGCCGGCAACTGGATCGAGATCCTGGACGAGCGCCTGACGCCGGCGGTCAGGCGCCTGATCTCCCGGGCTCAGGACGCCGGTGCACTGCGCCCTGACATCGAGCTCGGTGACCTAGGAGTCGTGCTCAGGATGCTCGCCGCGCTGAGCGACATACCCCACGAGCGTCCCAAGGCCCTGACCGACCGGTACCTGGCCTTGATCCTCGACGGCCTGCGGCCGGCGGCGACACCTTTGCCCGGCCATGCGCTCGCCTCGAGTGCTTTCGCCCCCCGGCGCAGGACTTGTCCAGAGACACCCTCGAAGCTGCTCTAAGTGCCCACATCGCTTTCGCCTGGGACCGGGGCCCGATGTGGGCAGCGGAGCCGATGCTCGCGGTCTCAATGCCGTCTTGAGCATCATTGGACGGGTCGAAGACTACGACATTGCCGAGCTGCAGGCCGAGCCGTCCGGTGGCTGGTAGTGCTGGCGGTAGCGAGACGCCGCGCGTTACGTTAACGCCCCTTTTGGGCCAGGTCGCAAGGGGCACGCCTCCAACTGTCCCTTACCGGCGCGCTTTGTCGCCCCACTTTGGCTTCGCTCAAGTCGAGTACTGGGACCGGGCCCGACAGCCTTCGCGCGTGCAGGTCCCGTGCCAGTTCCCGCATCTTCTCCACGGCCTCGTCCAAGCCGATAACACCGCCGTCGCTTTCCCACCAACCGCGCCGGCATCTCCCGCACGAAAACCTCTGCAGGCGTTCCCCCCGGGCATCGTCGAATGCCACCATTACGGTTACATCCGGAGCGTGCGGGCAACGAGCGCCGGCTACTTGCAAAGCCCCGCCCATGTCTGTCAGGTTCGCCATAGACCTCTGTGTCGACGCCTAGACAACCCCCGGTCACTGGACTTTGGTAAGGACCGACAGGGCCCTTGGTCCCGCGTTCCCTGCTACTGAGCCCCGGTGTAGTAACAAATGCCACATTTAGGCTATTGACATCGCTGACGCAATTGTGTTACAAAACATCACCCTGAGCAGGAACGTACTTCAGGGGAAGCGTACCATGATAAGTACTTTCCCGACAAACACATGCCGTCAGAGTGGTAATAGGGCTCGGTGACGCGAATTGCGCTGCTAATAGCTTGCACAAATGTGTGGGCTTCTACCTGGCCAGCCATATATGCCTTCTGAGTCGTCCCGCATCGACGGGGCCCGCGCCTTTAGTAGCGCAGGGACAGATGGTAGTAGCGCAGGGACAGATGGCAGGCGGTCCGCCGCCGTATGCCGTTCGTCACGCCAGGTCAACTATCACGGGCGAGGATATCGGCGGCCGCCCTCATCTGCCGGGCCAGGTGCTTGCGAGCCTCTGCCTTGGAAGCCTGGCGCATCTCTTCTTTCGCCTCCCGGACCGCACTGCGCAGCCCCTGGACTGCCTCGTGGGCCTCGATCGTGGCCGCCTTCACTGCCTCGCGCTCGGCCTCGAGCTGCTCCAGTAGCTGGTTGAGCTCGGCCCGGGCGCGCTCCGCCCGGGGCACCAGCTCCTCAAGAGGGTCGATCATGGGCCTCAGGCTAGGACGTTTGGGGTATCCCATGCCGTTGGCGCCCGGGTTGCTCCCCGTGGAACTCAGACCACCCGGCTGGGCCACCCTCCTACGCCCGCGTCGCCGTCTAGCTCCCGACCTGCAACCAATGAACGCTGTCCAGCACCGGCACCAGGTCCTGCTTGACATCTGTGCTGGTGGTGCTCTGCGGGAAGTAACCGAAGGCGATCACGGCCAACTGGCCACTGCTGGTAGACGCCAGGCCGTCGAATATCGCCTCGGCGTAGGGGACGGCAGAACCGTTCTGCGGTGTGACTGTGAAACACAGGATTTCGCCTTCGCCTGGAACTTGCGGTGTCCCAGGAACGTCGCCGGCCTGAGGTTGCGAGCACACCTCGGCATTGGTGTACTGCTTCTCGGCCGCCGCCAGTTGTTCCTGCAGGATCTGGCTCACTGTCACCGAAGATGTCACTTGGGCATTGACGAACTCAGCCGCCAGACCGTTGGGGCCGTTGAGGAACAGGTCGTCCGCGCTCGAACTGCTGCCGACGCTCCACCCTGAGGCCAGGGCCACCGACGCGACCGAGTTGTGCGCCGTCTGCCCGGCCGAGCCACCGGGAGTGGTCGTCGTGGTCGCGGGCGCAGTCGTAGTGCTGGCCGAAGGCGATGTGGTCGGTGCGCCGGTCGCGGGGGGCGTAGTGGTGGACGCAAAGGTCGCGGGGGGCGAAGTGGTGGACGCAGCGGTCGCCGGAGGCGATGTGGTCGGTGCGCCGGTCGCCGGGGGCGTAGTGGTGGACGCAAAGGTCGCCGGCGGCGAGGTCGTCGTGCCGGCCTGTGCCAGCGTCGTAGACGGCGTCGCCGCCGTGGTGGACGGGCTGGGAGGCGAAGTAGTGGTAGTGACGCTTCCTCCCGGTGCCGCGTTGGGCACCGTCGTAGGCGTCGGGTTGTGGGAGATCAACTTGGGCACGACGAGCCCAGCCACCACAGCCAGCACCAGGACTCCCCCCACGGCCGCGCCGATGCCGACGGCGTTGAGCCGGCCCCGGGGCCGGCCGGGGGGCGTCGGAGCGGGAGGGGACGGGTAGTACCCACCGCCCCCCGGAGGCCCGCCGGGCGCCCCGCTTGAGGGGTAGTAGCCCCCCGGTACCGGAGGGGGGACGGGAGCGGCCGAGGGGGCAGCCGGGTACCCTGCAGAGGGCGGCACGGGAGGAACGGGCGGGTACCCTCCGGGAGGCGGCACCGGAGGAGCGGCCGGGTACGGCTGGGCCGGCGGCGCCACCTCGGGGCCCGGAGGTGCCGGGACGGGCACGGCGGGCACACCCGGCGTCGGCGGCCCAGAGCCCGCCAGGGCCGCGCCACAGTTCTCGCAAAACTGCGAACCGTCAGGGACGGGCAACCCGCATCGGGGACAGGCGCTAGGCACCGGCGGCTCCCGAAGCCGGCCCGGCGACCGGCCCACCAGAGGGCGGCCCCGCGGGCGGCCCCAGCGGAGCGACGCTGCCCTGCGGGACCGCGACCGCGTTACGGGGCCCAGCCGATACCGCGCATCCGCACTTCGGGCAGAAACCCGCCGCACCCACCGTCTGGCGGCAGTGAGGGCACGTGACGACCTGGAAGCCAAAGTCCTGGGCTTCGTCGAGCAGAGCGGCGTGGACCAGATAGCGGATGTAGACGAGCATCCCTCCGACCACGGCGGCCTGGAAGAAGAGGATGGTGGCGGCGTTGACGTTGTTGTCTTGGAGGATCTGGGCTATTGCCGAGTACAGCACGTGCCCACCGAAGGCGACGGGCAAACCGATCAGGAACAGGGGGTTGCCCAGACGGCCCGGCTTCCATAGCACCGCCACTATCACCCCGGTACATGTCCCCTGGAGCAACGGCGTAAGGATGCAAACCCCGAGCACGGGGAAAAGCCAGTTGGCCGACGAGGTGTGCACAGGCTCGGTCGCTATGACCTTGGAAAACTGCACTATGGTCTCGGCCGCGGCGAAACCCAGACCGGCGGCCACGCCGAACGTCAAACCGTCGATCGTCTCGGAAAACTTGCCCCGGCCCCGTAGCACCATTACGGGCAGGGGTTTTAATACTTCTTGTATTATGGGGAGGACAATGCAGGACCCCACGATAAACCCGGCGCCGGGGGATAATCTGAGCGGCGACGACTCGTTTAAGATGGCGTCCGCAATTATCGTCACCACGACGCCGAGCACGACGCCCGCGGCCATGGTCAGGCCCAGGACCTTGGCCGGCTCGTCCCGGTAGACCTGAGCCTCATATAGGTAAACGAGATAGAGCGTCGGCACGAGCACCGCTGAGGCCAGGAGCGCGGCGACGATCAGGCCTCCCCCGACGAGGGCGACGACGACGGCGAGCCCGCCCACGAGCCCCCAGCGGAACTCGTGCACGCGGTGCCGGGGCAGGTGCGGGAAAAGAGTGGTGACCACGCTGGGCTGGCTAACGTGCTCCCCCGTATGCGCGGCATAATCCTTGCGCCGGGCCCGGGCGTCGGTACCTGTGCCCAAGCGGTGAGCCCCGCACCAGGTACAGAAAGGTTCGTCGGGGGTGTCCCTCCCGCAATGCTCACACTGGGTCATATAACTGTTCTCCTTGCGTTGTGCTCAGTGCCTGTGGCCATCAGCCCGCCCAATGCCAGCGAGCCAGCACGTCGTCGTAGTCGCTACCGCCGGCCAGGCCCTCTTGCTGGCTGTCGAAGTCCTGCTCGCTGCACGCCTCCAGTTGGGCGTTCTGCGCGTCATAACACGTCGTGAGCACGGCTATGACCGCCCAGGTGTCACCGGACTGGGCGGCGACTATACCGATCCCGACCGGCAGGTCCTCCCCGTTTTGCTGTTGGATCTGGCCGGAGTAAAGCTCACCGCTCCCGGGGGTAAAACCAATTTCCGCCCCGAAGATCTGGCCGAGGTCCTGCACCTGCTCAACAGGAATACCGCTCACCACCTTCTGTTCGAACTGGGATATGAGCCCCGAAGGCTGTTCCTGGCCCTGTCCGGCCCAGATGTAGGCAGGGCCACCGTTGTTGTCATTGAGAGTTACGACTGAGCCCAATTTGCTCGGCGTCACCACGGAGAGACCACTCGAGTACTGGAAGGAGAAAAGCTGGCTGGTGAACGTCTTTCCGGCGGGCTGCAGAGGGCCGCTTATGGCAATGCAGGAAAACGTGCACCCGGGCGGCGAGGGCAACGCCGCCTGGATAACGCCGCCGACGAGCACGAGCGCCCCGAAGACAATGGCGAGCTTGGCGAGCGCCGGGAGCCGGGAGAACCAGCTCTTGCGCGCCCGTCCCCTAGCCACCTGCCCGGTGAGCAGGCCCGCCTGTGGCCACTGGGGCGAACCAGCGCCCGGGGCGGTGCCGTAGGCCGGG
>PMWT01000174.1 GCA_003166025.1 Acidimicrobiaceae bacterium | reverse complement strand
ACCTACGACGAGGCCGGCCCGCCGCTCCCGGGAGGTTGGACCGTGGTGGAGCGCATGGCCCGGGGGGCCGAGATCCCCGTACACGGCGACGGGACGTCGTTGTGGACACTGACGCACGCCGAGGACTTTGCCCTTGGCCTGGTAGGCCTGCTCGGGAACCCGAGAGCCATCGGTGAGACCTTCCACATAACGGGGGACGACGTCTACACCTGGGACCAGATCTACACGATCGTGGGTAAGGCCCTGGGTGTGGAGGCGAAGCTCGTCCACGTACCGTCAGAGCTTTTCCCGGTGGTGGCGCCCGACTGGTTCTGGTCCGATCTCCTGGTCGGCGACCTGGCCCACAGCGCCGTGTTCGACAACTCGAAGATCCGCCGGTTTGTGCCCGGCTTCGCACCCAAGCTCACCTTCCACCGGTCGGCACTGCGGATGGTGCAGTGGCGGGAGAGCCACCTGGCCCAAACAAAAGGCGACCCCGCTACCGATGCCGTCTTGGAGCGAGTGGTGGCCGCCTATCACGCCGGCCGAGAAGCCTTCGCCGCACTAGCCCCTTAGGCCGTGGGCGGCTGCGCCAAGCTGGGACTGGTGGGCACAGCCTTGGGCTCGACCGTGCGGCCAGGCAATGTCACACCGGGGGGCAGGGTCACACCGGGAGGAAGGGTGACGCCCTTGGGTAGGGTCACGCTGGGCAACGTCACTCCTTTGGGCAGGGTCACTGTCACGGTGGTCGTCCCCGCCGGCGGCGAGAAGATAGAGGCCGCGGGGTGGGCCGAGTACGCAGTCAGCGTGATGCTGCCTCCATTGGCATCGGCGTGAGTGACTATCCCGTTGCCATTGGAGACGCAGTATGTGACGGGCGTGTGCAACGAGCCTCCTTTGACGGTGACGCAAGATGACGCCAATCCCGCGTAGGTGCCCGACGAAGGGCTCACGTTGTAGTGAGCGGAGAACGCCTTGGTCTCCAAGGCTGTAAGAGTGGCGGTCACGGTGCCCGGGGCAAACAGGCCTTCTAGGTAGTTGACCGGGCCGAGCAGGCTGCGGGACAACTTGTAGCACTTTACCTTGGCCCCTCCCGAGCACCCCGTAACCGACGAGCGGCTGACGAAAAAGCTCCCTTGCGGGGTGATGATCGCCTCGACAGGGGGCTTCTGGGCGAAGGTCACGGTCTCGCTTTTCCCCGGGCCCGAGGCGGACTTGGGCAGGACGACCTGGTAGACGGCGCTGAAAGTGGCCTTGGAGCCCTTGGCGATGCCTGTCAGGATGGGGCCGAGGCCCGAGCCGGCACTGCTGGCCAGGGAAATTGTCGGGCCGGCGAGCACCAACCCGCCTGCCAGAAGAGCCGCGATCACCGGCGCACTGAACCGTGCCGCGCGCGGCCTGGTCGAAGCTGAGCCGAAGTGGCTTGTCCTCATTTGTCCGTCCTCTGCTGTCAGGCCCGGCGAAGGCTGAACGTTCGGGCTGACTATAGCCGGGCCCCTTCCAAAGCGCATGGAATGGCCTGACAGGCCACGGCGTGGTGGCTTGGGCGGCGTCCTCAGCTCTGCTCGCCGGGACAAGAATTACGCTACCGCTTGTGGCGACGCTGAGCGAGATAGCCAGGCAGGCCGGCGTCTCGGTGTCCGTGGTCTCGCGGGTGCTCACCGGTGACCCGACGCTGCGCACGCGGGACGAGACGCGCCACCGTGTCCTCCAAGTCGCCAAAGACCTCAACTACACGGCCAATTACGCCGGGCGCGCGTTGCGACTGGCCCGGTCGAAGGCACTCGCCCTCATCACGCCCGGGGTCAGCAGCCCCCTTTTCGACGATCTCCTGTCGGGGGCGACGGACGCGGCCGAAGAAGAGGACTACACCCTTCTTATCGGGCGCTCGGACCGGATCACCCAGGGCAGTGACACTCTGCGCCGCCTGGCCGGCGAGGGCCGGGTGGACGGCTTCGTGCTGCAACGGTCAGACGACGTCAGCGACCAGGCGCTGGAGAGCTTGGTGGCCAACGACGCCCGCTTCGTCCTGGTGACGTCGCGGACCCCGGGGCGAAGGGGTTCGGTGATCCTTGACGACGTGTCCGGGGCCAAGCTGGCCACGGAGCACCTGATAGGGCTCGGCCACACCCGGATCGCGCTGGTGGGGGGCCTACCGTCGAGCGACTTGGGCCGCCGGCGGGAACACGGCTACGCCCTGGCCCTGCACGAGGCGGGCTTGCGCCGCCGTGAGAACCTGGTCCGGCGTCTCGGGTACTCCCCGGAGATGGCGACGGCGGCCATCGAAAGCCTGGTCGGTGCCGTACCCCGGCCCACGGGCGTCGTGGTGGCCAACGTCAACGGTGCCATCGGCGCCCTCACGGCGTTGCGCCGTCTCGGTGTCGACGTGCCCGGTGACATGTCCGTCGTGGCCTACCACGACGAGTGGGTAGCTGACCATACCTGGCCTCCCCTTACCACCGTGAAGATGCCCTACTACGAGGTCGGCGCACAGGCTGTCCGCTCGTTGGTCGCCCAGCTACGAGGGAGCCGCGCCGAGGACATCGTCGTGCACGACCCCCCGCCGAAACTCGTCCTGCGCTCTTCGACGGCGCCTCCACCTTCGGGTCAAAGTGCCTGAAAAAACGATTGCTCAAACGCGTACGCGTGCTATAGTGACCAGAGACGCCAGGGCGACGTTCTCGTACTAACCCGGTCAAGGGACCGGTAGGCCAGTTCTTCTCGTCGTGCGTCCCCGACCGAGGAGAGTTGGACCACTGGATAACGAGGTTCGCAAAGGTCACTGTCTGGAAGAGGTGGCGGATGGCGTGAGCGTGCCCACGGCCGGCTCTGAGGCGACCGGCACAGCGGAGGACGGGGCCCGCTCGCCGTGGCTGATCTTCGCCATCGTGTCCATCGCGCTGTTCATGTCCTCGCTCGACGGGACCATCGTCGCCACCGGCTTGCCCACTTTGCGCCATGCGTTGCACACCCAGATCAACTGGGCGAGCTGGACCATGACGGGCTACCAGCTCGGCTTGGTGGTGGCCATGCCCGTAGCCGGACGGGTGGCGGACAACTTTGGCCGCAAGCGGGTGTTCTTGGCGGCCGCAATCTTGTTCACGACGAGTTCGTTGCTCTGCGGGCTGGCGGCCAACATCGGCATGCTCATCGCGCTGCGGTTCCTCCAGGCCGCAGGGGGCGCGGCTTTCCTACCCTCCGCCAGCGGCATCGTCATGGAGGTGTTCGGCCAGCACCGTAACCGGGCCCTCGGCATGTTCTCGAGCATTTTCCCCTTGGGGGCATTGGTCGGCCCGATCGTCGGCGGGATCATCCTGACCAGCTGGTCCTGGCGCGGCGTGTTCTTGGTCAATGTGCCTATCGGCGTGACCTTCACGTTGCTGGCCTGGCGGTTCCTTCCCTCGTCCTCCTCCCGACGCGGCGGCCTTCCTGACCTGGCCGGAGCGTTGTTGCTGGGTGGTGGCATCGTGGGACTGATGTTGGCGATCAGCGACATCGGCAACCGTACGGTCGATGTGACGTCGCCCGCCTGCTCTGTCCCCCTGGCCTTCGCCGTCGTCTGTGGTTGGGCTTTCCTGCGTCGCTGCTCCCGGGTGGCGGACCCCCTGATCCCGCCCCACCTGCTCAAAGGCCGGGTGTTCCTGGCCACCAACGCTGTCAACGTGGTCTGGGGGGCCTGCGCCATCGGGTTCGGGTCGCTCGTACCGCTGTTCGCCGAGGACCGTTTCGGCTTTACTCCCCTCTCAGCCGGCACGCTCCTTACGGCCAGGGCGGTCGGGGAGATCGTGCTGGCCGTCTCTGCTTCGGTCTTGATCCACCGCACCGGGTACCGGCTGCCGATCATCGTGGGCATCGCTTTTATTGCCGGCGGTCTGGCCATGATCGCCACCCGACCCGAGGTGCTGTCGCCCTACGCCTGGCTTGCCCTTGGGGCCACCCTATCCGGGCTGGGCACGGGGATGTCGGCCCCGGCCGCCAACAACGCCTCGATCGAACTGGCGCCCGACGACGTCGGCGCCATTACCGGCCTGCGGGGCGCGGCCCGTCAGGGAGGCGCCATCCTGGGCATTTCCCTGGCCACTTCTATCGCCGCCCACACCGGGCATGAAGTCGAGACGTTGACCCAGGCCTTCTTCATCCTGTCGGCCCTGCTGGTCTGCATGGTGCCCCTGGTGTTCTTGGTCCCGGACGGGCGGCACCAGCGTAGTGACCATGCCCGGTTGGCGGCCCGCCCCGCGCCCGCCTGAGGACCGAAGACCTGGTTGCATGGTCGCGGCGTCTATGGGAGCCTGGCACATGGGCCGCGTTACTGCCATAGACGCCAAACTGGCGGAGTTCATGATCTCTCAACCCGTGTTCTTTGTGGCTACGGCGCCTCTTCACGGCCGCCATGTCAACTGCAGCCCGAAGGGTAATGACGGGGATTTTCAGGTCCTTGGCGATATGCAGGTGGCCTATCAGGACATGACGGGGAGCGGCGTAGAGACGATTGCCCACCTGCGAGAAAATGGCCGGATCGTAGTCATGTTCTGCGCGTTTTCAGGGCCTCCCCGCATAGTCCGCCTCCATGGCCAAGGTCACGCCGTGGTCCCTGGGGACGAGGCTTACGCCGGGTTGGAAGGGCGTTTCCCGCCATCTCTCGGCCGGCGGTCGTTCATCGTGGTCGAGGTCGAGAGGGTCTCGACCTCGTGCGGGTACGGGGTGCCGCTGATGACCTTCGACCGTCACCGCGACAACATGGCTCGGTGGGCGGAGGTCAAGGGCCCCGACGGCCTGGCCGCTTATCGGAAGGAGAAAAACGCCCTGAGCCTGGACGGCTTGTCGGGCCTGGACGGCATAGAGGTCGTCACACCCATCTCGTAGGGTGGCCGGGTGCTTTACCTCCACCGGTCCGCCCGGGCCGACCACCTCGTTGACGCCCTGGGCGATGTGCTCGTGGAGCCGTTGGACGACCCCTTGGCCAGAGAGGTAGTGGCCGTCCCCACGCGAGGCGTCGAACGTTGGTTGTCGCAGCGGCTTTCGCTCCGTCTGGGCGCCCGGGCCGGCGCCTCCGACGGGGTCTGCGCCAACATCGACTTTCCTTTTCCGGCCACGCTGTTGTGGACCGCGACCGCGGCCGCTTGCGGGTTGAGCGGTGGGGGCCCCGGGGACGACCCCTGGGCTCCCGAGCACGCCGTCTGGCCGTTGCTCCAGCTGGTGGACGAGCACATGGACGAGGCCTTCCTGAGCCCTCTGGCCGACCACTTGCGGGCTTCCTCCGGCCCCACGTCGACGGGGCGACCGCGGCGGTTCGCCACCGTGCGCCACATCGCCGACCTTTACGACCGCTATGCCGTGCACCGGCCTCGGATGGTCATGGAGTGGCTGGAGAGCACCGGCCTCCAGACTGGGGGCCCCGGCGCCCGTGCTCCGGGGACGGTCGACCAGGTAGGCCCGGACGAGGCTTGGCAGGCCGAACTCTGGCGCCGGCTGCGCAGACTCCTGGCATCGCCGGGCCCGGCCGAGCGCTTCGAGATGGCAGCCGACCGGGCCGGGCCGGGCCCTCAATTGCTGGCTCTTCCCTCCCGCATCTCGGTGTTCGGCCTAACCCGTCTCCCCGCCAGTCATCTAAAGGTGCTCAAAGCGATTTCGTCTCACCGCGACGTGCACCTCTTTTTGCTCCACCCGTCCGGCGTCTTGTGGGACAAGGTTTGCGCTGCCGCTCCCCACCCACCGGCCGGCATGGACCGGAGGGATGACACTACGGCAGAGTTGCCGGCCAACCCCTTGCTGCGGTCCTGGGGACGCGACGCCCGTGAGATGCAGCTGGTGCTGGCTGCCGAAGGGGTGACGGGCGGGGCTCACAGAGAGGTGGTGGGCTCGTCCGCCAGCTTGCTCGGGCTGCTCCAGGCGGATATCCGGGCCGACCGGGCGCCGCCCGGGCCACCCGCTCCGGGGAGCGAGGACGGGCGTCCTTTTTTGACCGGGGACGATGACAGCTTGCGGATCCATTCCTGCCACGGGCGAGCCCGCCAGGTCGAGATAGCCCGAGAGGCGGTGCTCCATCTACTAGAGGCCCACCCGACGCTCGAGCCACGCGACGTCATCGTCATGTGCCCCGACATCGAGTTGTTCGCTCCCCTTGTAAACGCCACTTTTGGGTCGGCCCCGCTCGCCGGCGCGCCCGAGCTGAGGGCCCGGCTGGCTGACCGTTCGCTGCGCCAGACCAACCCTGTCTCCGCCGTGGCCGCCCAGCTCCTCGAGCTGGCGGGGAGCCGGGTGACGGCAGCTCAGCTCGTCGACTTCGCCTCGCGCGAGCCGGTGCGCCGGCGCTTTGGTCTCGACGAGAACGGCATTTCGCAGATCGAGCACTGGGTGGCCGGCACCGGCGTGCGGTGGGGTCTGGACGGAGCCCACCGCTCGGCGTGGAAACTGGACGGGCTCGGGGTCGGGACCTGGCAGGCCGGCCTCGACCGCTTGCTTCTCGGGGTGGCCATGGCCGACCATGGCGAGCTCTTCGGCGGAGCCCTTCCTTACGGAGACCTCTCGGGCAGCGAGGTCGAGCTGGCCGGTCGGTTGGCGGAGCTGGTCGACCGGTTGCGGGCAGCCCTCGACGAGCTGGCCCGACCGCACGGCCCGCGAGACTGGGCCCGGGCCCTGTTATCAGCCACAAAGAAGTTGACCTTTACCGCGGCGCCGGATGCCTGGCAGATGGACGAGCTGCGCAGGGCGCTGGACCAACCGGTCGATGGGCCCACCGGCCCGGGCCCCTCGGGTACCGGAGACGTCCAGCTGGACCTGGCCGAGGCCCGCGCCCTGCTTGCCGGCCGGCTCCGGGGACGGCCCACCCGGGCCAATTTCCGCACCGGTGATATGACAATCTGCACCCTGTCGCCGATGAGGTCGGTCCCCCATCGGGTGGTGTGCTTGCTGGGCCTGGACGACGGCGTCTTCCCCCGGCCCGCGGCCCAGGACGGCGACGACCTCTTGCTGGGCCGGCCCGAGGTCGGCGACAGCGATCTCCCCGCCGAGGACCGCCAGCTGCTCCTGGACGCGCTGCTGGCGGCGACCGAGCACCTGGTCATCACTTTCGAGGGACGTGACCAGCGCCTCAACCAGCCGCGCCCTCCCTGTGTGCCGGTGGCCGAGCTGCTCGAGGTCGTCGACCGTACCGTTCGTTGCGCCGGCGGCGAGCCGGGGCGTACCGCAGTGGTGGTCGAGCACCCTCTGCAGCCTTTCGACCCTCGCAATTTCCGGCCCGGTGCGCTCTCGTCGTCGGGGCCGTGGCGGTTCGACGACACCCACCTGGGCGGGGCCCGTGCCCTGGTGGGACCACGCCGTTCCCAGTCTGGCTTTCTGGCCGGGAAGCTCCCGACCGCTCCGCGCGCCACCGTCCCGCTGATCGCGCTCATCCGGTTCCTGGAACACCCCGTGCGGGCGTTCCTTCGGGAACGGCTCGGTTTTTACGCCGGCGACCTCACCGAGATCTCTGTCTCGCTTCGCGTCGAAATGAGCCCGCTCGAGCGCTGGGCACTGGGCGAACGCCTACTAGGGGCGCGCCTTTCCGGCATCGCCTGGGACCGGGCGGTGGACGCGGAACGTGGCCGGGGCTTATTGCCCCCGGGCCCCTTAGGCCAGTTCGCCCTCGACGAGGTCGCGGCAGCGGTGGCGGCCCTGGTGGGGAAGGTCAACACCTTGCCCGGCGGGCTGGTCCCGCCTGGCGCCGTCGAGGTGAACGTGGCCCTCCCCGGTGGCCCGTCTGTTGTCGGCAGCGTCCCGGGAGTGCGTAATGGCGCTATCGTCCGCTGCACCTACTCCAAACTGGCGCCCAAGCACCGCCTACGAGCTTGGGCCCAGTTCGTCGCCCTCAGCGCGGCCCACCCGGAGTTGGCGCCGTCGGCGGTGACGATCGGCCAGGCGGGGAGCAGTAGCGCCGCCCACCCTCGCCTGAGCGTCAGTACCTTCGGGCCCTTGGCCGGGGACGACGCCTCTCGCCGCGCCCGCGCCATGGAACGGCTTGCGGTACTGGTGGATCTTTACGAGCGCGGCATGCGGGAACCCCTGCCCATCTACTGCGCCACCTCGGCGGCATGGGCGGAGGCGGCCAGAAGGGGCGACGACCCGCGTCGTGACGCGCGGGCCATGTGGGCCTCGACCTTTGACGAATTGGAGGGCGAGCACGCCGACCCCGAGCACGCGCTGGTCCTCGGTCCTGACGCCTCGTTCGACCAGCTCCTGGCGCTCGTGCCGGAGGACGATGAGACCGGACCGGGGTGGGCCATGCCCGAACAGTCGCGAGTGGGGCGCCTGGCGAGGCGTCTGTGGGATCCGGTCCTGAGCCACGAGCAGCTGGCCCCGTCCTGATGGGGCCCCTTCTCGGCACCCGCCATTTCGATATTTGTGGCCCTCTGCCGGGCCCCGGGGTGACCGTCCTCGAAGCTAGCGCCGGCACGGGCAAGACGTTCACCATCGCCGGGCTCGTGGCCAGGACGGTGGCAGAAGGGCTCGCACCCCTTTCACGGGTCCTGGTCGTCACTTTCACCCGGATGGCCACGGGAACTCTGAGGGACAGGGTCCGGGCCAGGCTCGTATCGGCCGAGGCGGGGCTCGGGAGGATGCTGGACGTCGGCGAAGAGCTTCCCCCAGGCGACGGTGTGCTGGCCCGACTGGGCAGCGATGGGCCCGGCCCGGCGGCGGAGCGCCGGGCGCGCCTCGCCCGCGCCCTGGCCGACTTCGACAGCGCCACGATCACCACCACTCACGGTTTCTGCCACATGATGCTCAACGCCTTGGGCGTCTGGGGAGATGTGGCCCCGGGGGCAGCGCTCCTCGAAGATCCCGAGGACATGGTGGAAGAAGTAGTGGACGATCTCTTGGCCCGCCACGCGCTCGTCCACGGGACCATCCCGCTGCCGCGCCGTGAAGCGCTGCGGGCCGGCCTCGAAGTTGTCCGCAACCCCGGGGTACCCTTGGGGCCGCCGGCGGACAGGGGGGACGTGACGGCTTCGGGCTGGCGCCGGCGCTTGGCGCAAGGCGTACGTAGCGAGGTCGGGCGCCGCTTGGTGGACGCCAACCTCCTGACTTACGACGACTTGCTGGTGCGGCTGGCCGACGCCTTACAAAATCCCCGGCGGGGCGCGGCCGCCTGCGCCCGCCTGCGCCGGCGCTACGCGGTTGTCCTGGTCGACGAGTTCCAGGACACCGACCCGGTCCAGTGGCAAGTCGTAAAGGAGGCCTTCGGAGCCAGCCCTCCGGTCGATGACGGCAGTCCCCGTACTGGTGGCACCCGGCTGGTGCTGGTCGGCGACCCCAAACAGGCGGTCTATGCCTTCCGCGGCGCCGATGTGCACTCCTACCTCGACGCTGTGCGCGCCGCTGGCCCTCGGCGCCACTTCACCCTGGAGCTGAACTGGCGCTCGGACGCGGCATTGCTGGAGGCGTACGACGCCTTTTTCGGTCCGCTGCACCTGGGTCATCCGCAGATCATCTACCGCCGTGTGCGGGCCACCCCTCCGCACAGCCGTCCAGGTCTGTCCGGCGCGCCGTCTTCGGCTGCTTTGCGCCTCCGCCTGGTGCCCAGCGATGACCGCGGCCTGGTACGGACCGGTGAACGGCTTGTGCAGAAGGACTCGGCCGTGCGGTGGGTCGCCGACGACCTGGCCGGTGACGTTGCCTCGTTACTTGCACCGGGGGCAGAGCTGGTGGTGTGGAAAGCGGACAACGATGTCGAAAGCACGCGTCCGCTGTCGCCCAGCGACATCGGCGTGCTGGTCCGGACCAACCGTCAGGCGGTTGTCGTCCAAGCCGCCCTACGTCGCGCCGGGGTGCCCGTGGTGGTAGCCGGTGCCCAGAGCGTGTTCTCCACCCCGGCCGCGCGTGACTGGCTACGGCTGCTCGAAGCACTCGAGCAGCCGGCGTCCCGGTCCCGGGCTGCTGCCGCGGCGTTGACCCCGTTCGTCGGCTTGTCGGCTGACCAACTGGCGGTCGCAGACGAAGGTACATGGGAAGCGGTCCACTCCCGCCTGTACCTGTGGGCAGCCGTGGCGAGGAGCGACGGGGTCGCCGGTCTTTTCGGGCATATCAGCGCCGGCGAGAGCCTGCCCGCCCGCCTGCTGGCCGAGACGGAGGGCGAGCGTCGCCTCACCGATCTCGCCCACGTAGCCGAGCTCCTGCATGCAGAGGCCATGTCTTCTCAGCTCGGGCTGGCCGCTTTGAGGACCTGGTTGGCCTGCCGCGGCGAGGAGCCGGGTACGGAGGCGACGGAGGCCGACCAGCGCAGCCGGCGCCTCGACTCGGCCGAGGACGCCGTGCACATTCTTACCGTTCACCGGGCCAAAGGCATGGAGTTCCCGATCGTCTACTGCCCGTACTTGTGGGACAACGCGCCGAGCGACCGCCCGGGCGCCCCGGTCATGTTCCACGATGCGCAGGACGGCGGACGGCGCAAATTGGACGTCGGAGAAAAGGGGGACGCCACCTACCAGCGGCACCTTCGCGCGGGGCAGGAGGAGCGCCGTGGCGAGGATCTCCGCCACCTCTACGTGGCCCTTACCCGGGCCAAACACCAGACCGTCGTGTGGTGGGCAGCTGTAAAGGGCTGTCAGCACTCGGCTCTGGGGCGTCTGCTGTTGGCCAAGGACGCCAATGGCGACGTGGCCGGCGAGGGCCGGAGGGCCGCGCCCGCTGACCGTGAGGTCTGGGACCGCTTCCAAGGGATCTCTGCCGCCGTACCCGGTCTGGTCAGTGTCGAACGTGCCACTGGGGCCACAGCACGGGGCTGGGCCGGCCCGGGACAGTTCGGTCGCACGGCTGAGCTCAGCGCGGCACCCTTCGACCGCCGCCTCGACCTGCTCTGGCGGCGCAGTTCATATACGAGCATCACGGCACCTGCCCATGAAGCCTCGTCCTCGCCGGGCCGGTTGGTCAGCAGCGAACCCGAGGAGCCGGGGACCGTCGACGAGCCCGGCGAACGGGGGCCCGGCCCCCTTGCCGGCGCGCCTGTGGCTGAGACTGACCGGGCCGAGTTGAGCTTGCGGGCCGTGCCCTGCCCGCTGGCGGCGGTCCCTGGCGGTGCCGACATCGGCACTTTTGTGCACGGCGTGCTTGAGGCGGTCGATTTTGCGGCCCCCGACCTCCGGGCCGAACTAGCCGGGGTGGTCGGAGCCCGCGCCGATGCCTACCCGGGGAGCCCTGGCGGCACAGAGCGCCTGGTGGAAGGTTTGGAAGCGGCCCTCCTGACGCCGATGGGGGACTTGACCGGCGGCGTCAGCCTGGCCCGTATCGCTCGCCGAGACCGGTTGGACGAGCTCGGGTTCGAGCTGCCCCTGGTCGGCGGCGACGAACCGGTGGGCGAAGTGACCACTGCCGAGATGGCGGCGGTGTTCGCCAAGCACCTGGGGACGGGGGGGCCGCTCTCCGGCTACGCGGCGTCGTTGGCGGGGCCGGCGCTGTCCACCAGGCTCCGCGGTTACCTGATCGGTAGCCTCGACCTGGTATTCCGGCTGGGAGGCAAGGGGCGCGAGGAGCGCTACTTCGTCGTCGATTACAAGACAAACTGGCTGGGCCCGCCGGGCGAAGAGCTTTGCGCCTGGCATTACCGCCGGCCTGCCCTTGAGGAGGAGATGTGCATCTCGCACTACGTCCTCCAGGCCGCCTTCTACCTGGTCGCCCTGCACCGTTACCTGCGCTGGCGGCTCCCCGCCTACGACCCCTCTGTCCATCTCGGCGGCGCTGTCTACCTCTTCCTGCGAGGCATGACCGGGCCTGTCCCCGCCGTCTACCAGGGCCAACCCTGCGGGGTGTTCGCCTGGCGCCCGCCGGTGCAGCTGGTGACGGAGTTGTCGGACCTCTTCTCCGGGCCAGGTCGCCCCTGATGGCCTCGAGGCAGCCGGGTACCCTGCTCGGACCGGACGCCGAGCTTGTCCTGGGCGAGGACGAAGACAGTCTGGTGGGGGCATTCAACCGGGCGGGCGTGCTGGCCGCCGCGGACGTGCACGTGGCCCGGGTGCTGGCCCGCCTGGGCGGCGAACAAGACGCCTCGGTCGTCCTCGCCGCGGCCCTGGCCGTGCGGGCGCCGCGCGCCGGTCATGTGCTGGCCGAACTGTCCACCCTGCGCGAGACGGTCACCGCCGAAGCCGTCAGCGCGGCGATAGGCGAAGGCCAAGCGGAGGCCGACTTGTCGTCCCTGCCGTGGCCGGAGCTCCCCACCTGGCTTCAGAGCCTGGCCCGGAGCCCCCTGGTGGCGAACGGGCCTCTCGGGGGGGACGACCGCCCCCTGCGCCTGGTCGGCAGCGCTCTTTATCTGGACCGCTACTGGCGCGACGAGCAAGCGGTGGCGGCCGACCTCAAAGCCCGCAGCCGGGCGCAGCTCAAGCCGGTGGACGAGGCCGTGATGGCGGGTGGGCTGGCCCGGCTGTTCCCCGGGGCCGGCGCCGCTGCTCAGCGCCAGGCTGCGGCCAACGCTCTGCGCCGCCGCTTCAGCGTGATCGCCGGTGGGCCGGGTACCGGTAAGACCACCACCGTCGCCCGCCTGTTAAGCCTGATGGAAGAGCAGGCTGCCACCGCCGGCGGGCCTCCACCTCTGGTGGCGCTGGCCGCGCCGACCGGCAAGGCGGCGGCCCGCATGGCCGAGGCCGTCCACGCCGAGGCCGGCCACCTCGACGTGGCCGATGAGGTGCGCCGGCGTCTGTTCGCCCTGGAAGCCTCGACCGTCCATCGCCTGCTCGGCCGCCAGCCAACCAGCAGTAACCGCTTCCGTCACCATGCCGACAATCACCTGCCCCACGACGTCGTCGTGATCGATGAGGCGTCCATGATGTCCTTGCCATTGATGGCCCGGCTGGTCGAGGCCGTGCGCCCCGACGCCCGCCTGGTGCTCGTGGGAGACCACCGGCAGTTGGCGTCTGTGGAGGCAGGAGCCGTTTTCGGGGACATCGTAGGGCCGGCAGGAGATGGTGCCCCCGTCCCGCCGGGCCCTGAGGCGGCCGGTCTCACGGTCCCACCTCGTCTCACGGTCCTTCCACCTGGTCCCATGGCTTCGTCCATCACCCTTCTGGAGGCCAACTACCGCTTCTCCGGCTCGCTGGCCCAGTTGGCGGCCGCCATCCACGACGGTGACGGTGACGGCGTGATGGCGGTGCTTTCGGACCGCCGAGAAGGTCACCTGGAGCCCGTGGGTGCTCCGCTCGGCACGGCCGGCGTCCGGTGGCTCCCGGTCGATGCCGCCACCGCCGGTCCGGACAGCCTGGAGCCTGTCCGGACCGCGCTGGTCGGCGCCGGCCGGGCGCTGGCCGATGCTGCCGGGCGGGGCGACGGTGCCGCTGCTCTCGAAGCCTTTGGAGGTATGCGGCTGTTGTGCGCTCACCGCGGCGGCCCCGTCGGCGCGAGCACCTGGAACTCCCGGGCCGAGCAGTGGCTGGGCCCCGGTCTGACGGAGAACGGCTGGTACCCGGGGCGCCCGGTCGTGGTGACCGAGAACGACTACAGCCTCGACCTGTTCAACGGGGACACCGGTGTAGCCGTGGCCCGGCCCGGTGGCGGCCTGTCGGTGGCGTTCAGGCGCGCCGGCAGCCTGGTTTATGTCAGCCCCGCCCGCCTCGCCGCCGTTCAGACCGCTTTCGCCATGACGGCGCACCGAGCGCAAGGCTCCGAGTTTGACCAGGTGGTGGTATTGCTACCCGCCCCGAATTCTCGCGTGCTCACCCGGGAGCTCTTGTTCACGGCCGTGACCCGTGCCCGCCGGCAGCTCATCTTGGTCGGCACAGAGGAATCTGTGAGGGCCGCATTGCGGCGTCCCGTGGCCCGAGCTTCGGGCCTGACTGCCGCGCTTTGGGCCTGACTGGCCCGAGCGCCAGCCGCTACCGTGCCTTCTGTGCAAAAGCCCACGCCTTCAGTGGAAGAGACCGGGGCTGGCGCCTTGGCCGGCGACCGTCCCAAACTGAGCGCCGGCTGGCAAAAGCTGCGGGCCGACACCACTTTGTCGGGTCGTGCCTGGAGCCACGCCGCCACGGTGCTGACCGACGCTTGGCTGAGGGCCACCTTCGAACAGGCGCTGGCGGCCCCATCGGGTGCTGGCCTCTCTGCTGCTCCCAGGCGGGTGGGCCCCTTCGGAGCCCGGCGCGGCCGCCGCGAGGGCCCGGGCGCGGCGGCCGGCTCCGGGTTGGCGTTGCTCGCTGTCGGCAGCCTGGGCCGGGGCGACCTGGCGCCGGGCAGCGACCTCGACCTGCTGCTGGTGCACAGCGGCCGGCCTGACGTAAACGAGGTGGCGGACCGGCTCTGGTACCCGATCTGGGACGACCCGATGCCGCTCGACCACAGTGTCCGCACCCTCTCGCAGGTGGGCGAGGCCGCGGAATCGGACTTGCGCGTCGCCCAGGGGCTCCTCGATGCCCGGCCCATCGCCGGGGACATGGAGCTGGGCGCCAAATTGGTGGCTCTGGGCAAGCGCCTCTGGGAAAAGAGGGTCGGGGCGTGGTTACCCGCCGTCCTCGACACTCGGGAGCGGGCGCGCCAGGCTCATGGCGACGTTGCTTTTCTGCTGGAACCCGAGCTCCAGGAGGGAAGGGGTGGCCTGCGTGACCTTCAGGTCCTGGGGTTACTGGCGGCCGTTACGCCCGTTGTGGCTGCCGTGGTGGCGTCCGAGGCGCTACGCCCCGCCAGCGATATGTTGCACGCCGTCCGCATCGAGCTGCAGCGCGAGAACGGCCGCCGCAGCGAGCGGCTGATGCTCGAGGACCAGGACCGCGTCGCTGTCGCCCTGGGCCTGGACGACCGCGAGGAACTAGCCGTGGCTGTGGGCGAGTCGGGCCGCACCGTCTCCTGGCTCGTCGAGGACGCCGAGCGCCGGGCCAGGTCCTGGTTGGCCGGCCCCCGCGGCCGGGCCGGTTCCGCCGATCGGATCCTGGGCCCGGGCTTGGTGCTCCGCGACGGCGAGGTGGTCGTCCCCGGGACCGCGCCGCTGGCCGAAGACCCGACCCTGGCGTTGCGCGCGGCCACCGCCTCCGCTGAGCTCGGGCTGTCGATGTCCCGGGCCACGATGGCTCATCTGGCCGAGGCCGCGCCCGTCCCCGCCAGCCCTTGGCCGCAGGACGTTACACGGGCCTTCGTCCGGCTCCTGTCCGTGGGCCCGGCGGGCATCCACGCCATCGAGACGCTCGACCAGCTCGGGATCTGGCAGCGCTACCTGACCGAGTGGCCTCATGTCCGTAACCGGCCCCAGTTCAACCCCTACCACCGTTGGAGCGTGGACCGGCACCTGCTCGAGACCGTGGCCAACGCCGCCGGGCATGCCCGGGACGTGGGCCGCCCGGACCTGCTCGTGCTCGGAGCCCTCCTGCACGACATCGGGAAAGGTACGGGCGGTGACCATTCAGAAGCCGGCGCGGACATTACGGCTGGCATCGCCGAACGTCTGGGCTTGCCCGGCGACGACAGGCGGGTGCTCGAGAAGCTGGTCCGCTACCACCTCCTGCTGCCCGACGTGGCGACGAGGCGGGACCTCGAAGACCCGGCTACCGCGACCGCCGTCGCTGAGACCGTCGGTGATGAAACGACCCTGGAGCTGCTGGGGGCGCTCAGCGCGTCCGACGGTGAGGCCACCGGGCCGGCGGCATGGACACCATGGAAGGCTCGCCTCGTTGATGAGCTCGTCCAGCGGGCCGGAGCCGTGCTCGGGGGCCGGCCGGTGCCCGCCGGGCCGACCTTTCCTTCTGAGGAGCAACGGCGCCTGATGGAGGCCGGTGGCTTGCAGGTGCTGGCGGACCATCGCCAGCTCGTGGTGGTCTCACCCGACCGGCCCGGCCTGCTCAGCGACGTGACGGGAGCGCTGGCGCTCCACGACATAGGTGTGCTCGAGGCCAGGGTCCACAGCGAGGCCGGCCACGCCCTACAGGTGTTCGTCCTGGACTTGGCCGAGTACGCCGACCCCCGCTGGGACCGGGTCGAGGCCGACATAATTGCTGCCGTCGAAAAGCGGCTCAGCATAGGCGAGCTGCTCGCCCGCCGGCCGCCCGACCGCCGGTCACGTCGCCTGATGGCCTTGCCGGCCCCGACCGTCCGGGTCATCGTCGACAACGAGGCGGCCACGAGCTCAACCGTCGTAGAGGTCAGGGCGCCCGACGCCCCGGGGGCGCTGCACAGGATAACTGCCGCCATCGCCGCCCTAGGCCTGGACATCGTCTCGGCCCGGGTGGCGACGCTCGGCAACGCCGTGGTGGACAGTTTCTACATTCGTTCGGGGGGCACCAAGCTCGCCGACGCCGAGGCCGCGGACAACCTGCGCGCCGCACTTGAACGAGCGCTGGGCGAGCCTTAGGCCGGCGGGCACTCGTAACACGGCCGAAACATAACGGTCGTCGCTCCGAAACAACCGTCCTCTACCTTCTGGTGAAGCCTGCGGCCGGACTGGCCGTGAGGTGCGTCTTATCCACCAGCAAGGAGGGCTTTTGATCCACCTTTTAGTGCACCTGCAGGCTGCCGCCGCGCCAGCGAGTTATTCAGACCAGGCCTGGCTGAACACCGGCGACAATGCCTGGCAGCTCACAGCAGCCACCTTCGTGGCCCTGATGAGCGTCCCGGGCCTGGCAGTCCTCTTCGGCGGCCTGGTCCAAAAAAAGTGGGTCGTCAACACCATGTTCATGACGTTCGCGGGCTTTGCCGCCGTGCTTATCGTCTGGGTGTTGTGGGCGTACAACATGGGTTTCGGCTCAGCTTGGTTCCACAGTGGCAACTATGCCAACTACAAATGGACCGGGGGCGACTTATCCGAACTATTCAATAACTTCGTGGGTAAACCGGCCACGACGTTGAGCGCCTTCTCCCTGGAGAAACAGGGGACCATCCCGCAGGTCGACCCGGGCATGCCGGCGTTTGGCATACCCCAGGCCAGCGTCATCTACTTCCAGTTCGTCTTCGCCGCCATCACGCCCCTGTTGTTCCTGGGCAGCGTCCTGGGCCGCATCAAGTTCAAGGTCTGGGTCATTTTCGTGCCCCTGTGGACCACATTTGCCTACGCGGTCAACGCCTTCCTCCTCTGGGGCGGCGGCTTCTGGGCGCATCAGGGCGCCGGTGACTTCTCCGGCGGCTACGTCATCCACCTGGCCGCCGGTACCAGCGGCTTCGTGGCGGCGGCCGTGGTCGGTCCCCGGCTGAAAAGGGACCGGGAAAAGGCCTTGCCTCACAGTCTGCCCCTGGTGGCCATCGGAGGCGGCATCGTGTGGCTGGGCTGGAACGGCTTCAACGGTGGAGACCCCTACTTCGCCAGCGCCGACGCCGCCACTGCGGTCATCAACACCAACATGGCCACCGTGGCGGCCCTGCTCACCTGGGTCATCTTGGACATGTACCTGAGCAAGGCCAAGAAGCCTACGTTCCTTGGCGCCATCAACGGCATGGTCGTGGGGCTGGTGGCGATCACGCCCAGTGCCGGTTACGTCAACGGCGCAGGAGCATTGGGCGTCGGGGCCATCGACTCCTGCATCGTCTGGCTGGCCTGGAACTACCTGTCCCGGGTCAACTTCATGAAGAAGGTCGACGACGCCATGGGTATCGTCTACACCCACGGCATAGCCGGCCTCTTCGGCGGCCTTCTCCTCGGGGTGTTCGCCGACCCGACAGTGGTCGAGTACCGGAGCGTGGGCGGGTCAGCGATATCCCTCAAGGGTGCCATTTACGGGCACCCAGGCCAGATCGGCATCCAGTTGGGGGCGGCTCTCACCGTCATAATCTGGGACGGCCTGGTCACCTTCGTGATCTTGACCGTGATGAAGGCCTTAATGCCGTCCCATTCGCTCAAGTACGCCGACGATATCCTCGAGATCGGTGACCTCGCCATCCACGATGAAGAGGGCTATCCCGACGACCGGGGCGCGACGCGTGTGCTGCCCGGATATTCTGAGTCAGCTGTGCACAGCGCAGCCGCGGCGACCGTTGCAGGAGGTAGTGCGTGATGATCCTCGTAACCGCTGTTATCAAGCCCCATGCGCTCGACGCCGTCCGGGAGGCCCTCTCCCATGTGGGCATAGCGGGCATGACCATCTCGGAGGTCCAGGGCTTCGGTCGCCAACGTGGGCACACTGAGGTCTACCGGGGCGCCGAGTACAAGGTCGAGTACGTGCCCAAGGTGAAAATCGAGATCCTCACCACGGCCGAAACAGCCGACGACGTTGTCGAGGCGATCTCCAAGTCGGCTCGCAGCGGCAAGATCGGCGACGGGAAGATCTGGACCACGACAGTGGACAACGTGACCCGGATCCGCACCGGCGAGACCGGGCCGGGAGCCATCTAGACTTGGCTTCAGTGACCCGTAGCAAGAAAAGTGGGACGTCCCGTTCCCCTGCTCGCAGGGGGACGGGTGCTCCCCGCCCGGCCAGGAGCGGTACGTTGCCCGTGCCGCCGACCACTGAGCCCGCCGGTGGCCCCACGGAGCTCCCGCCGCTCGGGATGGCCGTGGCTTCGCCTTGGGGCTGGCGCATCATGGCCGTCGTCACCTTGGTGGCCGTCGGCCTCTGCATCACGTTCTTCCTGGACGGCCACACCGTGTTCGGGTTTTTGTGGGTTGTCATCGCCGTGGCCTGGGGCTTTTTCACCAACCAATTAAGGCTGCGTCACCTGGACTTTGCCCGTTCCTAACCGGCCCTAGCCCTGCCGGCCGTCCTGGTCGTCGACAACGCCGCCGTCCCTCTTCCCGAGCGCGGCGGCGTTGTCGCGATGTCAGTGGGTCGTGGTGGTCCGGGCCCTGCCCGGCACCGAGGCGGTCGGGGTGGAGGCGGGGGTTGGCGCCGCCGGGGGTACCACGGAGATGGACTCAGACGTGGGTAGGAGCTCTTCCCATGTGTTGCCGGGGGCGAGCGTGATCGTGGTCCCGTCGGTCTCGGTAAACGTCGCCGGTTGAGCCGGCGTCGGCCGGTGCCAGGTGCCCTTCAGTTCGGTCCCGTTGCGGAACACCCAGGCCTGTCCCGTGCCGGTCAAGGTCAGGTCCTGCTCGAGGGCGCCGGTATCGTCCTCGACGTAAGGGGTGGGGTACTCGACCACCCGCATCACGACCACATTGGTGGCCGAGATCTGTACGTCATCGCCCTGGATGGCGGGACCGGTGTCGGAGTAGTAGCGGGCCCAGGTGCCCCTCTTCGCCTTCCATGTCCATGTGGTCACGTCCAGGGGGAAGTAGATGTTGACCGCGCCCACGGCTGTCCCACCGGCCGGGAGGGGCCCGTACTTGAAGATCGGGGGCGGAGACGCGCTCTGGTAGCCGAGGGCGGCCGCCGCCGACCACAGCGCGGCGGTGGACGTGTAGAGGTTGTGGGGCGCGATGCGGGTGGAGTCGCGCTGGTAGGCGCCCGGCGCCTTATTGGCCCCCACGTCCTCCAGCAGGGAGGTGTTGGAGTCGATGGCGTTGATCACCGGCTGGATGGCGCCCGAATAGGCGAAGAGGACGTGGCCGAGCGGCTCCAGGATGGCAATGTCGACCAGGCGGCCCGAGCGGACCGGTTCGATGCGGGGCGCGACATGGCACTGGTAGACGGCGATGAACCTGGTTATGCCCCCCTCCACCGGTTCTTCGAAGACAATGTCCGTGTGGTCGAGGCCCCACTGGGGCCGGGCCTGGGGCAGGTTCTCGACCTTGACCGCCAACGCGGCCCGCTGGGGCACGTGGCCGTCCCGGGGAGGCAGTCCGGTCAGTGGGCAGACCGCCAGGTGCCGAGGCTTGGTCGTGGTGGTGGTGCGGGCCGTCGTAGTCGTCGTCGACGAAGACGAGGTGGTGGTCGGCAGGGATACGGCGGGCTTCTTGGCATTGCCGCAACCGCTTACCAGAGCCAGCGCGGCTGAGGCAGCTAGAACGGCAGCCACCCGGCGCCCGCCCGGTGACGCTCTCATCGCGGTCCAACCTACTTGGCGGGCCCGTCAAGCAAGCGGCATACTCGGCGACGAGGCCAGGCCGCGGCGGGGGACGGGGAGCCCTAGGCGCGCTGGCCCTGGCGGCGTACGGCCTCGGCCGCGGCGGCGATCGCCTCCGGGTCGCCCAGCCAGCGCCCACCGCGCTGGAGCGGTCGCAGGCCCTTGTCGAGCTCGTAGACGATGGGCACGCCCGTGGGGATCTCGAGCTTGGCGATGTCCTCGCCGGTCATCTGGTCGAGGTGCTTGATAAGGGCCCGCAAGCTGTTGCCGTGGGCCGCCACCAGTACCACCTGGCCGGAGAGCAGGGCGGGCGCGATGGCGTCGTACCAGTAAGGGACCATGCGCACCACGACGTCGGCCAGGCACTCCGTGCTGGGCACGACGCCGGGCACGTAGCGAGCGTCGGTCGACACGTCGAAGGTGGAACCGGGCTCCAACGGGGGCGGCGGCACGTCGTAGCTCCGGCGCCACAGCAGGAACTGCTCGTCGCCATAGCGGTCGCGCGTCTCCGCCTTGTCCAGGCCGGTCAGGCCGCCGTAGTGACGCTCGTTGAGCCGCCAGTGCCGGTGCACCGGCACCCACAGCCTCGACGTCTCTTCTTGAAGGATGTTGAGGGTGCGGATGGCCCGGGTGAGCACGGACGTAAAGGCGATGTCGGGCAGCAAACCTTCGGCCGCGAGGAGGCGGCCCGCCTGGCGGGCCTCCTGCTCACCGTTAGGCGACAGGTCGACGTCCCACCACCCGGTGAAGCGGTTTTCGAGGTTCCAGAGGCTCTGGCCATGACGGGCGAGCACGAGAGTGGGCATGGCCCAAGCCTAGGTGGTCATCGGCTGGTCCGGGCCACGCCCTAGCCATTTTCAAGTTTCTTGATAGGACTATGCTCAAGTTTGCTATTATGGTCCACAAGCGAGCTCCAGACCGGCTCGGAAAGCGTAAATCAACCAGGGCTGGCGCCTCCTGAAGGCCCAGCTTGCTCCAAGGAGGCTGTTTCATGGCAAAGGCTGTCGGTATCGACCTCGGTACCACCAACTCAGTAGTCGCCGTTCTGGAAGGTGGCGAGCCTACCGTCATCGCCAATGCCGAGGGCGCCCGTACCACTCCCTCGGTCGTGGGCTTTTCGAAGTCGGGCGAAGTCCTCGTCGGTGAGGTCGCCAAACGCCAGGCCATCACCAACCCGGACCGGACCATCCGTTCCGTGAAGCGCCATATGGGCGACAACGCCTGGCACGTCAACATCGACTCCAAGGGCTATTCGCCCCAGGAGATCTCCGCTCGCATCCTGCAGAAGTTGAAGAGGGACGCCGAGAGCTACCTCGGGACGACGGTCACCCAGGCCGTCATCACCGTCCCCGCCTACTTCGACGACGCCCAGCGCACTGCGACCAAAGAAGCGGGCCAGATAGCCGGCCTCGAAGTGCTGCGGATCATCAACGAGCCCACCGCGGCCGCCTTGGCGTACGGCCTGGACAAGGAGGGCGCGGAGCAGACCATCCTCGTGTTCGACCTCGGCGGCGGCACGTTTGACGTGTCCGCTCTGGAGATCAGCGAAGGTATTTTCCAGGTCAAGTCCACCAGCGGCAATACGCACCTGGGCGGCGACGACTGGGACCAGCGGGTGGTCGACTGGCTCGTGAAGACGTTCAAGGACACCGAGGGCGTGGACCTTTCCAAGGACAGGATGGCGCTGCAGCGGCTGCAGGAGGCGGCTGAAAAGGCCAAGATCGAGCTCTCCGCCGTCCAGGAGACCAACATCAACCTCCCGTTTATTACCGCCACCAGCGAAGGCCCCAAGCACCTGGACGTGAAGTTGACCAGGGCCAAGTTCCAGGAGATGACGGCCGACCTCGTGGAGGCCTGCCGCGGACCGTTCGACCAGGCCGTGAAGGACGCCGGGCTCACCAAGGAGCAGATCGACCATATCGTCCTCGTCGGCGGGGCCACCCGCATGCCCGCCATCCAGGAGCTCGTGCGCAGCCTTACGGGCAAAGACCCGCACAAGGGGGTCAACCCCGACGAGGTCGTGGCCGTCGGTGCTGCCATCCAGGCCGGTGTCCTCAAGGGCGAGGTGAAAGACATCCTCCTGCTCGACGTGACGCCCCTCTCGCTCGGTATCGAGACCAAGGGCGGCGTGATGACGAAATTGATAGAGCGCAACACGACCATCCCGACCAAGAAGAGCGAGGTCTTCACGACTGCGGAGGACATGCAACCGTCGGTCCAGGTCCACGTGCTCCAGGGCGAGCGGGAAATGGCGATGTACAACAAGACATTGGGCAAGTTCGAGCTCGTCGACCTGCCTCCGGCGCCCCGCGGCATACCCCAGATCGAAGTGACCTTCGACATCGACGCCAACGGGATCGTCCACGTGTCAGCGCGCGACCGCGCTACGGGCAAGGAGCAGTCGATGACCATTACCGGCCAGTCGTCGCTGGCCAAGGACGAGATCGACCGTATGGTCCACGACGCCGAAGCTCACGCCGCCGACGACCGTCGCCGGCGGGAGGAAGCCGAGATCCGTAACAACGCCGATTCGCTCGTCTACCAGACCGAGAAAATGCTGCGTGACCAGGCCGCTTCGGTGAGCGGCCCCGAGAAGGAGACGGTCGAGTCCGACCTAAAAACCTTGAAGACGGCCCTGAGCGGTACCGATCTCGACGACATAAAGGGCGCCACGGAGCGTTTGGCCGTGGGCGTGCAGGAGCTCGGCAAGAAGCTCTACGAAGCGGCCGCCGCGGCTTCAGCCAACGCCGGCGCCCCGGGTGCCGACAGCGGCTATTCGGGCGGCGCCAGCAGCAACGGCAGTGCCGACGAAGAGGTAGTGGACGCCGAGATCGTCGACGAGGCAGGCCAGGCCTGATGCCGGAAGACTTTGAAGAAGAAGTGGGCGAGCCGGTCGACGCTGGCCCGCCCGGCTACCCCTCCCTGGGGGACATGGCTGCGGGCGACCAGACCGCATGGGCCGACGTCGCCCGCGAGCGCGACGAGTACCTCGACGCTCTCCGCCGGGTGCAAGCCGATTTCGACAATTACCGCAAAAGGGTGGACCGCCAGCAGCGGGAGATGGCCGATAATGCCGCCACCTCTCTGGTCAAAAAGTTGTTGCTGGTCTTGGACGCGGCCGACCTGGCGCTCGCCCACGGCGGGGGGGAGGACGTGAAGCAGGTAGAGGCCGCTTTGTTCGACGTCCTGTCCAAAGAAGGGCTCGAACGCATAGTGCCCGAAGGCCAAGCCTTCGATCCCGAGGTCCACGACGCGGTGGCGCACGAGCCGGTCGAGGGCGAGGACGCGCCCGCAATTCCCGAAGTGAGCGAAGTGCTGCGGGCCGGGTACCGCTGGAAGGGCCGCGTCGTGCGCCCGGCCATGGTGAAAGTGAGGGGTTGACGTCGTGGCGGTCCAGCGCGAGTGGCTCGAGAAGGATTACTACAAGGTCCTCGGGGTGCAGAAGAGCGCCTCCGACAAGGATGTCGCGCGCGCTTATCGCAAGCTGGCCAAGCAGTACCATCCCGACGCCAACCCCGGCTCCGAGGAACGCTTCAAGGAAGTCTCGGCCGCTTACGAGGTCATCGGTGACCAGGCCAAGCGCAAGGAGTACGACGAAGTCCGCACCATGAGCGAGCACGGCTTTGCCGGCAACCCCTTCGCCGGTGGCGGCCAGGGCGCGGGCGCTGGGTTTTCCAACTTCCGGGTCGACGACCTGGGCGACCTGTTGGGCAATATTTTCGGGCGCGGGGGCCGGCGCGGGCGCTCGGACGCAGCCACGGCCGGCGCGCAGAAGGGCCAGGACATCGAAGCCGAGCTCCACCTGTCGTTCGCCGACGCCGTGAAGGGTGCCACCACGACCGTGCATGTCACCTCGGAAGTCCCGTGCTCCACATGCGGGGGCTCGGGCGCGGCGCCGGGCAGCGCCCCGACCGTCTGCCAGGTCTGCGGGGGCCGGGGGGTTGTCAACGAAAACCAGGGCATGTTCTCCTTCAGCCACCCGTGCGTGGCATGCGGTGGGACAGGTATGAGGATCGAGGTCCCGTGCCCGACATGCGCCGGCCACGGCACCGAGAAGCGCGCCCGCCAGGTAAAAGTGAGGATCCCGGCCGGGGTGGAAAACGGTCAGAAGATCAGGGTCCCCAACCGGGGCGGTGCCGGCCGTTTCGGCGGCCCGGCCGGGGACCTCTATGTCGTCGTGCGGACCGCTCCTCACCCCGTGTTCAGCCAGAAAGGCAAGGACCTGACGATAAAGGTCCCGGTGACCTTCGCCGAAGCTGCCCTGGGCACCACGGTTTCGGTGCCCACGCTCAATGGCAAGCCCGTTACAGTCAAGGTGCCGGCGGGCACGCGTTCCGGCAAGGTCTTCCGGGTAGCAGGCCAAGGCGTCCCCGGAGCCGGGAAGTCGGGCGATCTTCTTGTCACCTTCGAAGTGGAGATCCCGACCAAGTTGAGCGCGGACGAGAAGCGGGCGGTCGAGGCTCTGGCCAAGGCCTCGGCCACCGAGGGCCAGAAGCTGCGAGAAAGGTTAGGAGCTGAGGCGCCATGAAGCGGGAGGCCACGCCGAAGGACCAGTCGATGGCCGTCTATGTGATCTCGGTCGCAGCCGAGCTGGCCGGTGTCCACCCCCAGACGCTTCGGATCTACGAACGCAAAGGGCTTCTGGGGCCGGCGCGGACCCTGGGCGGAAGCCGGCGCTACAGCGATATGGACATCGAGCTGTTGAGGCGGATACAGGAACTGACCGCTGGAGGTCTCAACCTCGAGGGCGTCAGGCGCGTGATCGAGCTCGAGGCGGAGGTGGCGCGCCTGCGCCGAGAAGTCGCCGAGGCCAGGTCGGAGGCCCGAGCGGCAGTCGAGCAAGTACACCGTCAGTACCGGCGGGACCTGGTGCCGCTGGACATGAGCCCGGTGCGCTGGTTCCCGTCGCGCTGACGGGTGACCGCGGCCACGGCGCCATTTTTGACGGATGGCGAGTTCCCAGAAATTAGAGATCAGAGATAGGAGGCGAGTGCATTGGCGCTCGACGCGAACCGCTGGACCCAAAAAACCCAAGAAGTTTTCAGCGCCGCGCTAGCGGGCGCACGGGGCCGCAACAACCCCGAGGTCACCCCTGACCATTTCCTTGTCGCTCTCCTGGGCCAGGAGGGCACAGCGGTGCTGCCTGTGCTGGCCCGGGTGGGCACCGCCGACCTCCCCCTGCGCAACCGGCTGGAAGAAGCGCTCTCCAAGTTGCCCCACAACTATGGCGGGACCGGCCCCGAGCTGTCGCGGGGGTCGCGGGACATGCTCGACCAGGCGGAGCGCGAGCGGGACGCCCTGGGCGACGAGTACCTGTCGGTCGAGCACATATTGCTGGCCCTGGCGTCACGGACCGGTGCCTCGCACGACGAGCTACTGGCCGCCCTGCGCGAGGTGCGAGGCAGCCACCGGGTGACGAGCCAGAACCCCGAGGACACATACCAGGCATTGGAGAAATACGGGCGGGACCTCACTGCAGAGGCCAGGCGGGGCAAGCTCGACCCCGTGGTCGGCCGTGACGAGGAGATCCGCCGGGTGGTGCAAGTCCTTTCGCGCCGCACCAAGAACAACCCNNGCCGCGCAGGTGCTGGTCAAGCTCGGCGCCGAGCTGACCCGGGTGCGCCAGCAGGTCATTCAGCTGCTGTCGGGCTACCAGGGCAAGGAGGCCGCGGAAGCGGGCACCGGTGGCCGTGGAGGCGAGTCCGGCTCCCCTTCTACGTCATTGGTTCTCGACCAGTTCGGGCGCAATCTGACGGCTGCCGCGATGGAAGGCAAACTAGACCCCGTCATCGGCCGCGAGAAGGAAATCGAGCGGGTGATGCAGGTGCTGTCCCGGCGCACCAAGAACAACCCGGTGCTCATCGGCGAGCCGGGCGTGGGCAAGACGGCGATCGTGGAAGGCCTGGCCCGGCGCATCGTAGAGGGAGACGTGCCCGAGAGCCTGCGCGGCAAGCGCCTCGTGGCCCTGGACCTAGGCGCCATGGTGGCCGGCGCCAAGTACCGGGGAGAGTTCGAGGAGCGTCTCAAGGCGGTATTGAAGGAGATTTCCGACTCCGGCGGCGAGGTCGTCACTTTCATCGACGAGCTGCACACCATCGTCGGCGCCGGGGCGGCCGAGGGTGCCATGGACGCCGGCAACATGATCAAGCCCATGCTGGCCCGAGGCGAGCTGCACATGATCGGGGCGACGACCCTCGACGAGTACCGCAAGCACATAGAGAAGGACGCCGCCCTGGAAAGGCGTTTCCAGCCTGTCTATGTGGGCCAGCCGTCCGTCGAGGACACCATTGCCATATTGCGGGGCCTGAAAGAGCGCTACGAGGTGCACCACGGTGTGCGGATCATGGACTCGGCCCTGGTGGCGGCGGCCGTGCTGTCCGACCGGTACATCACGGGCCGGTTCCTGCCCGACAAGGCGATCGACCTGGTGGACGAGGCGGCCAGCCGCTTGCGGATCGAGATCGATTCCATGCCCACGGAGATCGACGTGGTCGACCGGCGCATCCGCCAGCTCGAGATCGAGCGCGTCGCGCTGGCCAAGGAAACCGACGACGCCTCGCGCGAGCGTTTGGCCAGGCTCGACGAAGAACTGGCCAACCTGGGCGAATCGGTTCATGGCATGAAGGGCCATTGGCAGGCCGAAAAGGACGCCATTACAGCCATAAACGGGCTGAAGGAGCAGTTGGAGGCGTTGCGGGGCGACGCTGACCGCTACGAGCGCAACGGGCAACTGGCCCAGGCGTCCGAGATCCGTTACGGGCGCATCCCCGACGTCTCCCGCTTGGTGGACGAGGCCACCAAGCACCTCGAGGAGCTCCAAGCGAGCCAGAAGATGCTCAAGCAGGAAGTGGACGAGGAAGACGTGGCCGAGGTCGTCGCCAAGTGGACCGGGGTGCCCGTCACCCGTTTGCTCGAAGGCGAAGTGGCCAAGCTCGTGAGAATGGAGGACGTCCTGCACGAGCGGGTCGTGGGCCAGGACGAGGCGGTCAAAGCGGTGGCCAACGCCATCCGCCGTTCCCGCAGCGGGCTGTCGGACCCGGACCGTCCCGTCGGCAGCTTCCTTTTCCTGGGGCCGACCGGCGTAGGCAAGACCGAGCTGGCGAGGTCATTGGCGGACTTCTTGTTCGATGACGAGCGGGCCATGGTGCGCATCGACATGTCCGAGTACATGGAAAAGCACGCGGTGGCCCGGCTCGTCGGTGCGCCGCCCGGCTACGTGGGCTACGAGCAGGGTGGCCAGCTGACCGAAGCCGTTCGCCGCCGCCCGTACTCCGTCGTGCTGCTCGACGAGATCGAAAAGGCCCACCCGGACGTGTTCAACATCCTCCTGCAGGTGCTCGACGACGGGCGCCTGACCGACGGGCAGGGAAGGACGGTCAATTTCACCAACACGGTGCTGATCATGACGTCCAATTACCGGGGGGACCTACGCGACGCGTTCAAGCCCGAGTTCTTGAACCGGGTCGACGAGATCGTCGAGTTCGCGCCGCTGACCGAGGCCGACATCTCCAAGATCGTGGAGATCCAGTTGCGGGCCCTGGACAAGCGCCTGGCGGCGCGGCGCCTGGCCCTGGTGGTGACGGACGCAGCCAAGTCGTGGCTGGCGCACGCCGGCTATGACCCCGATTACGGCGCTCGGCCGTTGAAGCGGCTCATACAGCGCCAGATCGGCGACCCGTTGGCCCTGGCCTTGCTGGAGGGCAAGTACGGCGACGGGGACACGGTCACCGTCGACGCCCTCGAGGGCCAGGCTCGGGTGCCGACCGCCGATGAGCCCGGGACCGGTGCCCTCGTCCTGCGCTGACGTCGTCCCTATTTGGACCTGGCCATCACCGGGCTGCCGGTGCCCGTTCAGGCAGGACCGGGGCCGAAGCCTGAGCCCTCGGGCGTGAGGTACGGTGGCGGCGTGCCCGCCACCATCCTTCTCGGCACCCAGTGGGGCGACGAGGGAAAAGGAAAGCTCACCGACCTGTTGGCCCGGGAGATGCAGGTGGTCGTGCGCTACCAGGGGGGCCACAACGCCGGCCACCGGATCGTGGTCGACGGTGAGAGCTTCGCTCTCCAGCTGCTCCCGAGCGGGGTCCTGTACCCCCACATCACCCCGGTGATCGGCAACGGCGTCGTGGTGGAGCCGAAGGTACTACTGGACGAGATCGACGCCCTCGAAGCCCGGGGGGTGGACTGCTCCCGCCTGGTCATTTCGGGCAGCGCCCACCTTGTCATGCCTTACCACCAGGAGATCGACGCCCTCACGGAGCGCTACCTGGGCAAGAACCGGCTGGGGACGACCAAGCGAGGCATCGGGCCGGCCTACGCGGACAAGGCCGCCCGCATCGGCCTGCGGGCCCAGGACCTGCTCGACCCCAAGATCTTCCGCCAGAAGCTGGATGTCGTCTTGAAAGAGAAGAACCTCGTGCTGGCCAAGATCTACAACCGCCTGGCCCTCTCCTCCGACGAGATCGCCAAGCGCTACCTGGAGGAGTACGCCCCCCGCCTGGCCCCCCACATCGGCGACGCCGTGGGCTTCGTGCACGACACCCTGGCCTCGGGTGGCGGCGTGCTCCTGGAAGGAGCGCAGGCGACGTTCCTGGACGTCGACCACGGCACCTACCCCTTCGTCACGTCCTCCAACCCGGTGGCCGGGGGGGCGTGCACGGGGGCGGGCATCGGGCCCCGCTACATCAGCCGGGTGGTGGGCATCGCCAAGGCCTACATCACCCGGGTCGGCGCCGGGCCGTTCCCGACCGAAGTCTTTGGCGAGGTCGCCGACACCCTGGTCGAACGGGGCAAGGAGTTCGGCACCAACACCGGTCGCCGCCGCCGGCCGGGATGGTTCGACGCTGTGATGATGCGCCACGCCGTGCGGCTCAATTCCCTGGACGAGCTGGCCATCACCAAACTCGACGTGCTGGACACGTTCGAGACGTTGAAGGTATGCGTTGCCTACGAGGCGGCGGGCACCCGCTACGAGCACATGCCCTGGCACCAGTCCGTGCTCCACGAGGTGCGCCCGGTCTACGAGGAGCTCCCGGGCTGGTGCACCGGCACCTCGGGCGTCGACAGCAAAGAAGCCCTCCCCCGCCAGGCACGCACTTACCTCGAGTTCCTGTCCTCTCAGTCGGGCGTGCCCATCACCTATGTCGGCGTAGGTCCCGGGCGCGACCAGATCATCCGTTTCGCCTGACCATGAGGGTCTGCATAGTAGGTAGCGGCGGGCGCGAGCACGCATTGGCGGCAGCGCTGTCGGCCACGGCCGAGGTGGTGGTAGCACCGGGCAACCCGGGCATGGCCGGTTTGGCGTGCAGCGACGTCCCCCCCGAGTGGATAGACGCCGACCTGTGGGTCATCGGACCGGAGCAGCCGCTGGTCGAGGGGTTGGCTGACCGGATCCGGGGCCGGGGCCGCCTGGTGTTCGGCCCGGGGGCGGACGGTGCCCGCCTGGAAGGGTCCAAGGTCTGGATGAAAGAAGTCCTGGCCGCGGCCAGGGTCCCCACGGCTGAGTCCCGCGTCTTCGACGAGCTCGAACCCGCCCTGCGTTACTTGCGGGCGACGTCCGGGCCCTGGGCCATAAAGACGGACGGGCTCGCGGCGGGCAAAGGCGTCCTGGTCACGGGCACCCGGGAAGAAGCGAGGCGCGACGTGGAGGCCAAGCTGTCAGGTAAGGCATTCGGAGACGCCGGGCGCCGGATCCTGATCGAGGAGGCGCTTTCCGGGCAGGAGATCTCGGTCATCGCCGTGTGTGACGGCCGCCAGGCCTACCCGCTCGACTGTGCTCAGGACTACAAGCGGGTGGGGAACGGTGGCACGGGGCCCAACACCGGGGGCATGGGCGCCTACTCGCCGGTGCCCTTCGCCTCGAGCGAGATCGTCGGCCAGGTAATGGAACGAGCCATCCTGCCGACCCTGCACGCTTTGTCCAAACGGGCCATAAATTATCGAGGCGCCCTGTACGCCGGGGTCATGCTTACCGAAGACGGCCTGAAGATCCTCGAGTTCAACGTCCGTTTCGGCGACCCCGAGACCCAGGTGCTGTTGCCCCGCTGGGACGGCGATGTCACCGCCACCCTGTTTGCCGCCGCCTCCGGCGCCCTTACAGATGACCACGCCGCCCGGTTCTCGGCGCCGGCGGCGGTGTGCGTCGTGCTGGCCAGCCCCGGCTACCCGGACAAGCCGGAGACGGGAGCGCCCATCGAGGGCATCGACGAGGCCCGGGCGGTGCCGGGCGCTCATGTCTACGCCGCCGGTGTGGCCACGGGCCCCGACGGCCGGCTGGTCACGGCCGGCGGTCGCGTGCTCAACGTGGTGGGTACCGGCGCCGACCTGGCCGGGGCTCGCCGGCTTGCCTACCGGGCCGCCACTATGGTTCGTTGGCCGGGGATGGTCAGCCGTTCCGATATTGCCGATATTGCCGGTACTGCCGGTACTGACGGGGGCAGCTCATGAAGGTCGCGGTTCTGATGGGTTCAGCCAGTGACAAGGCCAAGATGGCGCCGGCGTCGGAGATGCTGGCCCAACTCGGGGTCGACGCCGTCGAAGAGGTCATGTCGGCCCACCGCACGCCCGAGGTGGTGGCGGGTTTCGCCGGTCGGGCCCGGGAGATGGGCTACGGCGTCATCATCTGCGGCGCCGGTATGGCCGCCCATCTGGCCGGAGCGGTGGCGGCCCGGACCACGTTGCCCGTGATCGGCGTGCCCCTGTCGGGGTCGGCGCTGTCGGGGGTGGACGCCCTGTACGCCACGGTCCAGATGCCCAGGGGGTTCCCCGTCGCCACCGTGGCCATCGACGGGGCCGCCAATGCCGCCTTGCTGGCGGCTGAGATCCTGGCTGTGCACGACCCGGCCGTGGCCGAGCGCCTGGCCGCGTACCGGGCCGGCTTCGCCCAGCGCTGACCAGCTTCAGCGTTGACCAGCCTCAGGGCTCGGCCAGCAAGCCTTTCTTCCGGCACGCGGTCTGGGCCAGGCCGGCCAGCTCTCCTGTCGCCTTAGCTTCGGCGGCGCACCACGTGCGGGCGTCTGCGCCGCAGTGAGCCACTAAAGCCCCGCCGGTGGAACTGGCAATATTTATGCTCACGCACGGGCCTTTGGGAGCGGCGCCCCCGCCGCCGGCGACCTGCCAGATCCCCAGTCCTGCCCCGATCACGACTACTCCTATCGCCACCGCCCATCCGGCTCGCCGCTCGGAGCGGGCCAGGGGGAGCCCTTCGTGCTGGCGGTAATTGGGAGGCACGTGCGGGAGTTTAGGGCCGCCCCCGGGACGGGCCTTGGTGAACGGTGGTGGGGCCCCAGGTGGTGCCACTACCGTGGGTGTGGAGGAGGTCGGCGATGAAGCACATCTACTCGGGCAAGGTCCGTGATGTCTACGAGGTGGACGGAGAGCGCTTGCTCCTGGTCACCTCCGACCGGATCTCGGCTTTCGACGTGATCATGGACCAGCCCGTACCGGGCAAGGGCCGGGCCCTTACCGCCCTCACTGCCTTCTGGGCCGCTGAGCTGGCCAAGGTCGCCCCCTCGCACCTGCTCGAGGTGGGCGTACCCGCAGGCGTGGAAGTCGAGGCTGCCGGTGTCGCCCGCTCCTACGCCGAGGGCCGCACCATGTTGGTGCGGAGGGCACAGATGCTGCCCCTCGAGTGCATCGTGCGCGGCTATCTCTCGGGTTCGGCCTGGGCCGAGTACAAGCGATCGGGCAGCATGCACGGCACCGCCCTGCCGGCGGGGATGCTCCAGTCCCAACAGTTGCCGGAGCCCGTTTTCACCCCGTCGACGAAGGCCACCGTGGGCCACGACGAGAACATCTCTTTCGACCAGGCCGCCTCGCTGGTGGGCGCCCAACTGGCGTCGGCGGCGCGCGAGATATGCGTCGAGGCCTACCGGGCGGGAGCCGCCCGGGCGGCCGAGAGAGGCATCATCATCGCCGACACCAAGTTTGAGCTGGGCCTGATCGACGGGGAACTGGCCATATGCGACGAGGTGTTGACCCCCGACTCGTCCCGCTTCTGGCCGGTGGCGCAGTGGCGACCGGGCGGCGCCCCGCCGTCGTTCGACAAGCAACCGTTGCGGGACTGGCTCGCCGAGAGCGGGTGGGACAAGCGGCCCCCGCCCCCGGCCCTTCCGCCCGAGATCGTGGAGGCGACCCGCAGCCGTTACATAGCGGCGTACGAGCTGCTGACCGGGCTGAGCTTCGCCGATTGGCCCGGTGGCGAGGCCGGTCCCGGTCCCGGTCCCGGCCCTGATCAGCGGGAGAGCGGCTGATGGCGATTTTCGAAGCCCTGGTCGAGGTGCAGTTGCGCCCCGGGATTTCCGACCCGCAGGGCGCAACCATCGAAAGGGCATTGCCGGCGCTCGGTTTTGCCGGAGTGAGCGGGGTGCGGGCCGGCAAGGCGTTCCGCTTGCAGGTGGAGGCCGCCGGCGCGGCCGAGGCGCGCCGGGTGGTGGAGGAACTGTGCTCTCGTCTGCTGGCCAACCCCGTTATCGAGGACACCGCCGTCTCCATTACGGCGAGCGCCCCCTGACCTGAGAGGCGGGGCCGCCGGCCCGGCCCGAGGTATCGTGGCTTGATGGCACAGCGAGCGGGCGTGGTGGTCTTCCCCGGTACCAACTGCGAGCACGACGTCGTAGAGGCTTTTGCGCGCCTGGGCGTGCCGGCCGAGCTGGTGTGGCACGGCGCCAGGTCGCTGTCGGGTTTTGACGTGGTCGTCCTACCGGGAGGGTTCGCCCACGGTGACTACCTACGGCCGGGTGCCATCGCCCGGTTTTCCCCGGTTATGAGCGCCGTAGCGGATTTTGCCGCCGCCGGGGGCCCGGTGGTGGGGATCTGCAACGGTTTCCAGGTCCTGACCGAAGCCCGCCTGCTGCCGGGCGCCCTGCAGAAAAATAAGGGCCTCACCTTCGTCTGCCAGGTGACGGAGCTCGAAGTGGCCAGCGACCGGTCGGCCCTAACGGCCGGCGTGGAGGTGGGCCGTCGCCTGCGGGTGCCCATAAACCACTTCGAGGGCAATTTCACGGCCGCGCCCGAGGTGCTCCGTGCCCTGGAGGACGAAGGTCGTGTGGTGTTGCGTTACCTCGACAACCCCAACGGCTCGGCCCACGACATCGCCGGCGTCTGCAACGGGCCCGGCAACGTGGTAGGCCTCATGCCCCACCCTGAGCGGGCCACGAGCGAACTGCTCGGCTTGACCGACGGCCTGGTGCTCCTCGGCGCCTTGCTCGCCTCAGCCGGCGCGCCCCCGGCGATGGTGCCGGCATAATCGGCCCGGACCTGCACCGCAGCCTCGGCCTGACCGACGAGGAGGCCGTCTCCATAGAGCGGCTGCTGGGCCGCCCGGCCAACCACCTCGAGCTTGCCATGTACGCCGTCATGTGGAGCGAGCACTGCTCGTACAAGTCTTCGCGCCGCCATCTCCGGAGGCTGCCCACGCAGGGCCCGGAAGTCCTGGTGGGACCGGGGGAGAACGCCGGTGTCATCGACGCCGGGGACGGCATCGCGGTCGCCATCCGCATCGAGAGCCACAACCACCCCTCGGCCATCGAGCCCTACCAGGGAGCGGCCACGGGCGTCGGCGGGATCATCCGCGACATCTTCACTATGGGCGCCCGGCCCGTCGCCCTCATGGACCCGCTGCGCTTCGGGCCGCCGGGCGACGCCCGCAACCGGTGGGTGGCCACCGGCGTGGTGAGCGGGATCTCGGGTTATGGGAACGCCGTCGGCGTGCCCACCGTGGGCGGGGAGTTGGAGTTCGCCAGTTGTTATGCGGGCAACCCGCTCGTCAACGTGCTCTGCTGCGGCCTTTTGCCGAAGGACCGGCTGGTCTTCGGCCGGGCCGGCGGCGAAGGCAACCTGGCTGTCCTGCTTGGCTCTACGACGGGGCGGGACGGGATCGGCGGCGTCAGCGTGCTGGCGTCGGCCGCCTTTACCGACGACGTCGAGGCCGAGGCCGCCAAGCGTCCCAACGTGCAGGTGGGGGACCCCTACGAGGAGAAGCGCCTGATCGAGGCGACGCTCGAGCTATTGGACAAGCACCTCGTTTTCGGCATACAGGACCTTGGAGGAGCCGGGCTCACCTGCGCCACCAGTGAGACCGCTTCCCGGGGGGGCGTGGGCATGGACGTCGACGTCGACGCTGTGCCCCTGCGCGAGCCCGGGATGGAACCCTTCGAGATCATGACGAGCGAGAGCCAGGAACGCATGCTGGCCATCGTGGTCCCCGCCGACCTCGACGCCGTGACCGAGGTCTGTCGGCGCTGGGAGGTGCGGGCCACCGTCGTCGGCAAGGTGACCACCACGGGGCGGCTGCGCATCTTGAAAGGCTGGGACGGCGACGTCCTGGCCGATGTGCCCGCCGCCAGCCTGCACGAGGATGCCCCCAACTATGACCGGCCCATGCGGCGCCCGGCTTGGCTAGACGAGCGCCTGGCCGACGACCCGGCCCGCTTGCCCCCCCCGACCTCGCCGTCTGAGCTCGCCAACGACCTTGCCCGTCTGTTGGCTGACCCCTCCTGGGCTTTTCGCCAGTACGACCATCAGCTCTTCCTCAACACCGTTGTGGCCCCGGGGGCAGACGCCGCCGTGCTACGCCTTTCCGCGCCGGGCGTGCGACCATCGGGCGGGGCCGATGTGCGGGGAATGGCGTTGTCGACCGACGGCAGCCCGCGCTGGTGCGCCCTCGACCCTCGCGCCGGTACCCGGCTGGTAGTGGCCGAGTCCGCCCTTAACGTCGCCTGCGCCGGGGCCCGTCCGGTGGCCCTCGTCAACTGCCTCAACTTCGGCAACCCGGAGCATCCCGAGGTGATGTGGCAGCTCTCGGAGGCGATCGACGGCATGGCCGAAGCGTGCACCGCGCTCGGCATCCCCGTCGTAGGCGGCAACGTGAGCCTTTACAACGAGAGCAACGGCACCGATATCGACCCGACGCCGGTAGTCGGGATGCTCGGGCTCATCGACCGCCTGCGGCCGGGCGTGCCGACCCCGGCTTTTGTCCCTGGGAGCCGGGTGGTGCTCCTTGGCCCGAACGGCTCCGGCGCCGTCTCGCTGGCCGGCAGCCGGTGGGCGGCCGAACGCCGCGGCCACCTCGGGGGCCACCTGGCCGCCCTCGACCTGGCGCTCCACGCCCGGCTGCTGGCTCTGGTGGCCGGACTGGTGGACGAACGGCTGGTGGACGGCGTCCACGACATCTCCGATGGTGGGCTCGGCGTGGCCCTGGCGGAGATGATGGTGAAAAGTGGGACCGGTTGCCGCCTGGGCGGGATAGCGGGCTATGCCGAGCTCTTCGGCGAGGGCCCGTCCAGAGTGCTGGTGAGCGTCCCGTCCGTCCGGTTCGCCACCGTGCGGGAGAGAAGCTCGGAGGCGGGGGTGCCGGCAACGGACCTCGGCGTGGGTGGCGGCGACGCCCTGGTCATCGACGGGCTCCTCGAGCTCGGCCTCGCCGACGCCCTCTCGTCGTGGCACGAGGCCCTTCCCGCTCAGTTCTCCGTCCGCTAGCCCGGCCTCGGCCAGACGACCGTCACCCGTCTGGGGGCAACAGGTACCGGTCCCTAGGCGAACAGGGACCGCCAGTGGAAGGGAGCGGGGGGCGGGACGTCGGGATCGCCGCGTAGTTCGCCGCTGATGCGCTGAGCGTCCAGGGCGATGGCCGAGACGATGGCCGCCGTCTCCGGTTGTACTTCGGGGGCGCGGGCGGCCAGAAGGGCCCGGTGGTACAGCTCCGCAGTACCGCTCCCGGGGGCATCGGGGCCGGTCTGGTCCCCGTGCCCGGGGCTGGTGACCCGCGCCGTCCACGCGCCGCCCTCGTCGGCCACCCCCAATAACAGCTGGCGGAGCGGCTCGGCCAAGCTCGGGGGAGGGGACCAACCTTCCGGGGCGTCGGCCAGTGCCCGGGCAATACCGCGGGCGGGGCGCTCGACCAGGATCGCGGCTTTGGTGGCGCCGACCAACTTTTCCACCTCGGGCCGGTCCCGCCGCCCGGCCGGGTGCCAGCGCAGCGCGGTGGCCGTGCGGCTTACGGCCTGGTCGGCCGCCGTCACCTTGACGCCCAGCCCGCGGGCTGGGCTCAAATGGGCCGACAGCTCACGGCCCGGCGTCCCGAGGTCGTCGGCGACCTGGCGCAACAGGTCCGCCAGTGCGCGCCCGAAGTCCGCCACTGCCACCCGGGCGTCTTCGAGGCGAGTGGGCGGTACCACGACCAGGTTGACAAGGATCCCGCACGCGGCGCCGATGGCGGTGTCCACCACCCTGTCTAGGGCGTACCCGCCCGTCGTGGCCCCCAGCACCAGCACGAGCAGGGCGCTGACAGGGACCTGGACCGATCCTTGCTGACCTAGGCGCAGGGCCTGGCCGGCCAGGATGGAGACGAACACCACCAGCGCTATCGACCAGGCGTGAATGCCGGCCACCCGGGCGAAACCGAAGGCGACGAGGACGCCCACGACGACCCCCAGCACCCGCTGGAGGCCACGAGAGACGGACTCCCAAACGGTCACCTGCACAGTGAGCAGGGCGGCCAGGGGGGCGAAGACCGGGATGCTGTTGTTGAGGACGTCAGCGGCTACGAACCAGGACAGCCCTGCGGCCAGGGCGGTCTTGCCCGCCTGCAGGGCGGGGCTGCCCAGCCAACCAAGCGCTCCTGGCAGGCGCCTGCGCCAGCTCCGGTCGCTCAGTCCAGGAGCCTGTCGCGCAGGGCCGCCAACGCCCCGTCGGGCACGTGGAGGTCGCCCCGCCCGACCCCGACGCTGAGGTCCGGCTTGTAGGAACCGTGATGGTCCGAGCCTCCGGTAATGGCCAACCCGGCCTGCGCCGCCATCACCGCCAGTTCGGCCCGCTCCTCGCGGCTGTAGCGCCCATAAATCGCCTCCAGACCGGCCAGGCCGGCCTCGGCCAGCTCCCGCACGGTCCTCTCAAGCTCACCAGGCACCAGGCCCAGGGACAGTGGATGGGCCAGGACCGGCAGAGCGCCCGACTCGAGGGACAGCTCGACGGCGGTCACGGGCTCCAGGCGTTCCTTTTCCAGATAGGCCGGGCGCCCCTTGGCCAGGTAGCGGTCGAAGGCGTCCTGCACCGAACTAGCCAGGCCTTTGCGGACCAGGATGGCTGCCACGTGGGGGCGCCCGGCGCCGCTGCCCCCGGCTTCGGCTTCGAGCTCCTCCCGGCTCACTGGCAGCCCGAGCTCGGCCAGGCGGGCCACCAGACGCTCGTTGCGGGCGTCGCGGGCGGCCTGGAGGCGCAATAGCTCGTCTTGGAGCGGGCCTTCGCCGGGCTCCAGGAAGTACACCAGCAAATGCATGGTCCCCGAGTGCTGGCAAGAGATCTCGGCGCCCGCCACCAGCTCTATGCCCGCCGCGTGGGCCCTCTTGCGGGCGGGCAGGACACCGTCCTGGCGGTCGTGGTCGGTGAGGGCGAGGGCCGAAAGGCCGGCCTTCACGGCCAGGTCGACCAGCGCTTCGGGAGTGTCGCTGCCGTCGGAGACGGTCGAGTGGGTGTGCAGGTCGATCATCTCGCCACCACGTTAACGCCGCCGGTGCGGCTGAGTTGCTCGGCGCGTGCGAGAATGGACAGGTGAGCGGTCCGGTTGAGCACACGAGCCCCAAAGAAGCCTGTGGGGTGTTCGGGATATTCGCTCCCGGGCGCAGCGTCGCCCCCATCGTGTTCGACGGCCTCTACGCCCTCCAGCACCGGGGCCAGGAGTCGGCGGGCATGGCGGTGAGCGATGGCTCCACGTTGATGGTGGTCAAGGACATGGGCTTGGTGACTCAGGTGTTCAACGACTACAAAGTGGCGGGCCTGGTCGGCCACCTGGCCATCGGTCACACCCGCTACTCGACGACGGGCTCGTCTTCCTGGCACAACGCCCAGCCCATGTACCGCCAGGCCGGCGGCACCGAGTTCGCTGTGGGCCACAACGGCAACCTCACCAACACCGACGACCTGGCCATCTTGATGGGCATGTTGCCGGGCATGGCCACCAGCGACTCCGATCTGATCGCCGAGCTCATCGCCCGTGAGCTGGACCGCTCTGCCGCCGAGCCTCCCAGCGCCACCGTGCCTCCCAGCCCTACCGTGCCATCCAGCCCGACGGCGCCTCCCGCCCCGGGAGCTCTGGTCAAGGCTCTGGTCGAGGTTTTGCCCCGGATGCGTGGCGCCTTCTCCCTGGTGCTCAGCGACCGGTCCCAACTGGTGGGCGTCCGCGACCCCAACGGCTTCCGCCCCCTGTGCCTGGGCAAGCTCGACGAGGGTTGGGTGCTCGCCTCGGAGTCGCCCGCTCTCGACATCACCGGCGCTCACTTCGTACGGGAACTGGAGCCAGGCGAGGTGCTGGTGATCAACGCCGACGGGTGCCGGAGCTTCCGGCCGTGGCCGGCCGAACGTGTGCAGCCCACACTGTGCTTGTTCGAGTTCGTCTACCTGGCGCGCCCCGACAGCCGCCTCTATGGCCAGGAACTCCACGGAGCCCGGGTGCGCATGGGCGAGCTGCTGGCCGAGCAGGCCCCCGTGGCCGCCGACATCGTCGTCGGCGTGCCCGACTCGGGGATGCCGGCAGCCGAAGGCTACAGCCGGCGCAGTGGCATCCCTTACGGTCACGCCCTGGTGAAAAACCGGTACATCGGCCGCACCTTCATCAACCCCGACCCCCGCCAGCGCGCCCTGGGCGTGCGGCGCAAGCTGAACCCGCTGAAGGAGGCGATCGCAGGCCGGAGGCTAATCGTGGTGGACGATTCGATCGTGCGGGGCACCACGACGAGGGCCATGGTCGCCATGTTGCGGGAGGCGGGCGCCCGTGAGATCCACCTGCGCATCTCGTCGCCGCCCTACCGTTGGCCGTGCTTCTACGGCCTGGACACGGGGGCGCGTACCGAACTGGTGGCGGCGGACCTCGAGGTCGGCGAAATCTGCGACTACATCGGTGCCGACAGCCTCGCCTACCTGTCCCTTGACGCGCTGAAAAAAGCGACCGGCGTTCCCGGCGCCGGTTTCTGTGACGCCTGCCTCACCGGCAACTACCCCGTACCTGTCTCCTCCCACCTCTCGAAGACGGTGCTGGAACAGCCCTTGCCGGCACGCACGGGAGCGGGGCGTTGACGTGCACTACGAAGCACCGCTGACCTACGCCGCCGCTGGGGTCGACATCGACGCCGGCGAGCGGGCTGTGCACTTGATGCGGCCATCGGTGGCCAGCACGGCCCGGCCGGAGGTGATCGGCGGCCTCGGGAGCTTCGGCGGCCTCTTCGCCCTCCCCACCGGGTACCGGGAGCCGGTGCTGGTGGCTTCGACGGACGGGGTGGGGACGAAGCTGGCCGTGGCCATTGCCGCCGGGCGTCTGGGGACCATCGGCGTGGACCTGGTGGCCATGTGCGTGGACGACCTCGTCTGCCAGGGGGCCGAGCCTTTATTTTTCCTGGATTACCAGTTGTGGGGGCACCTCGACCCCGACGCCGTAGCCGTCATCATGTCCGGCGTGGCCGATGGGTGCCGCCAGGCCGGCTGCGCCATCCTCGGAGGTGAGCTGGCCGAACACCCGGGACAACTTCCGGTCGGTGAGATGGACCTGGCCGGGTTTGCCGTCGGCGTGGTCGAAAAGGACCGCCTGCTGGGCCCGGGGGGGACCAACCCTGCCCGCCCCGGAGACGTGCTCGTGGGCATCCATTCCGAGGGTCTGCGCTGCAACGGCTATTCCCTCGTGCGGGCCGCCCTGCTGGGCCGGGCGGGCCGGCGCCTCGACGACGAAGCCTGGCCCGCCGCCGGCCACACACTGGCAGACGAGCTGCTGCGGCCGTCGCTTATCTACGCCCCGGCGGTGCTGGCCCTGGTCCGCCAGTGCGACGTCGGCGCCGTCGCCCATATAACCGGCGGAGGGTTGCCGGGCAACCTGCCGCGGGCGCTGCCGGCCGACCTTGACGCCGTCCTGGTGCCCGGGAGCTGGCCCGTACCGCGCATATTCGCTGAGGTCCAGGCGGCCAGCGGCGCGGACGACGCCGAGATGGGACGGACCTTCAACATGGGACTGGGGATGGTGGTCAGCGTGCGCCCCGACCAGGCCGAACAGGCCCTTGGCGTACTCCGGCGCCACTGTCTGGAGGCCAGCGTCGTGGGTAGGCTGACAAGAGGGGCGGGTTTTTGCTTGTTCGCGCCACGGTAGTCCCCAGCTCAATCCTCCCTTTCTCCACAGGTCGTCCACAGGCGGGGGAAAACTCCGCGAGCCCACCAACGAGCTCCCAAGCGCCACACCGTCTGCTCCGAGCTGAGCTCGCTCGCCGGCACTGGGGCCTTAGCGCCGAGGGCCTGCCTCACGGCGAGAGTGATCGCCTCCAGCTCGGCCGGAGAGGGGGCAGAGGCGAGATCGCTCGATCTGAGCCTGACCCGCAGCCCGGTGCCGGCGGTTGGCTTCTCGTTCACGCTTTGCTCACAGCGGTATGTTGCCGTGCTTGCGCGCCGGGGCTTCCTGGCGTTTGCTGGCCAGCATTTCCAGCGCCTGGTGCAGGACGCGGCGCGTGCTGGCCGGCTCGATGACGTCGTCTATGTAACCGCGCTCGGCCGCCAGGTACGGGTTGGCATTGGCTTCCCTGTAAGCGTCTACCAGTTCGCGCCGGCGCTCGGGCGGCGCGCCGGCGAGCTCCGAACTGTAAAGCAGGTCCACAGCGCTTTCCGGCCCGACGACGGCCAGCTCGGCCCCGGGCCACGCATAGGCGAGGTCGGCGCCGAGCGATTTGGATCCCATGACCACGTAGGCGGCACCGTAAGCCCGGCGTACGATCAACTGGATTTTGGGAACGGTGGCTTCGCAGTAGGCATAAAGGAGCTTCGCCCCGCGCCTGGCCATGCCGCCGTGCTCCTGGTCCGTTCCCGGCATAAACCCAGGGACGTCGACAAGAGTGATCACAGGGATATTGAAGCAGTCGCACGTGCGCACGAACCGCGCCCCTTTTTCGGCGGCGTCGATGTCCAGGACGCCCGCCAGCACCTGTGGCTGGTTGGCCACCACGCCTACGGCGCGGCCCCCGATACGGCCGAAGCCGCACACAATGTTCAAAGCCCACAAGGCGTGGTACTCGAAAAACTCCCCGTCGTCGAGCACGGCGCGGACAAGTTCCTTCATATCGTGGGGCTGCTGGGAAGAACCTGGGACGAGGTCGGCCAGTTCCGGCACGGGGCGGTCCGGGTCGTCGGCCGTAGGCAGCACCGCCGGCATCGAGACATTGTTCGCGGGCAGGTAAGCGAGGAGCTGGCGCACCTGGTCGAGGCAGGATTTTTCGTCGGGCGCCACGAAACTAGCCACGCCTGATTTGGTGGCGTGCGTGAGAGCTCCGCCCAGCTCCTCCAGGGTCACGTCCTCCCCCGTCACCGTCTTTACAACGTCCGGCCCGGTAATGAACATCTGAGACGTCCCCTGGACCATAAACACGAAATCGGTTATCGCCGGGCTGTATACGGCACCTCCGGCGCAACTTCCCATGATGACGCTGATCTGAGGCACTATGCCCGAAGCGGCCACATTGCGCCGGAATATGCCGCCGTAATAATGCAGGGCCACGACGCCCTCCTGGACGCGGGCGCCCCCGCCGTCGTTTATGCCCACCAGGGGCACCCCGAGAGAAGTGGCCAAATCGATCACCTTGTGGATCTTCTCGCCGGAAACCTCGCCCAGGGTCCCGCCGTTCACCGTGAAGTCCTGGGAGAAGGTACAGATCCGGTGGCCGTCCACGGTGCCGAAGCCCGTGACCACGCCGTCGGTGTAGGAGCGTTTGTCCTCGCTGGCCCCTTCGGCCCGGCTGCGGGCCAGCATGTCCAGCTCCTGGAACGACCCGGGGTCGAGGAGATAGTCGAGCCGTTCGCGGGCCGTCATCTTGCCCCGAGAATGCTGGCGTTCGACCGCCGTCTCGCTGCCCGCATGAAGGGCGGCCTGGCGGCGGCGTTCCAGTTCCTCGAGACGGTGCGCCATCGACTGCTCAGCCACGCCGCATAACCCTAACAGGGCCCGCTTCATCGGCCCCGGGCATGGCAAGCCCTCCCCATGGGACCTGCGCCTGTGGCGCTCCAAAGGGGTGGTAGTCCTGAAGGGGAACGTTGAGGTTAGGAGACCAGGTGCAGATAACGGGACCCGCAGAGGCCGACACCACGGGGGCGGCCGCCTTTGGAGGGGCCATAAGTTTTGAGGAGCTGGCCGAGTCGGCGAGACCGGCTTTTATCCGAGCCGCGCTGTCGGTGACCGGGCGGCGCGAGGACGCCGAAGATGCCGTCCAGTCATCGCTCGTCAAGGCGATGGGAGCCTGGCCGCGGGTGGCGAACCAGGAGCGGTGGCGCCAGCAGGCCTACGTACGCCAGATCGTGGTCAATACCTGCCGTTCCGGGTGGCGTAAGTGGGGTTCCCGGGTCACGGTGGGGGACCTGCCGGAGGTTCCCCAGGTGCCCGCCACCGACGCCGCTGACGACCGGGAGCTGGTGCGCCAGGCGCTCGCCCGGCTGCCGGCACGCCAGCGCCAGGTCCTGTTGCTGCGCTACTACGAGGACCTTACCGAGGCCGAGATCGCCCAGCGCCTCGGGTGCGCCCCGGGCACGGTGAAGAGCTCGGCGGCCCGGGCGTTGCGGACGCTGAGGGACATGCTGCCCGAGTGTTCCCCCACGACGTCACTGCGGAGCGGAGCCGGTCTAGAGGCCACCGAGGACGGGTCCCTGAAGTCGGCATAAAGCCTGCAGTTGGCAGACTGCTTGGGTGCCGCGCCCTCTCGAGCCGCCGCCCTCCCGGTGGCAGTTCCCCTGTACCGCACGGGCGCAGGCGGCCCTGACCGGGCCCGGGGAAGTCGTCGGCATCGGTGCCGACCTGCAGCCCGGCAGCCTCCTCGCCGCGTACCGTTGCGGCCTGTTCCCTATGCCGACGGGCGGCACCATCGCCTGGTGGTCGCCCGACCCGCGCGGGGTGGTCCCTCTGGACGGCCTGATCGTGAGCCGGTCGCTCCAGCGCTCCTGTCGGCGCTATGAGATCCGCTTCAGCACCGCCTTCGAGGAGGTGGTTGCCGCCTGCGCCGACCCGAGGCGGCCCGGAGCGTGGATCGACCGCCAGGTGCGCAGCGCCTACCAGCGGCTGTACGAGCTGGGCTGGGCGCACAGCGTCGAGGCGTGGGCCCCTGACAACCGTCTGGTGGGCGGTCTGTACGGAGTGGCCATCGGCGGGTTCTTCGCCGGTGAGTCGATGTTCCACCATGAGCGGGACGCATCCAAGGTCGCCCTGGTCGCCCTGGTTGAGGCCATGCGGGCCGGCCAGGCCAGCCTGCTCGACGTCCAGTGGGTGACGCCGCACCTGGCCAGCATGGGGGCGGTGGCGCTCAGTCGGGCGCGCTACCACGAGGCGTTGAAGGCAGCCGTGCAACTACCGCAGATGCAGTTGGGCCCCGCCTAGGCAAGCGCCTAGGAACCGCCCTGCGCCGCCCGGGCCGAGGCCAGGTCCTCAGCCCGCCTCAGCAATGCCGGCACCTCCAGGCGCCGGCATATGTCGGCGAACCCGGGCGCCGGGCCCCGCCATGCCAGGCTGTCGACGGCGGCGGTGCCGGTGGGGAGGAGCTCCCGGTCGACCACGCAGGTGGCCAGCTTCTTGAACAGCTGGGCGGCGTCCCGGTCGTGTGCCAGCGCGGCAGCCAGTGACGCCACCCGGCTGGGAGGCAGGGGCACTTCCCAGGCCGAGGCGGCGGGCGGGATGGCTTCGAGGGTGGCGTAGCGGCCGAGGACGGCCGACGCCGCCTTGGGCCCCCAACCCGGCACGCCGGGGAAACCGTCCGCACTGTCGCCCACCAACGCCAGCCAGTCGGGGACCGACGCGGGGCCGACACCGAAGCGGGCGCGGACGGCCTCCTCGTCGACTATGGCGTTCTTGCGCCGGTCCAGGCAGACGACCGTTTCGCCTCTCACGCACTGGCCGAGGTCTTTGTCGGGCGTGCAGATCAGTACCTGCTCGGCCCTGGGGTCATCGGGCACGACGGCTGCGGCCGACGCCAGAGCATCGTCGGCCTCGAGGTCAGTCATGGCCCAGACCACCAGGCCCATCGAAGCCAACGCCTCCTCGAACAGGGGGAACTGCGCGAGCAGGTCCGGGGGGACGCCGGCCGAGCTCTTATAAGTGGGCCACGCGTCATTGCGCCAGGACTCGATCACGTGGTCCGTGGCCACGCCCATATGGGTGGCACCGGCCTCGAGCATCCCCAGCAGGGACCCGAGGACTGCTCGGGCTGCCCCCACCTCCTCATTTCCGGCGCTGCGATGGGCCGGCGCTCCGTAATAGTGACGGAACAGTTCGTACGTCCCGTCGACGAGGTGGACCTTCACCGCCGAGGGCCCGTTACGCCGGGCCCGGGGGAGCGCCCGGCGTCTCGAGCATCGTGTGGTCGTCCTTTCGCTCGAGCCGCTGCTCCTCCAGGCGTCGGCCTATGCGCTGCACGCGCTCGGTGTGCTTGAGCAGGCGGTCCCGGGCCTCGCAGGACCTGGCGTCCAGGCCGGTCAGCTCCTCGACCTTCCAGTACCGCAGGGTCGGGGCCAGTACCTGGTCGTGAAAGACGGCCACGCTGTAAATGCCTTCCTCGGCTATGGACGCGGCGTGGGCCCGGTAGTCGGATATCCCCGTGCCCGGCATGGCGAAGCCCAGCACAACGCGCTCGATTTCGGCGACCATGTCCGAGGGGTCAAGCTCGATGGCGGCGCTGACAAGGTCGCGGTAGAACAGGAAGTGGAGGTTTTCATCGGCGGCGACCCGCTTCATGATCTCGTAGCCGGCGGGGTCGTCGAGAGCCTTGGCTGTGTTGAAGTGAGCGATCCGGGTCGCCAGCTCCTGGAGCGCCACGTAGACCATGGTGCCTGCCGGCGACCAAGGCTCGGGCGCCACTCCCCCTGACACCTGCTGCATCCGCGCCCTTTCCAGCACCACCGGGTCCACCAGGCCTGAGACCGTCACCCAGTCGCGCAGCACGATCGAATGGCGACCCTCCTCCGCCGTCCAGCGCCGCATCCAGTCGCCCCAGGCCCCCTCGGCCCCGAACGACGACACCAGGGCGCAGGTGTAGTACGGGAGATTGTCCTCGGTGAGCAGGTTGACGAAGATGGCACTGCGGACGCCCTCCGACAGAGCGGCACCGGGAGCGACCTCCCACGGCTCCCCGGGCCGGGTACGGCCGCCCCTTTCCCAGGGGACGAGCTCGTGCGGGAACCACTCGCGAGCACTTGCAAGGTGCCGGTCGAGTAACTTGCCCACCACTGGCTCGAGGTCGGCGAGGCCGGACGAGATCACTGAGCTGCGAGTTTAGGCGCCACGCAGGAGCAACGCACCCGCTGGGCGAAAGTCTGCCTGCTAGGCCTTCCGGGCGGCGATCATGGAACGGTGCTCGTTGCCACCAACCTAAGCGTCGAAGTAGGGGGCCGCCCGACTCTGGCGGACGCCTCGTTCAGCGTTCGGGCCGGCGACAAGGTCGGTCTGGTGGGTCGTAACGGGGCGGGGAAAACGAGCCTGCTGAGAGTCTTGAGCGGGGAACTGGCGCCGGCTGGCGGCAAGGTCGAGACGGTGGGGGCGGTCGGTTTCCTCACCCAGGACCCGCGCCGGTTGGCCACGGAGGTCCAGGCCAGCGGGCTGGCACACGTGCTGTCGGGGAGGGGCCTCGACGAAGCCGCGGTCCGCCTCGAACGGCTCCGGGCGGCGATGGAGGCCGATCCTTCCGAGCGGGCCGTCCACCGTTACTCGAGAGCTGAGGAACGCTTCGCGGCCGCCGGTGGGTACTCGGGCGAGGCCCAGGTCCGCCAGCTCGTCGCCGGGCTGGGGCTGGCCGACGACCGCCTTGACCTGCCCGTCGGGGTGCTCTCGGGCGGCGAGCGCCGGCGTCTCGAGTTGGCCCGCATCCTTTTTGCCGGCAGCGACGTCCTGCTCCTCGACGAGCCCACCAACCACCTCGACAGCGACGCCAAGGCCTGGCTCGTGAGTTTCCTGCGGTCCTACCGGGGCGCCCTGCTCGTCGTGAGCCACGACATCAAGTTGCTGGACGAGTCGATCACCCGCGTCCTGCACCTCGACGAGGGCGTGCTGGTCGAGTACAAGGGGACTTACACCCAGTACATCGACGCCCGGGCCAGGGACGAGGCACGCCAGGCCAAGGTGGCCGAACATCAGGCGGCTGAGATCAGGCGCCTGTCGACGTTGGCGGCGTCGATGCGCCACCAGACGGCCAAACGTGCCCGGGTGGCCAAGACCCTCGACAAGCGCGTCGCCCGGCTACAGACGGGCGCCGTTCAGGGGCCAAGCCACCGGGAGCGACGCTACCGGATCAGCTTCCCCCCACCGCCCCACTGCGGGCGCGTCGTCCTCGAGGCGGACGCCTTGGCCAAGGCCTACAACGGCCCACCTGTGTTCGAGGATGTCACTTTCGCGGTCGAGCGCGGCCAACGGCTTCTCGTGATGGGCCTTAACGGGGCCGGCAAGACCAGCCTCCTGCGCCTCCTGGCCGGCTTGAGCGAGCCTTCGGCGGGCGCCTGGCGCGCCGGCGTCGGCGTGTCTATCGGGTATTACGCGCAGGAGCACGAAGGCATCATCGCCGGTCGGACGGTTGTCGACCACCTACGCGAGCAGTCCAGCGCTCCCGAGGCCGAGCTGCGCGGTTTGCTGGGCATGTTCGGCCTCGTCGGGGACAAGGCGTTCCAGGACGCGTCGACTCTCTCGGGCGGGGAAAAGACGAAGCTGGCGCTGGCCCAGCTCGTGGCCGGCCGGCACAATTGCCTGTTGCTCGACGAGCCCACCAACAACCTGGACCCACCGTCACGCCAGGGTATCGGCCGGGCCCTTTCGGAGTGGCCCGGTGCCATGGTCGTCGTGAGCCACGACTCAGGTTTTGTCTCCGAGCTCGCTCCGGACCGTGTCCTGCTCATGCCCGACGGGGAAGAGGACGCCTGGAGCGATGACTTCCTCGACCTCGTGAGCATGGCCTGAGACGTCCCGCATAGGCTGACCGTTTAGCCGACTTCGCGCCTTCCTTCCAGCGCCCGGCTCAGGGTCAGCTCGTCGGCGTACTCGAGGTCACCGCCGACCGGGAGCCCGCTGGCTATACGGGTCACCTTGACGTCGAGGTCTTTTAGCAGGGCTGCCAGGTACAAGGCCGTGGCATCGCCCTCGATGTTGGGATTGGTGCACAGGATTACTTCCTTCACCCCTTCGACCTCGAGGCGGCCGAGGAGCTCCCGGATGCGCAGCTGCGCCGGGCCGATGCCGTCTATTGGGCTGATGGCGCCCAGGAGCACGTGGTACCGGCCTCGGAACTCGCCCGTTTTTTCGACGGCGGCCACGTCGCGGGGCTCTTCTACCACGCAGAGAACGGCCGGGTCACGCCGGGCGTCGGTGCAGATGGCACATTCTGCACCTTCGCTGCCCTCGGCCACGTTGAAGCACCGCCGGCACCAGGTCACCTTGGTCTTGGCCGCGTTTATCGACGACGCCAGGCGGGCGGCGTCCTCAGCCGGGGACTTCAGGATGTAAAAAGCGATCCGTTGAGCCGATTTGGGGCCGATCCCGGGGAGGCGCCCGAGCTCGTCTATGAGTTCCTGGACCGGTGCCGCGTACATGTCTAGTCCTCGAGGAGAGAGGAGCCCGGGAAGGCCTCAAGTATGATTTTTTCGCCCGGGACTTCGGGCACCGGGGGAGCCGTGGCCATCTCGTTTATCTCGTCCACGTCGTACGTCTCCTCGGGGGCGCGGCTAAGTTCGGCCTCGACCGCCGGGCGCCGGTTGAGCACCAGTCGCAACGGCACCGCCCGGCCGAAGTGGGCGGAAAGAGCCTTCTCCGCCTCAACCCGGAAATCCCCTGCCTTGGCGAGCAAGGTTCCGGGCAGCCCGAAGACTGCCGCTTCTCTTGTCACTTCGATAAAGCGCCCTTCGCCCATGCAGGCCCGGGCCAACTGCGAGAGCTGGGTGATGATGGTGTCGCCCCACGCCTTGGTGAGCTCGTCCCGGCTGGGTAGCGTCCCTGGACCAGGGCCGGCCCGGGCGACCTGCTCCACTGCGTCCCGACCAGTGGTGGCCGTAACGGCGCCGGCGGGAGCGGGCACGCCCTCGCGAGAGGGGCCACCGCCGCGTAGGAAGGCGCCGAGCGCCACTTTCGCCTGGGCCGGGCCGGTGGTGGTAGGTCTTGGCCCCTCGGGCGGGGCCTGGGGCACGGCTGCCGGCCCAGTACCCCCGAGGGTGGTCTCCACCGCCCTCGAAGAGATGGGAGACGGCCCGGCCGGGAGAGGGCCGGTCGAAGGCGGACCGGCGGTAGCGGGCCCGGTCCGCTCGGCCAGCGCTCTTTCGAGGCGCTCCACCCTTTCCAGTACCGCCCCCGGGCTCGGGTCCAGGGAGGGGGAAACGAGACGCACCAGTGCCACTTCGAGCGTTACCCGGGGGTCGACCGAGTCCCGCATGTCCACGAGGGCCTCCCCCACCGTCTCCATGGCCCGTACCAACAGGGGCAGGCCCATCTGGCGGGCTTGCTCGGCCAGACGCGGCGTGGCCGTGCCGGGCAGAAGCACCAGAGACGGCGCCTGAAGCGACAGGAAGGCGTTGCGCAGGTGTTCCAGAAGGTCGTTGGCCAACCTGCGGGGTTCGCGGCCCGCCATCACGGCCCTCGCCACAGCCTGCAATGTCTGGCCCGCATCACGCTCCGCCAGGGACTCGGCCAGCTCTGAGATAAGGCCCTCGTCGTCTTCGTCGCCGCCGGAGGCGGCCAACTGTTCGAGCGCTGATTCGGCGTCCCGGGCCGAACCACGGCCACGTTGGACGGCTAGGCGGACGGCGGCAGGCTCCAGGGCCAGGCCGGCGTCCGTATTTATCTCCATCAGGAGGTTGGTGAGCAGGTCACCGTCGAGAAGGTGGAACTCGAAGTGCTGGGTGCGAGAAAGGATCGTCGGCAGCACTTTTTGCGGGTCTGTGGTGGCCAGTACGAACACGACGTGGCTCGGAGGCTCCTCAAGCGTTTTCAGCAGGGCGCTGGCGGCGTCGCCGGTGAGCTGGTGGACCTCGTCGATGATGTAGACCTTCCATCGGCCCGGGGTGCCCAGAGCCACCCGGGACAACAGCTCCCGCATTTCTTCGAGCTTGCGGTTGGACGCGGCGTCGAGCTCGAACACGTCCATTGACGCCCCGGCCCGGATGGCGGTGCACGAAGGGCAGGTGCCGTCCGGCTCGCCGTCGTCGGGGGCCTGGCAGTTGAGACCCATGGCCAGGATGCGCGCCGTAGAGGTCTTGCCTGTGCCGCGCGGGCCACTGAAAAGGTAAGCGTGCGCCACCCGGCTCTCCCGAACGGCGTTGCGCAGCGCCCGGGTGACGTGCTCCTGGCCTCTCACTTCGGCGAACCGCTGAGGCCGGTAGCGGCGGTAAAGAGCCTGGTAGGGCCGGTCCGCGATGGTCTCGCCAGCCGGTGGGGCCACAGCCGCAGGGATGCTCTGGTCGCCCACGGAGGAGGGCATGGGTTGGTCTGTTTGGGCGTCTTCAGCCACGGGCTCAGCCTAATGGGGCCCTGTGACGTGGGCGGACAAGCCACCTGGTGGGCCGGAGAGCTTCATGCCGGCGGTCTCGAGCCGGCGCTGGGGCCCGGGCGAGCTCGGGCTCCTAGCCGAGGCTCGTGCCCGGGCGGAGCCACTGGCAGGCATACTCCGGGCTGAGCCCCAGAGCCGTCCGCAAAAGGCTCGAAGAAGCGACGCGCTGGCTGTAAAGGCGGTTGAGCGTCGCAGTGGCCGGCTGGGTCGCCCCGTGCTGGACAATCTGCCCCAGCTGGAGAACGTACCTTCGCAGGGACGTCTCGAAGTTGGCCGCCAGGGCGGCTGTATGGCCGGGGAAACTGATCTCGTCCAGGCGGTCCAGCAAACGGGAGTCGGCTTTCATTTCCGATAAGAAGTCCTGAGGTCGTGCCTGCCCGCCGTTCTTGCCCAAGGCGCGCGAAATGGCTGTCCATTGGGGGACAACGGCGTTTGTCGCCGCTATGTAGGCCAACGTCGCCGCAGAAGCCCCCGGGGGCGCAAAGTCCTGGCACAGGCCGGCGGCTGCCTGCTGGCCGGCCACGTTAGGTGCCGTGAAGACCAGGGACCGCAGCGAGCCATTTACGGTGGCGGGGCCCGCCACACCACCGCTGGCCCGAGCCAGCGGGCCGGCCAGGTGCACCGTCTGGTCCGCGCCGGCTGTGCCCCGAGAACCCATGGCCAGCACGCCGACCCCTACTACCGCGAAGAGGAGCACTACCGAACCGACGACCATCGGGGCCCTCCTCCAGAGCCGGCGACGGTGTGCCCCGCTTTCCGGGCGGGCCGGTTGTGGGCTCGGGGGGACGTCCGATTGAGCCGGTAAGGAGGCGACGGCGTTGGCGGTGTTTTCGGTGCTGGAGGAACTGGTGACGCCGGCAGTACTGGCGTAGCTCGTGGGGCTGGCAGGGCTGGCGGGGCTGGCGTAGCTCGTGGGGCTGGCGTATTCCGGACTGCGCTGTGCCGGCAGCGTCGCCACCCGTCCGGGTAGGGGCGCGGTTGTTCCTGGGCCCGGTCCAGGTGCGCCTCTGGTCGGCGGAGCGCCCCGGGCTATGGGCCCCGATGCCTGTCTGGCGGCAAGAGAGAAGAACGGGTCGTGCGACGCGCTGGCGCCCGGGCTGCCTGCTACCAGGCCGTTCAACGCCGGCCCGATCCCCGGAGGAGGACCGACGTGGGGTGCCGTGGCAGGCCTTACCTGGTCCTTGGTCGACGACGGTGCCGCCTGACCAGACGCTGTTCTTGTCAGGTCCGGTTCCCAATACTGGTCCGATAACGGAGTGAGGAGCGAGGTTGCCTGTGGGGCACTGGCGGCGGCGGCAAAACGGCTCAAAAAAGCGCGGCTCCCNNCCGCCGGGTCAAATGAAGGGTCGTCCTCCGGCGCCAGCGGCCACGCGGCCGTCTCGTTGAGGCCGGCAACGGGCTGCTCGGTATGCGTGGTTGGAGCAGCGGAGCTGAAGTCGCGGAGGAACTCGAGCAGAGCGGCACGTTCGTCAGTCGCCAACGGTGCCCGAGGACCGGCGCCAGGTGCCGTGACCAGGCATGATGTTTGGTCAACCTGCCTACCCATATCGGTCAGAGCGCAGTCGCACGTCCCATTGTGAGCTCCACACCTAGGGCACATTGCCGTTGCCGCTTCTCCCTCCTGGACGCAGCGTCCTGCTGCGTACCCATCGGTCAAACGCGGCCGGATCTTGACGACAAGGAGAAAAGCAACAAAGAGCCAGCGAAAAGCTGGTGCCCACCAGTTTGCGCTTGGTGCCCGGCGCGACGGTCAGGTTTCCTACGGCACACAGCACGATCCGCTGAGGGCTGCTGCCGTCAGGCCCTGACCCGGTTTGCGGCGCCCCGTTGCGTAGGGCCCGACCGCCGCGCC
>PMWT01000099.1 GCA_003166025.1 Acidimicrobiaceae bacterium | reverse complement strand
TAAGCTGCTGGCGGAGAAAATGTGACCACACCCAGCCCCGATAGCGCCCAATGCCCGTGTGATGAGCCAGAAGCTGACGGTGGCAGGCGACGGGGCCGGCGGGTGCACGTCGTCGGACCGGTCTGCTTCGACCTCGTGTTCTCCGGTCTGCCCGTCCCACCTCGTCCTGGCACCGAAGTACGCGCCTCCTACCTGGGCATCTCGCCCGGCGGGGTAGCCAACGTGGCCGTCGCTCTGGCCCGCCTCGGCCTCGACGTCGCCCTCTCCGCCGTGTTCGCCGAGGACACCTTCGGGGACTATCTGTGGCGCTCGCTCCTAGACGAGGGCATAGACATGACGTACTCGGTCCGGGTCGGAGGCTGGAGCACGCCGGTGACCAGCTCGATGGCCATTGGCGGCGAGCGTGAGATGGTGACATACGAAGAGGTCCCGCCCGTCACTCTGAAGAGCCTGGCCGAGGGCTATCACGCCGACGCCTTCGTCGTCTCGTTGGCCGACGCCGACCCTCAATGGCTGGCCGGTTTGCACCGCTTTACCCCTCTGGTGTTCGCGGACGTCGCCTGGGACGACGAGCGGCTCGGCTCCGCCGGGATGGCGGACGCGCTGGCGGCCATCGACGTGTTCATGCCCAACGCGGCCGAGGCGCTGGCCTGCACCCGTTGCGAGACCCTCGAACAGGCGGCGGCCAAGTTGGCCGCCGGCGGGCGCATGGTCGTGGTCAAGGACGGGGGAGCGGGCGCGGTGGCGATGGAGCCGGGCTCGGGCTCGGCCACCAGGGAGCCGGCCGTGCCGGTCGAGGCCCGGGACACCACCGGCGCCGGCGACGTCTTCGATGCCGGGTTCATCTACGCCTCCCTGGCCGGCTGGCCCATCTCCCAGCGGTTGCGCTTTGCCAACCTGTGCGCGTCGGAGTCGGTCAAGCTCATCGGAGGTTCCTTCGCCGCACCGTGCTGGCGAGACCTGGCCGCCTTCTGGCGGGGGCTCGACGACCTGGAGCTTCGGCGGGAGTTCAGCTTCCTCGACGCCGTAATGTTGAATGTCCCCGAGCGCCGGGACTGCCGGCGCTCCCATCCGGCCATGGAGCCTCCGGACGCCGTGGCCCCAGCCAACCGCGCCGGGTAGACCGGCGTGGGCGGCTGGACGACTTGCAGAGCAAGGTAAAACCGGTAAATATCATTGTCTCCATCATATTTGTGTATTTCTAGGAGGTCATAATGGGCCGCAAAGCCCGTAACAAGCTCGGAGCTACCGCGCTGTCCGCCGTCGTTGCCGGGTCCCTCGTCGGGGTCGGGGTCTCTGGCACGGCCAGTGCGTCCTCAACCGTCTCGTTCTCGTACTGGACGAGCGGGTGGGGAACGTCAGAGATAACCGCAATTGACAATGCGTTCGACGCCGCCAACCCAGGCTACAAGGCCACTGGCACGTTCATAGCCAAGTCCGACGAGTTCCTACCCAAGGTCACCGCGGCGCTAAAGACAAATACCCAGCCCACCGTCGTCATAGACCAGCAGCCCTACGACCTCCCCTTCTTTCAGGAGAGTGGCAAGCTGATCCCTCTCACCGGGCAGGTCCCGGCCACGAACAGCCTTTACTCCGTGATCAAGAAGTCCCTCTTTTATAAAGGCCAGCAACTGGGGATGGCGCTGTCGGGCTTCGGCGATATAGCCCTGTACTACAACAAGGCCGATTTCGCCGCCGCTGGCATCACGGCCCCTCCTACGACGTGGGCTCAGCTCGCGGTTGACGCCGCCAAATTGACGGTCCCGTCGGCTAAGCGCTGGGGCTTCTACGTCCCGATGGGCGACGCCGAGTGGATCTCGTACGACTGGGAACCGGTCCTGTGGGGAGACGGGGGCACCCTGCTCAATCCGGCTGGGACCAAGGCCACCTTCGACAGCCCCGCCGGCGTCAAGGCGCTCAGCACCTGGGTCAATCTCATCAACGACAAGGTGGCGCCGGCCGCCAGCTTTGCCGCTAACGGCAGCTACGACGGCGGCAATGCGTTTGAGTCCAACGCCGTGGCGATGGTGACCGACGGCATATGGGTCGACTTCGCCACCGTGCCCAAGGGCTTCAGTTACGGCGTGGCCCCCTTCCCCGCGGGGTCCGCCGGCCCCTCCACCAACATCGGCTTGGCCGTGGCCGCCCTCTTCAAGACCACTACGACCGAGGACGCAGCCGGCCTCGCCTTCATCAAGTTCCTGTCCACGCCGGGCGAAGGTGCCTATATCGCGTCGCAGGACTACGGTGAGCCCGACTCCCCGGCCCAGGTCAGCCAGCCCGCGCTGAAGGCGATCGCGGCCAAGGCCCCGGGGTACAACGTGTTCACCAACATCGTGCACTCCGGCGGCGTACGGCCTATATCACCCGAGTGGGGCGCCATTTCTGCTGACCTTTACACCGAGATCAGCGACGCGCTCTCCGGTAGTGTCACACCGTCGCAGGCCCTTACGACTGCCGCCCAGGAGGCGGACGCCTTGTTGGCCAAGAACAGCTAATGGTCCCGAGCCCTCCCGGCGCCCGCTCGGGCCCGCTCGCTCACGCGGGCCGAGCGCCAACCGGGAGGGTCCGGCTTATCCGTCCCCGGACGACCAACAGCCGCGGCCGTGGCGTCAGCCGCAGCCGTGGCGTCGGCCGCCGGCCTCTGGCCCTCTCGTACCTGTTCATCGCACCCGCCGTGTTGCTCACGGCGCTATTTTCAGTGCTACCCCTGGGCATGTTGGCGTGGCGGAGCCTTTTCAGCGGCGGCGTGTTCGCCACGTCGTTGTCCTATGTCGGCCTACAGAATTACAGCGACGCCCTGTCCCAGGGAGGGACGCGGGCTTTACAAGTCACGGCCATTTACACCATCGGCTTCGTGGTCGTCACGATGGGCTTTGGCCTGGCTATCGCCCTGCTGCTCGACGTCAAATTACCGGGCATACGGCACCTACGTGCCCCTTTCATCATCCCGCTCGTCGTACCGTCCGTGGCCACCGCCTTGATATGGGGCAACCTCTTCGCCCCCGACTTCGGTATTGTCAACCGCGCCCTGAGCGCCCTCGGGCTCCCCCAGGCGGACTTCACGTCGTCGCCATCCCTGGCCTTCCTGACCGTGTTGACCTTCGGCGTCTGGCAGTTCTTCGGTGAGTGCGTCATCTTGTACCTGGCCGGTCTCAAGACGATCCCCTTGGACCTCCTCGAAGCGGCGGGCGTCGACGGCGCCGGGCCGTGGCGGCGCTTCCGGTACATCCGCTGGCCGCTGCTGCGCCGCCACACCGTCCTCATTTGCGTCGTCACCACCCTGACCGGCCTGCAGACGTTCAACCAGATCTTCGTCCTCACCAATGGCGGCCCTAACGGCGCCACCACCACTGCCCTGTTCTACATCTTCAACCAGGGTTTCGTGCAGTTCAACACCGGGCTGGCGGATGCCATGGGTGTCATCCTGTTCGGCATTTCGCTGTTCATAACCGTGGTGCTGGTGGGCTACTTCGGGCGGGGGGCGCGCCGCAGTGTATAGGTCGCGCTTTTGGTCGAGGGCCCTGATCTACTCGCTGCTGGCCTTGGCCGTCCTGATCGTGCTGTTCCCTCTGGTGTACATGCTGGGGACAGCCGTGAAGCCCAACTACCAGATCGTCAACCTGCGGGCGTCATTGTGGCCCAGCCATTTCGAATGGGGCAACATCGTGCGAGCGTGGGACTCGGCCCCCTTCGGACGTTGGTCCATAAATACCATAATATTCAGTGTCGGTTCCACCATTGGCCAGATCGGCAGTTCGCTGCTAGCAGGTTATGCCTTCGCCATGTTCGATTTCCCGGGCAAGCGCGTGCTATTTTACATTTTAATCGCCGGGCTCATGGTCCCCTTCAGCACTATCATCGTACCCGTCGTCCAGATCCTGGCCGACCTCCATTGGCTCAACACATATCAAGGCCTCATAGTCCCTAATATTGCCTCTGCCCTGGGAGCTTTCCTGGTGCGCCAGTTTTATCTGGGCATGCCTTACGAGCTGGGCGAGGCGGCGCGCATCGACGGGGCCTCTGAGTGGAAGGTGTTCAGCCGTGTTTATGCACCCTTGGCCACGCCCATTATCTCTGCTTTTGCCATAATTTCGTTCCTCCAGAACTGGAACAACTTCCTCTTCCCCCTTATCGTCGTCAACACGACGAGCATGGAGGTCCTGTCCCAGGGGCTATCGGTTTTCCAAGACCAGTTCAGCACCAACTACGACCTGCTCATGTCCGCCGCGACGCTCGTCATCACCCCGATCCTCGTGGTCGCCGTCCTGGCTCAGCGCCGAATAGTAGAGGGCATAACGCTCGGCGCAATTCAGTAGGGGCCCAGGCCCGTACGAGGTGGGCAGCCCCAGTCCGTGCCGTTCAGCGCCGGACAGTCGCCGGCATTACCCTTGGCGCCATCCGCTGAGGCCCTCGAAAGCCTGCCACATCGAGGCGTAGGCCCCACCTCGTTCGAGCAGCTCGTCGTGAGTGCCGATTTCGACCACCCGGCCGTCGTCGAGGACCACGATGCGGTCGGCCGCCTGGGCCGTCTGGAGCCGGTGAGCGATGAGGACAGTGGTGCGGTCCCGTGACACCTGGTGCATGGCCGCGGCCACCCGGGCCTCGGTGGCCAGGTCGAGGTTGGACGTGGCTTCGTCCAGTAGGAGCAGGGCAGGATCCACCAGCTCGGCCCGGGCCAGGGCGATCAGCTGTCGCTGGCCGGCCGATAGCGAGCGGCCCCGCTCGGACAGCTCGTGGCGGTACCCGCCGGGCAGGGCGGCAATGAAGTCGTGCGCCCCCACCGCCCGGGCCGCACCTTCCACCTCGGCGTCGGCAGCGTCGTTGCGCCCATAAGCAATGTTGTCCCTCACCGTGCCGGAGAACAGGAAGGCCTCCTGAGGCACGTAACCGAGCTGGCGGCGGAACGAAAGAAGGTCCAGCGTGCGCAGATCCTGGTCGTCGACCCGGACGCTGCCCCCGTCGGGGTCGTAGAAGCGGGCCAGAAGTTTCATCACCGTCGACTTGCCCGCCCCTGTCTCGCCCACCAGGGCCACCGTCTCGCCTGCCCGGATCTGCAGGTCGATGCCGCGCAGGACCTCCGCCGGGGGCAGGGCGGCCCCCGCCGGGGGCCCCGCGTCAGGGCGCGACCGGGGGCCGGCCACGGGGTAGGCGAAGCGGACGTTGTCGAGAGCGATCGCGCCGGCCAGCCGGCCCACCTCCAGCGCGTCGGGCGCCGGGGGCGTGCGCGTTTCGAGCTTCATGAGCTCGGAGATGCGGCGCACCGAGACCCGTGTCTGCTGCCAGGAATCAAAGACCTGGGAGAGCTGCTGGATGGGGGAGAAGAACAGGTCGATGTAGAGGATGAAGGCGACCAGCGCGCCCGAGGCCAGGTGCCCGGTGGCGATGAGCCCTGCCCCCACGCCCAGCACGATGGCGTCGGCCACCGAAGACAGGAACTGGACGAAGGGGAAGTAGGTGGCGACCAGGCGTTGGGCCGCCACCCGGGACTCCAAATAATCGTGCCCCAGCCGGTGGAAACGCTGTTTGGTGGTCTCCTCGTGGACGAAGGCCTGAGCCTCCCGCACGCCTGACAGGCTCTCTTGGAAGTCGGCGTTGACAATGCCGATCCGCTCCCGGGACAGGTCGTAAAGGCGGGCCGCCCGGCGCCGGAACGCCACGGTGGCGATCGACAACGGGACGACGACGGTTAGCGTGCACAGCCCGAGCTCGGGGCTGATCACCACCAGGGCTACTCCCACGCCCACGAAAGTCACTATCGAGACCAGGGCGGAGAGCAGGCCGTTCTCGATGAGCGACTCGAACTGGTCGACGTCAGTGGTCATGCGGGTCATGATCCGTCCCGCCATCTCGCGCTCGTAGTAGTCGAGCGAGAGGCGTTGCAGTTGGGCCCATATACGGATCCGCAGGGAAAGCATGATCCGCTGCGCGGTCCGGCCGGTTACGAACGTTTCGAAGATCTCGTCGACCAGGTCGGCCAGGGTGACAGCCAGGAAGATGACGCTGACGACGGCGTTGAGGCGGAAGAAGGCGAGGTTGATCCAATTGAGGCTGCGGCGGCGGGCAATCCAATGCTCCAACGCCAGGCAGAGCACGATGAGCAGCCAGCCCACGAGGTAGGCAATGCGGAATTTGCAGAGCAGCCCAAACGCCAGCAGCAGCCCGCACATTAGCATGTGCGCCAGGAAAGCGGCTTGCAGGGCGTTCTTCGGTCCCCAGGCGACGACCAGCGAATGCAAGCCGTGCGCGCGGTCGAATTCATAGTCCTGGAGCGCGTAGATGATGTCGAAACCGACGAGCCACAGCACGACCACTGCCGCCAGCACCACCATCTGGACGATTTCCCATACGGAGACATTCGTCCCCTTGACCGCCAGCCACGCGCCGACCGGCGCCAGGGCCAGGGCGAGCCCCAGATAGACATGCGTGTAATCGGTAAAGCGCTTGGTCAACGAATAGAAGCAAATGACGATGAGCGCCACGGGCGACAAGTAGAAGCAGAGGGGATTCAGGAGAAAGCTCGCACCGACCAACCCGGCGCCGGACGAAGCGCAGAGGGGCACGGCGCTGAACAGGCTGATCTGGCCGGTGGGCAAGTGGCGGTTGGCGGTGCGGGGGTTCAGGGCGTCGAGTTTGCGGTCCACGATGCGGTTGAAGGCCATGGCGCACGTGCGGGCGCAGACCATGGCGGCGAGGATGAGGCCGAAGGCGCGCCAGCCGGGCCAGCCGCGGTTGGCGCGGGCGGCGACGGCCATCGCGGCGAGAGCGAAGGGCAACGCGAAGGCGGTGTGGGAGAACCGCACGAACGAAGCCCATTTGTTAAGGGTAGATAACATCGAACATCCAACATCCAA
>PMWT01000078.1 GCA_003166025.1 Acidimicrobiaceae bacterium | reverse complement strand
AGGCACCTGTTCGATGCCGACCGAGGCCTGGCCCGTACCCGGGCCGCCGCACCGTCTTCAGGTGTGGAGCCGCTCGCTGCTCCCAAAGCAGCGTAGGGCTCGCTTAGTCGCAAAGACTTTCGCGAGAGGGTACTCAGTTGCTGCCGGCGAGGCTGACGATGAAGTTGACGGTCGTGGCCAGGACCACGGCTCCGAACAAGTAGGAAACGAGGGCTTGGCGAAGCGCCGTAGCCCTGATGGCGGTGCTTTTCAAGTCGGTGTCGGAGACCTGAAAGGTCATCCCGATGGTGAACGCAACGTAGGCGAAATCGACGTAGCGGGGGGGCTCGTCCTGATTGAAGTCCACTCCTCCCCCCGTTGAGTGGTAAAGGCGTGCGTAGCGGAGCGTGAAGAGGGTGTGGACGAGGGCCCAGGACAAGGCCACGCTGCCTACGGCCAATCCGGCCAAGGCCCATTCCCGGGAGCCGTGAGCGGAACTGGCGGCGACCAGCACCACCCCCACCGCCACCAGGCTGGCCACGCTGGCAGCCAGGGTCAGGGTGTCGGTGGTGGCGGGATTGGGGTCCTGGCGCCGGGCATGAGCGGCCGTTTGCTCGGGGCTCATCCCCGTTACGGCTGTCCACACCCAGACCAAAAAGGTGGCCGCAGCCCCGTCCCAGCCAACGAGCGGGGCGTAGTCCCACGCCCCGAAGATCCCGCCCAGGACCGCGGCTAACAGGCCTACCACCGCCATCACGACCAAGCGGGTGCTCGAATGTGCCGAGCGCATGCGGGCTAAGGCGGAAGGGCGCCCTTTGGGCATGGATCAGGCGTGGCGCCGGCGCCGGTTCTTACTCACCAGTGAGACCAGGAAGGCGGCGGCGACGACCTCGATCACAAGGGTTATCAACCAGTGAGCGCCGGGGTTGAAGAAAAGCAGGCGGGCGACGATGCCACCGACGATGGCACCCCCGACGCCACAGGCGACCGTCCACCAGAAACCTATGGGGTTGGGGCCGGGGACGACCAGCCGGCCAAGGGCTCCGATCACCAGCCCCCCAATGAGGATGCTGAGTATTAGGAAAAGCACGTTACCCATGGTGCCAGAGCGATCGCCCGCATCGGCGACGCCTTTAGGCCCACCTTTCAGGCGTGCCCCCACGTCCGGGTGGCGCTCTTGTCGCCAGATGGTAAGGTGGGCCCTAGCGGGGTGGAGCAGTCAGGTAGCTCGTTGGGCTCATAACNNCCCCCGCCACGGGCGTTTTGCGCTTCTGACCTGGACTTATGTCCAGGTCAGTTCGCGTCAGGACACGAACAGGACACGCGTGCCACGCCGGAGTGCTTCGGAGTTCCGCAGCTGCCGGCGCATGTGCGTGCTGCGTCGTAGCGACTGAGCCCAGAATGTGTTGGGCTTGATCCGGGTCCGACATGGCTGGAACCTCGCTGGCGAGATGGTGGTTACGGCAATTGTGAGCCTGATGTGCTTGGCCCGTTTCCGGCTTCGCCCACTACAAGCCGTGGTCAGCATCCTCGCGCTCTGGTTGGGCGTTGCCGCTCCTTTCGCCTCCCCGGCCACTTTGGCCCAGCCCGTCACCCCAACGACCCAGCCCGTCACACCAGCGACAACGCACGCGTTCGGCCGGCCGTTCGTCAACGTGGAGTCTTTCAGCGGGGAGGGCGAGCTCGCTGTCGTCTCGCAGGGCAAGCTGTGGGTCCTTGACGGGGCCAACGGCTCGGTCGCAGAGGTACCTGCCCCCAAGGGCCAGGTGCCATCGTCGCCGAGCTTCTCTTCCGACGGCAGGTGGCTCTCGTTCATAACCACGAGGCAGACCTGAGGGGCCCAAAAACTCGTTTGGGGGGCACGGAGGGTCCCGGTACTGGTTCTCGGGCAATGCGGTGGCATGCAGGGACGGTTGTTGGTACGGGCGCCGTCCAGAGGGCGGCATTCTTCCCGACGGAACCGGGCTTATAGACTGCCCGGGCGAGCACCGGGGCGAGGGTCAAGCAGCGCGTTCGTACTCGTGGATGATCCCGCCGAGGACGTCACGGCGAAGGACCGTCCCGACAGACCTGATGTCCGACGAAGGGCGCGGCACGGCAAGGCCGAGACCACGGTGGGGGCGAGCTCGGTTGTAATGGCAGATGTAGTCCTGCACGACGGACTCGATCTGACGGCGGGAGACGGTTAGCAGATGGTCCAAGCACTCCCGGCGTACGGTCCGCACCCAGCGTTCGGCGAACGCGTTCGCGCGGGGTGCCTGCACCGGCGTGCGCACCACTTTGATGCCGCGGACGCCATGACGGCGTCGAAGTTGGCGGTGAACTTGGAACTTGCCGTTGACTGTTGGTGTGCCGATACTCGGGCCCGACGGGCGCTCGTTGCCGACGGCGCCGGTTATCCGGCGATCCGCTCCAACAGGTAGCGCCGACGAGCGGCTTCGGCATGGTGGCGGGCGCGGTCGGCACGCTGGCGGCGACCGCCCGCATTGACTCATCAGGAACCTGTAGGGCCCAATTACTCCCATACCAAACTTGACCAGCTCCGATGCGTCCTGGCCGCTGCTCGCCCGAGGCCCCCTCCGCTCGTCATACTGTGGTATGTCCGACCGTGGTATGCTGCAGCTGTGAAAGTGGACAAGTTGAGCGTCTCGTTCGACCCCGACCTAGGTGACGCGGTGCGCGCCGCCGCGCAACGGAGCGGCAGCGGCCTGTCAGGGTGGCTGGCCGAAGCAGCCGCCGCTCGGCTGCGGGCCGACGCGTTGGCCGAGTTCCTCGACGGCTGGGAGGCTGAGCATGGGGAGCTCACCGCTGAAGAGCTCGCCCGTGCTACCGCCGAGATGGGCCTGCCCCTCGAGTCAAGGGTGGGGCCGGCCGCGTGAGCGCGCTAGTCCTCGACGCCGGCGCCTTCGTGGCTGTCGAACGGGCTAACCGGGCCATGGTGGCACGTTTGCGTGCCGCCGAGCGCGGCGGCCTTGAGCTGAAGAGCAATGGCGCCGTTGTAGCCCAGGTGTGGCGTGACGCCTCCGGGCGCCAAGCTTTGTTGTCCCGATTACTTCGTTCTGTCGACGTCAGGGCGGTGGACCGTGCTCTGGGCCAGGGTGCGGGAGTTCTTTTGGGGAGGGCCGGCAGAGGCGATGCCGTCGATGCCACGGTGGTCGCGATCGCCAACGCCGGCGACCGGATCGCTACCAGCGACCCCGAGGATATCCGCGCCCTCGTTGGCGCGTCCGGCCGCGCCATCTTGGTACTGCCCTGCTGAGTGGGTTGCCAGTCCCCTGCAGTCGCAACCGGGCGGTCGGGACCAGCTCTCCCTCTGTGGGCAGGTTGTTCTCCGCCGTCGGCGGGACCGGCCCGGAGCCCCACATAGTGACGAAGCCTGCGTGCGACCCGGGCCCGGGCACGGCCCCCGCCTCACCGAAGTGAACGTGGCCGAGGCTCGAGTTTCTCGGGGTGAGAAGAGCATCTGCCGGCTTGGTGAGCAGGCGCGTGCATAGGCGGCTGCATATGCAAACCGCTCCTACCAGCCATTTCGTCGGATCTGTAAACAAAAAATCGCGGGATAGCGGATAACCCCCGCCACGGGCGTTTTGCGCTTCTGACCTGGACTTATGTCCAGGTCAGTTCGCGTCAGGACACGAACAGGACACGCGTGCCGGACACGGAACCACGGTCGGTGCTCAGGTTCAATCGTTGGGGGTCGTTGACAGGCGAGTTGGCCGCTTCTCCCGGGCGAACAACCGGCCCTCCCTCGCGTGGGACCGACGACCACTAGGCGCGGCCGGCCGCGGGCCGGCGCTGTGACCGCCTGGAACATTCGGTGCTGCCTTACGGCTCCCTGCGATCGATGGTCCTCGACCCACGCCACCCCGTCGCGAGATCGCAGTCATTCAGTTGCAGTACGGGCAGGTCGAAACGTCGTGGGCTCGGGGCTCGTCTGGCGGCTCGTGGATGTAGAGCCGCTGGCGCTCGGAGCGATCGGGACTGGCACCGAGGACGCGACCCAACGGAGGATCGACGGTTGAGAAGAGATCGAACTGGCCCTGAGCCTCCCTTTTGAGTCGGTCGCGCAACGTGCGGGCCTCTCGGGCCATGGCGGGGAACTCGGCTGCAGCCTGGTCGTATAGGTAACTCATGATGTCGTGGCCAGCCTTCGAGTCGGTGGCGAAGATCAGGTGATAAATGGGCAGGTCACGTGTGTTTCGGATCTCCAGCTGATGAGTCCAGCGGTATCCGAGCACCTGCTCAAGGCGCCACCGCATTAGGTTCACGTACTCGTCACGAGCGTCTGCGGGCTCGATCACGTCATCGAGCTTGGCCTTCCAGATGGAGTGCCACAGGGGGTCGCCGAACATCGCCGTGATCGCCGCGTTGTCGGCCGGTCGCACTTCACCGGTTCGGGGAAGGAGCCGAGCGAAGAGGGGGTCAGGGAAGAGCATCCACAGTTCGACCTTCGTCTTCGCCTTCGGTCCTTTGTGCGCGGCCAACACCTGCAAGGTGTTCCAGGTGTAGTGCGGTCCGTTCGGGTCGATAAAGGCGAAAGTTGGAGCCCAGCCAGCGTCAGCCGCTCGGAGGTCTGCCAGCGCCTGGTGAATGGTGTCGTTGCTGTCGCCTGAGTAGACGAGCCAGTCGCGGCCGGGGAACTCCCTGGAGAGGGCCTGGCGGAGCTTGGTGGCGTTTGGCTCCAGCTCGAAGAACCGCAGATGCGTAAACGGCGGGTTGTCGGTGTTGAGGGCGATGCGAGCCGACCCATCGATTGGCAGGAGCGTGTCACGGTCCACGTTTTCCGGCTCGCCGCCAAAAAGGTCGAGGTAAACCCTCTTGGTGGAGAGCTTCTTTGTCGTGGTGGTGAACGCGTCGAGGTAGCGCTGGAGCAGTTCCAGCTTGTAGCGCGTCCAGAACCCCCACGAGCGCGCCATCGGCTCTTAGGCCACCGCGACCTGGGGCATCTCGTCATGCAGAGCCCCGTCCAGCTCCCGCCCGTGCGCTTTCGGGGTCCGCCCGCCCCATTGCTTGAAGAAGAAGGCCACGCCGGCGTCGAGACACTGGTCGCGGATCGACCGCACCCAGTCGGGCGCCATCCGTCGAGCGTTGCCGCCGCTCTCTCCGCCGGCGATCACCCAGTGGATCCCCTGGAGGTCCAGTTCATTAAGTGGGCCGAGGAGCGGCTCGCAGGAGAGGAACCGGACGGCGGCTGGCACGGTCTGAAGGTGCCCGATCCGGAAGGAGTACCGGGCGCTCTCGACGCTTACCCCCATCCACAGGTTCGGCGGCCAGTCGAGATGGCTGGCCGTCTGCGCGAGGCGCCTTGAGCGCTTGGTGAGCACCTGGTAGGTGTGCTGCGGCGTCTCCGCGATCACGTCGAACACCTGGCGGATATATCCAAGCGGAACCTCCGGATGGAACAGGTCGCTCATGCTGTTCACGAAGATGGTACGAGGAGCGTCCCACGTCTTCGGTAGTGGCAAAGCGCCTGGGTGAAGGGTCAGTCCGAAGCCTGGGCCAGAGGTACGTGGGTCCCCGTCCTGCTGGTACTTCACCTGACCCATGGCTTTGAGCCGCTTGGCGAGCGTCAGCGCGTAGCAGTTGTCGCAGCCCGGGCTCGTGCGGTCACAGCCCGTCGTGGGATTCCACGTGGCCTCGGTCCACTCGATCCCGCTTCGGTCACCCATAGATCAGTCTCCCCATACTCGCCATCCGAGCACCTCCAACCTCACCAGTCACGCTGAGCACACCTCATCATGATGACCTGGTGTGACGGCGTGCACGTTGATGCTGGTCCCTTCACGTCGCCGTGACCTGCGTGCTCACCTAGGTCCCGAGAACCGGGGACGCGCTGGAGTCGAGCCAGGTCGCAATCTTGGCGGGGTCGAACCTGATGAACCTCCCGACCCTTAAGAACGGCACCCGCCTCTCGGCGACCAGACGCCGGATATGGCGGGGGGTCACCCCGAGCCTCTCGGCAAGTTCGTCCATGGTCAACAGCTTGGGCACTACGACAGGACCGGACATCAATCTTCTCCTCGGGTTGGTCTTCTAACCCGTAGGGACCAAGGTGGCGAACTATTGCTCACCCACGAACGCGCACACCTCGGGGCGCCACCATTCACTCCTCCCGGGCCGCCACCTTGCTTTCCCCTCACAACCCACCCCGTCATGCCCGCACCACCCGCCAAGTACACCGCTCTCAACCCCCCCCACACCCGTCAATGGCACCGGCCTCAACTTCAACCAAACCCGCCAAGGGCACCGCCCTCAAAATGCACGCCACCAGTGCTCCTAAAGTTTCCTCTGACC
>PMWT01000159.1 GCA_003166025.1 Acidimicrobiaceae bacterium | reverse complement strand
GGGGGGACTTGAACCCCCACGGGATTGCTCCCACTAGCACCTCAAGCTAGCGCGTATACCTATTCCGCCACTCCGACGTGGCGCCGGCAACCCCGGCAGCCAGAAAGCATACTGCTCACGGCAGGCCTCGGCATGCGGGCATCGACGGCGCCTACCGTCAGTCTGTCGTGCGCTTACGGAACAGGTACGCCGCCAGAGGCGCGCACACGGCGATCAGCCCGAAGGACCAGATCAGCGCGGCAACGAGCGGGTGCACGTCCGGCCAGGACGGGTTGGGAGGAAGAGGATTGGGGTTGCCGAAGAGGATGCGTACCTCCGATGTCACCGAGCTGACAGGGTTCCAGTCGGCGATGACACGGAGCCAAGACGGCATGTGGCGTGTCGGCACCAGAGCGTTCGAAATGAAGGCGAGGGGGAAGATGACAACGAAGCCGATGGACATAGCCGATTCCGGCGCCTTGGCGAACAGGCCCAGGCACGCCGTCGGCCAAGTCAGGGCGTAGCTGAAGAGCAGGGCAACGCCGAAGCCGCCCAGGACTGACCAAATGCCGTGGCCGGCATGCCAACCCACGGCGAGACCGGTGACCCCCACGATTGCGGCGCACACTGCAGCTGAGAGCAGGTCGGAGACCGTGCGTCCCACGAGCACCGAGGCTCGCCACATGGGCAGTGTCCGAAAACGCTCGATCATGCCGGAGGCGAGGTCCGTGGCCAGGCCGACCCCCGTGCCCATCGAGGATGTGACCAGGTTCATGGTGAGCAAACCGGCGATGGCGAAGTTCGTGTAGCCCCCGGGGACCGACATGCCGGACCCGAAGACATAAACGAACAAGACGGTGAACAGCACCGGCTGGACGGTCACGTCCGAGAGCTGCATGGGTTCCCGGGCGATGTGGACCAGGTTGCGCCGGGTCATGACGGCCACATCCCTCAGGCGGCTGCGTACCTGGGCCAGCGGGCCGGGCTCGGGCGCATCGGCCGGGCGGAGGCGCCTAACCGTCTGGACATCAGGAGCACCAACGGTGGTCGCGCTCATGCGGGCACCTCCTGCAAGTTAGAAACCGCCTTGTTCTCAGGACCGAGGTGCGCCGCGGCTTCATCGTTGTCGGCGCCCTCGGGCCCGTCACCACCCTCGTCGCTTTGCGCAGTCCGTCCTGTAAGCACGAAAAAGACGTCGTCCAACGAGGGTTGACGCACCTCCACGTCGTCGACTGAAACGCCGGCGGCATCGAGGGCACGGACCACCAACGTGGCCAGGCCGCCCCGGTTGGAGACCGGCGCCGTAACTCGCCTACCGCCCTCACTGGCCAGAGGATGACCTTCCACGTACGGAGCAAGGGCCGCCGCCACCACATCGAGGTGCGCCCCGGCGCTGAGGGTCAGCTCTAGGCGAGCACCGCCCACGCTGCGTTTCAGCTCGGCCGGAGTGCCTTCGGCGATGGACCGGCCATGGTCCACAACGACGACACGCTCGGCTAGCTGGTCGGCCTCGTCGAGGTACTGGGTGGTGAGCAGGACGGTCACGCCCCCCGAGGAGAGGTCCCGGATTATGTCCCACACACCCGCCCGGCTCGTGGGGTCGAGGCCGGTCGTGGGCTCGTCAAGGAAGAGGACGGGCGGGGCCGCCACAAGAGACGTGGCGAGGTCAAGCCTGCGGCGCATGCCACCCGAATAGCCCTTGGCGGTACGCCCGCCTGCCTCCGATAGGTCGAACCGCTCCAGAAGCTCGGTGGCCCGGCGGGCGGCCGCCCGGGCGCTAAGGCCTGAGAGCTGACCGGCCATGACCAGGTTCTGGCGGCCGGTCAGCAGGCCGTCCAGGGTGACGTCCTGGGCTGTCACGCCGATACGCCGGCGCACCTGGCCGGCCTGGGTACGGACGTCGAACCCGGCCACCCGGGCGTGCCCGCTGTCCGGCACCGTTCGAGTAGTTAATATGCGCACCGCCGTCGTCTTGCCCGCACCGTTGGGCCCGAGCACGGCGAGGATGCTGCCCTCCGCCACCTGGAGATCCAGGCCGGCCAGCGCCCGGACCTGCCCATACCGCTTGACCAGGCCCTCCGCTTCGATAATGTACGAACTCACCGTCCTCCGCCTTTCGCAGTAGTTCTTACTAGCCGATGACCTCTTACTTGCCGTACGGTAAGGAGGGGTCAATAGGCACCATACAGCACTACTTGCCGGCCGTCAAGTAAGATAGGGGCCATGGGCGAGCGCAGTACGCGAGAACGGATCCTTGACGAGGCGCTCGACCTGTTCCTTGAAAAGGGCTTCGACAACGCCTCGCTCCGGGAGCTGGCCGAGCGGATGGGCTTCACCAAGGCTGCTCTCTATTACCACTTCCCGAGCAAGTCCGACATCCTCATGGGCCTCCACCTGCGGATGCATAGCCTGATCGACGAACCGCTCAAGCTTTTGGACGATGACGACGGCCCGGTCAGCTTGGATGCCTACGAAGCCTTTTTGAACGCCTGCCTGGAGCGGATGCAAGCCAACGAGAAGCTGTTCGCGTTGCACCGCGCCAACCAGGCCGCCATGTCGAAGCTGCAGGTGCATAACGAGGGGCACGATGGAGGCCACCAGGAGCTCGAAGAACGCGCTCGCAAGCTTTTCTCAGAGCCCTCTTTCAGTACGGAGCAGCGCCTGCGGATGGTTGCCGCGTTCGCCGTCGCCTTCGTCACCCCCGTGATGGCATCGAACCTTTTCTCTGATGGCGGCCAGGAGAACACCGTGGTCGCCGCCTGCCTGGGGGACGTGATGCACCAGGTGCTCCGCCCTGGTGAGACCCCTCAGTAGACAGCTACGGCCCAGTAGTACGGCTCAGTGGTGCGGTCAGTAGTACCACGGGAAGCTGGACCAGTCGGGCGGTCGCCGGGCCAGGAAGGCGTCCCGGCCCTCGGCCGCCTCCTCGGTCATGTACGCCAGGCGGGTCGCCTCGCCGGCGAACAATTGCTGGCCGACCAGGCCGTCGTCGGCCAGGTTGAAGGCGTACTTGAGCATCCGCACCGACATGGGGCTCTTGGCGTTGACCGCCCCCGCCCACTCCAACGCCACCTTCTCGAGCTGCGCATGGGGCACCACGGCGTTGACCATGCCCATTCGGTACGCCTCTTCAGCGTCGTAGGTGAGGCCGGCAAAGAAAACCTCCCGGGCACGTTTCTGGCCGACCTGGCGGGCGAGGTAGGCGGACCCGAAACCGCCGTCGAAACTGGCCACGTCGGCGTCGGTTTGGCGGAAGCGGGCGTGCTCGGCGCTGGCCAGAGTGAGGTCGCAGACGACGTGGAGACTGTGACCGCCTCCGGCCGCCCAGCCCGGGACGACGGCGATAACCACCTTGGGCATAAACCGGATGAGACGTTGCACCTCGAGAATGTGGAGCCGCCCGGCTCGAGCGACGCCTCCCGGCGAGGTGCCCTGTCCCCCGTCTTCGTACTCGTAGCCGGTCGCTCCCCGCACCCGCTGGTCTCCCCCCGAACTGAAGGCCCAGCCGCCGTCCTTGGCCGACGGGCCGTTCCCCGTTAGCAGGACACAGCCGACATCTGAAGACTGGCGAGCATGGTCCAGGACGATGTAGAGCTCGTCGACGGTACGGGGACGAAAGGCGTTACGGACTTCAGGCCGGTTGATGGCGACCCTTACCGTCCCTTGTTCCCGCGCCCGGTGATAGGTGACATCGGCGAGCGCCAGAGCGTCAGTGCCGGGGACTTCCCGCCACACCAGGGGATCGAACAGTTCGGAGACAAACCCTTCGTTGGCCACGCCCCGACACTACGGCCCGCAAGCCGCCTTTACTGACGCCCTCGCTCCAAGGCGTCCAAGCCCACCTCCCGCCTAACCGTGGGGCCCAGCAGGGTCACTCCGAGCCTTGGCGCTCGACGACGAACAGGACGTCGCCGAGGAGCTCTATGCCGGCCCGGGTGCCGGCGGGCAGGGTGTGGCCCTCGCTGGCGGGCAGCGTCGAGGTCACCTCCACTCCGTTGGGTAGGGCGGCCACAACCCTGACCACGGCCCCCAGGAAGGCGGCGCGCGCCACGACGGCCGTCCCATCCGCTTGGGGACGGATCCTTATGCTCTCGGGCCTCACCAGGACATCGACCTGACTACCGATTGGCAGGTCACCGCCGGTGCTGGCCGGGATGCTCAGCCGGGAGCCCATTACGTCGACGCTGTTCGGCGCCACCACTTCGCCCGGCAGGCGGCTGACCGACCCGACGAACTCGGCTACGAAGTTGGTCACCGGGTTCGAGTACACCTCGGAGGGCGGGCCCAGCTGTTCGAGGTGGCCGGCCCGCATCACCCCCACGCGGTCCGCCATCGAAAGGGCCTCTTCTTGGTCGTGAGTAACGAACAAAGTGGTTATCCCCACCTCCAATTGGATCCTGCGTATCTCATCGCGCAGTTGCGCCCTCACCTTGGCATCGAGGGCGGACAACGGCTCGTCGAGGAGCAACAGGCGGGGCTCGGCGCACAGGGCGCGGGCCAGCGCGACGCGCTGCTGTTGCCCACCGGAGAGCTCGTGAGGGTACCTTTCCGCCAAGGCCGACAGACCCACCAGCTCGAGCAGTTCCCCCGCCCGCTTGTGACGCTGGGCGACCGGGGCCCGGCGCACCTCGAGGGCAAAACCGACGTTCTCCAGGGCGTTCATGTTCGGGAAGAGGCTGTAGGCCTGAAAGACCATCCCCAGGTTGCGCCGGTGCGGGGGCACGTCAGTGATGTCGTCCCCACCCACCAATACCCTGCCCTCGTCGAGCCGTTCCAGTCCGGCCACAGCCCGCAGGGCTGTGGTCTTGCCACAGCCAGACGGGCCCAGCAGGGCAACCAGCTCACCCGGGGCGATGGAGATGGAAAACCCGTCCAGGGCGTGGACCTTGCCGAACGTGCGCCGGCAGTTCTCCAGTTCGACCGCGACCCCACCGCCGGTGTGCGTCCCCGGGCCGTGCCCCGCGCTAGTCGGTGGAGGTGCGGTCGCCATAGTCGTAGTGATCATCCTTGTCCCCCACTGTGCTCTTCAGGCCACTGCTTCTTCCTCAGGGGCGAGAGATGGCGTGATCTCGTCCTCACCCTCGGGGCCGACCAGGCCGGCCCCGAACCCGCGGCTGCGCCTCCGCCTCCCCGACCCGGCCAGCGCCAACGCGACGAGAAGGATCCACGTGAACGCCAGAGCGCTGATCGACAGGGCCACGGCGACGTAGGGGTTATTGCCCTCCACGCCCACCAACCAGACAGGGAAGGTATTGAAGCCCATAATGCTGGCGATGGCATACTCGCCCAGCGACAAAGCCACCGTGAGGAACGCTGCGGCCAGGATCCCCGAGCGCAGGCTGGGCAACAGCACGCGCGAGAACAACTTGCCCCAGCCCGCGCCCATGGAACGACCGGCGTCGACCAAGGTGTGCATATCGATGGCCCGGACGCTGGCGTCAATGGCCCGGTACGAATAGGGCATGGCCAAGATCACATAGACAAGGGCCAGGATCACCGGCGTCCCGGTGATGATCGAGGGCAGGCTCCTGTAGGCGCCGAGGACCCCGAGGACGATCACCACCGCCGGCACACCTAGGGGCAGGAGGCTCACGGCGTCGAGCACGGCCCGCCAACGGGGAAAGCGCAGGTTGACAAAGATGACTGTCGGGACGAGCAGGGCCAATGTGATGGCCGCCGCTCCCGCGGCGACCTTGACCGAGGTGAGAAGGCTGGTGCCCAGGCCCGCCTCCGCCAACGCTTGCGAATAGGCGGTGAGCGAAAGACGTCCCTTGTAACCGGCTTCCAGGCTGAACTGGAGGGAGGCGGCCACGGGGATAAGGACATAAAGGCCCAACAACCCCAGCGCTATCCAGCGAAAGGTGCGAGTCGGCTTCATCGCAACCACCGCGCCGTCTTGCGCTGGACGAACACGTACAGGGCCCCGGCCGCACCGACTATCACGATCATTCCCAAGCCCAGCGCATCGCCCAGGTTCGCTTGATTGGTGACCACGTTGCCGGCAAGCAGCGAGCCGATCTCGATCGGCACGAGTGGCACCGATCCCGTGGTCAGTGCCTGGGCCGTGGCATAGGCCGCAAAGGCGTCCATAAACAGCACCATGAGGGTGGCAATGAACGGTGGGGTGAGCACCGGGAAGCCCACTTTTTGCCAGTAGCTCCGTGAACTAGCACCTAGCGTCGCCGCTGCCTCCCGCCACTCGTGACGCAGCGCCTCCACCGGGGGCAGCATGAGCAAGATCACCAGGGGGAGCAAGAAATACAAATATACGATCACCAGTCCAGCAAAGGAGTAGAGGGAAAAACCGTGGTCGTACGGGTCAAAACCAATGTCAGCGAGAAGGTGCGTTACGACTCCGGCATTTCCGATCGTGGCTATGAAGGCAAAAGCCAGGGGTACTCCACCGGTATTGGCAAGCACACCGCAGCCGGTAGTGACGAGCCTCCGCACGACCCGGCTGGGCGAACTGACCAGCGCGACCGTACCCACCAGGCCCAGGACGGCGGCGATGACGGCGGAGATAGCTGAAAGCTCCAGGCTGATCGCATAGGAATGCAGCCAGGGCTGTTTGGAAGAAAGGACGGTGGCGAGGTTGGTCAGCGAAATGGAGCCGTCGTTGGCCCGAAAGGCCTCGACCATCACGGCCGCGGCCGGCACCACCAGAAAGATGATGACGTAGGCGAAGAACGGCACCACTCCGATCAGCGCCCACGGCCGTCGGCCCCGGCGCGCGGCGCGACCCGCGTTGTTCACGCGGGTCGCGGGCACGCCACTCATCTATTTTAGAGCACGCTCAGTTTGAGGGTTGCTTAGCTGACAGCAGAGGACCAGTCGGCCACCACGACCTTCTGGGCCGCAGACTCTTGAGCAACGCTGGCGATTTCCGGCGGGCCGGGCAGCGCTGGGACGGCTGACTCAGCAGCTTTGCTCACCGTGCCGGCCTTTTGCATGGCCGTGATGGTGGCCGGTACGGCACCGCCCTCGAGCCAAAGATTTTGCCCCGTTGGAGAGTACATGTACTCCAAGAAGAGCCTGGCAGCAGCCGGGTGCGGCGCCCAAGCGCTGATCGCCATCGAGTAGTAGGAAGCATACGGTTTCCCAGCCGGGATCACGATTTTCCAATCGATGCCAGTCTTCTGGAGTTCCTGCTTCCAGGATATCTGGTTATAGGTCCAGTCCAGGGTGGCCAGGACCGTCTTGTCAGCCATCGGCGCATCACCGGCACCCCCGGCTTCCACCGGGTTGTAGTTGCCAACAGAACTCAGCTTCTTGAAGAAGGCTATACCGGGCTGGATGTTGTTGAGCGACCCCCCGTTGTTCAATGCTGCCGCGTAGACCGCCGAGAACCCGGCATTGGAGGCTGTCGGGTTGTTGCTCAGGCCGACCGCATTTTTGAACTCGGGGTTGAGCAGGCTGGCGAACGACGTCGGAGGGGTCTTCACCACGCTGGCGTTGTAACCGATGGCCATGACGCCGCTGTAGTCGAAGGCCCAATAGCCGGAGGCGTTTTTCCACGCGGCCGGAAGCTCGCTCCACTCGGCCACCTTGTAAGGGGAGAAGATCGGCCCCGTGAAGGACCCCGGCTCGCCGGCGACACCCTCGACCGCAAAGGAATTACCGATGTCGACGACATCGGGCTCGTCCGACTTGCCCTTGTCGAGGTTTATTTCGCTCAGCTCTTCGGCGCTCGAGCCGTCCGGGTTGAAGTCGTTGACTTTGAGGCGGTACTTTGCTCCGAAGTCCTTCATGATGTTGCCGTAGTTTGCCCACGTGGTGGGGTCGGCTGTGAGATTGATGGTGCCCTCGGCCTTGGCCGCGGCGACGAGGGCGCTCATGCCGCCACACGAGTTGATATTGACTGCCGTGGCCCAGCACGCGTCTGAAGATGCTGCGCTCGCAATGCTGGCGCTGCCAGCAATGACCCCGAGAGCCGCAAGCGTCGTGCCAGCTGCACCTGCGGCGGCGGCTTTACGCCACCGCTGTCCCGACCCTCTGTACATCCAGCCTCCTGTTGTTCGCGAGCGAGCCGATGCGGCCCGCTGATGTCGCGGCACAGAGACTAGCAAGCGTCGGATAACGCGGGCCCTCGCCCAGGTGAACAGAGATTGTCCTCACAGTTAACGTTTGGTGTCGCGCCCCCGTCCACCGGCGCTTAAGACCAGCTCGCCGCCGCCGGCCCCTGGGGAGCGGTCCAGACCGTGCGTCGTCTGGTCAACGCCACGCGTCCCGGGCCCAGACCGGACCGGTGCCGGGAACGAGGTAGCAGTTGGTGAGCGTCCGCTCCCTGTTGCGCATCTGCCAGCGCAGCATTTCCTGGGCCAACTCCAGCTCCAGGCGCAGATTGCCATCGGCGGTCGCCGCCGCACGGGCGGCGGGGGCCGGGCCGGCGGCCAGGTTCACCCGGTGACCAGGGTCTGCCGCCAAGTCGAAGAGCAACGCAGGCAGCACATCAGGGCCGGTGGCGAACTGCACGTACTTGGCCTCGGCGGTCCGCGCCACCGCCAAGCAGCAATGCTCGCCGGGGATCCCCAAGCGGCGTTCGGCATAACGGTACTGGGGATGGCGGAAGTCCCATTCCCAGTGGGCGGCCGCCCTCCAGTGCGCCGGCGCCGCGCCGACGTGCAGGAAAGAGGTCAGCGGCCAGCCGTCGAACTGCACCGGGAGCTCGCCGCCGAGCCACTCCAGGACCGTGGGCGCCACATCGACGGACTCGGTCGGCGCGTTGACGACCAGCCCTCGGGTGGCATCCGCGCCGGCTGAGGGGTCTCGCACGACGAGGGGGACATGGAAGCTCTCGTCCCAGTAGCCGCACTTCTCCACCAGCCAGTGGTCCCCGCCCATCTCGCCGTGGTCGCTCGTCAGGACCACGAGCGTGCTCGACGCCAGTCCCTCCGCGTCCAGGTAGGCGAGCAACCGGCCGAGCTGGTCGTCAACCTCGCTCTGAGCACCGTAGTAGGTGGCCCGCAGCTGCCTGCGTTCGCGCTCGTCGTGAGGCGCGGCGCAGAGGGGGAGGTTGACGAGCAGGTTGTTGAGGGGATGGAACGCCGCCTCTTCGTCGGGGCCGGCGAAGCCCGTGAACGGGCCCACCTGGTCGGCTGAGTACAGGTCGTGGTACCCGGCCGGGTTGCGCCTCGGGGGATGGGGGCGCACGTAGGAAATGTGCACGAAAAAGGGCCGGTCCCCGTTGCGGCCCAGCCATTCGATTGCCTTCTCGGTCATGAAAGCTGTCTCGGAGAGCTCGGCCGGGAACCGGGTGGGCGCCCAGGTCGCCCCGTGATCGTCGGCCCCCGGATAGGAGGTGTCCGGCCCGTAGAGGTCGAGTGGTACCGATGGCACGTCGACGCCGTGCTCGGCCAGCCATTTCCCCCACTCGAGGGCACCCTGCTCGTAAGGGTCACATACAATGGCTTCGAACCCGGGCAGCACTCCCTCATAGCTCATGGTGCGGGGGTCGCCGGCCGGGACAGTGCGGGGGTCGGCACTGGCGTCGGTGTAGCCGAAAAGCACCGGAGAATAACCATTTTTCCTGGCTTCCAAGGCGATATTGGTGAACCGGGCATCGAGGGGCGTGCCGTTCATGACCGACCGGTGGTTTTGCATGTACATGCCTGTGTAAAGGCACGCCCGGCTCGGCCCGCACGGGGCGGCGTTGGCCCAATGGTTGGCGAAAAGTACGCCCCTAGCGGCAAGGGCATCGATATGAGGCGTGCGCACCACGGGGTGCCCCGTACAGGACAGGCTGTCGCCCCGCCACTGGTCCACGGTGATGAACAAGACGTTTCGAGCCACTGGCGCCCGTTCTCCTTTTCTAAGGCGAGCTAAGGCTTCTAAGGCGAGCGGAAGCCCCAGGTCTGCTCGTCCCAGGCGATGTCGCCGAAATAGGCGCCGGCCCGGACATTTAGCAGGTGGGGGCCCAGCACTACCAGCACGGGTAACTGCACCAGGGGAAGGTCGGCGAAGTCCGCCCAAGCCTGTGCGTCGACCTGGTCGTACAGGGCGGGGAGCTGGGCCGGCGTGGCCGTGCCGATCCGGGCCAGCAGGGCGTCCACGGTCGGGCTCGACTGGCCCTTGTTGGCCGAGGCGGCGGTGGCATAACGCCGGACGGTGCCCGAAGCAGCCACTGGGACCTGGCGGAGCTCGATCGCCATCTGCCAGCCGGCCGGCCGAGAGCCGGCCCCGGCCCACCCGCTCCAAGCCCACACGCCTCCCGCCCAGGCGCTGCCGGCGCCCCCGGTGGTGGCCGGGGCGCCACCCTGGTCCAGGGTCACGGTGACACCGATGGCGGCGCACGAACCGGCGATCTGGGGACCGAGCTGCTGCGCCACCGGGTCGTCGGAGGGTACCAAGAGCGAGAGGTCCACGGCCTGCCCGTCCGGGCGGTGAAGGGCACCGTCGTTCAACTTGTAACCGTGGGCGGCCAACAGCGCCAGTGCTGCCGCCGGGCCCGGGTTGTCATAAGCCGAGCCGTCGGCCTTATATCCTGGCCCCCCCGGGAGCAAGAACCGGTTTTCCACCGGCGTCGCGGCTATCCCGAGAGGCGTGAGCACATCGGCGACCATGGTCGTACGGTCGAGCGCCATCATGACCGCCTGGCGCAGGACCGGGCTCGACAGCGAAGGCGACGCCTCATTGAACTCGAGGTCCTCGTAACTGGCGCTCGCCACGCCGAGTACGGAAAGTCCCCCTGCGGCCTGCAGTTGCTGATAGGCGACGAGGTCCCCCGGCACGGTCGCCACATCCAGCTCGTGGCCGCTCAAGGCGTTGAGCATCTCGGTCAGCGTGCTCGTGAAATAGTAGGTAATGCTGGCCAGGTTGGCCGGCGGGCCCCAGTAGCCGGCATTGCGGACCAGTTCCAGCGAGTAGCCCGGGTGCAGCTGGGAGACGAGGTAGGGGCCGGCCGAGACAAGGTCGGCAACGGGGTCCGTGAAACCGGAGCTGAAGCCGATGGCCTGCGCGACATGGGCGGGCACCAGGTAGGAAAAAAGCGAGCGCCAGTCCGGATAAGGCGACGAAAAAGTCACCGTCGCCGCGTAAGGGTCGGCGGGGTTGCCGGTGACCTTGGCGATATCGGCGTAGCCGGCTTCGTCGGCCGGCGTATAGGGCTTTCCTCCGGCGTCGGTGAAACGGGACTGGCCTGATTGCGCCTGCCAGTTGTAGACGAAGTCGGCATAAGTGACGGGGGTGCCGTCGGACCACACAGCCCGGGGGTTTATCTGGTAAACGACCGTCTGGGGCTGCGAGCTCACCTCGGTAGCCGAGACCAAGAGGGAGGTGTTGAGCACCTTCGCCCCATCGGGCTCGGTGTAAAAAGCCGACGGCCACACCTGCGCCAGAACCTGTTGGAGGGACAGGTACCAGGGGGCCGCAGCGCGGGTGTGGATGTCCCAGTTGGCCGGTTCGGGCCCGAGGCCGTAGGAGGCGCTGGCGGCCGTGTTGTAGGTGACATTGGCCGGCGCCGACGTGGTCGTCACGGTCGTGACGGCGGTGACGCTGCTGGCCGGGATGCTGGTGGTACTCGAAGTACTGGTGGTACTCGAGGGGCTGGACGTGCCGCCGGTGCCGCCCGTCCCCGACGTACCGGTACCGGCGGGCACGAGGCTTGTGCTCGTCGAGGTCGACGTGGACGTGGAGACGGGCGCGCCCTTCGACGTCGTCGGCGGTTCAGGCGCGCCCGGCAGGTGGGTGGGGCTGCAGCCGGAGAGCGAAAGCGACAGGGGCAGGGCGATGGCGGCCACTGCCCACGCCGCCCGGGCCCGAGATCTATTGCCGAGGCCCAAGGGGGCTCACCGCACCACGAGGTCGGTCACGGACCTCGGCAGGGCCAGAGCTAGGCCCAGCTTGACGACCGCTTGGCCGAGCACCACGGGCCCGATCACTCACCGCCGGCCGGCCCGGCCGCACCGGCTCTGGGCATAGGGGCTCCGACGCCAGCGGCTCAGGGCGTCGCCGCTGCGGGCGTAAGGACCCGGTGGCGAGCACACTGCCTCCCAGTATGGCGGCGAAGCCGACCGCCGTCATCGGGCCGAACTTCTCCCCGAGCACGGTTACGCCTAGCACCACGGCGACCGCCGGGTTTATGTAGGTAATGACCGTGGCCCGCATGGGGCCCACCTCGGCGATCAAGGCGAAAAAGGCGATGAAAGCCACGGCCGTGCATACCACCGCCAGCCCGGCCATCGAGGCCAGCGCCGAGGCCGAGAGCGCCGCCGTCGGCCTCTGGAGGACGGCCAGTGGCGCATAGACGATGGCGCACAGCACCAGCGATGCGATGACGACGCTCGGCCCGGGGACGGCCGACAGATGCCGCGCCAGGATCCACGGGCCAAGGGCATACCCGGTGACGATCACTAGGAACGAACTCGCGGCGAGAAGGTCCGATCGGCCGACGTCGAAGCCGACCAGGGCGGCCACGCCGACCAGGCCGAGCAGGAGGCCGGCCGCCCGCCGCCGGTCGAGGCGGTCTGAGCCTGTGGCTCGAGCGATCACGGCCCCCGCTATCGGCACCGCCGCGACCAGAAGCCCGGCCAGAGAACTGGACACTTTTTTTTCCGCCGTGAACAGTAGCCACCACGGGACACAGAGTTCGGCGACGGTGTAGGCGACCAAGGGCTTCCAATGGGCCAGCAGAGGGGCGAGCACCCCTCGCCTCGCCACGAACGGCGCCAGGAGCAGCGCCCCACCGGCGGTGCGTACCAAGACCAGGAAGGCCGGGCTCACCTCGCGCACGGACACCCTTATGAGCAGGTAAGGCAGGCCCCATAACACGCCCATGACGACGAAGAGCACCCATCCGCGCCGGCTCATGAAAAGGACACCTCGCCTACAGTACGCGCTGCGCCGCAAACTTGGCGCACGATTAGGCTAGCGGCGACAACGCGGATCCGCTAGCTGGTCAAGTGCCATGTCTCCGGGGTCAACAGCATGAACACGTTGTTGCTGTAGCCGTCCAGGCGGGTGGAGATGAGCTCAGCCGACGCCGGCACCGGGTCCCCGGCGAGCGTCGGGACGAAGACCACCGGGGCCTGCTGGACTAGGTAGTTCTGGTAAGCGTCGAGAGACGCCCGGGCGAGGCCGGCCGGGGCGCTCGCCGTGGCCGCCATCAGGGTGTCGGCCGTGGCGTCGGACCAGCCCTCGTAGTTGCCGGCGGCCCCGGGGTAGAAGATGCGCTCCCCGGTTGGGAAGTAGTCGGGAACGAAGATCCGGCCCGCGCCCCAGTCCTCAGCCGTCCAGTTGCAGCGCGGCGAAGTGGGCATGGCGCTCCCCCCCGGACCGCAGTCGACGGCCGCCGCGACCACCCGGGCCCGGGCGTGCTCGGTCAACTCCAAGACCACCCCGACCTGGGCGGCCTGGCGCTTGAGGTCCTGGACCTCTTCGTCGGTGATGGTGGCCCCGCTCGGTGCGTCCAGGTTAAAGGCGATCTTCAAGCCCTTGACGACGCCGGCCCCGCACTCGTCGGGGCCGGTGCCGGGCCGGGCGCAGTAGGCGGTCTGGCCGGGGGCGACGTCCACCCAGCCGTGTGCCTTCAGGATGCCGGCGGCGTCGGCCAGGCTGAAAGGATAGGGGTCGGACGACTCCTCGGCATCGGCCCAGTCTCCCGCGGGGGCCAAGGGTACGGGCCCGTACGTGGGCACGGCGAAGCCGTCGACAAGCTGGACGACCCAGCCCATCTGATCTACGAGGTGGGCGAAAGCCTGACGGAAATATGTCTGCGAGAACAGGGCCCCGAACCTGGGGTTGTGGAGGTTGAGCGGGAAGTAGGAGATCGCCGACGGGGCGAAGTTCGTGACCCTGTAGCCCTCGGCCTCGACGGCCTTGAGCTGGGACAGGTCGCCGTCCGGCAAGTAGGCCACTTGCAGGGCGGCAGGCCCGGCCGAACGGACCTCGTTGAACGCGGCACTGCCAGTGGCAAAGGGCACCAGCACCAGGGCGGAGAGCGACGGCTTGGGCGACCCGCTGTAGGCCGGGTTGGGCACGTACGTCACCTCACCAGCGGCGGTAATGCTCTTCAGCTCCCAGGGCCCGTCGACGACGGACCAAATCGGGCTCCTGGCATAGGTGGCCGTGTCCGTGGCCAGGTCGTACAGGAACTTGTAAACGGCGGCCACGCCCCTCGCCGTGGTGTCGGGCAGGTGAGGCTGGCTGGGGCGGGGGGCGGGCCCCGAAAGCGACGTGCGGTCCCAGGCGATGGGCAATGGGGTTATTTGGGACAACTCGTTGTACGTGAACCATGTCGGGTCGTAGGCCTGCTTCAGGTGCAAGACGAAAGTCGACGAGCTGGGGTAGCTGACGGAGGCCACGTTGTCAGGGAAATACCCGGGCGTGTAGCCGCACCACTGGTCCTTCTCGGCGAACATCATGTTCATCCAGAACTCGATGTCCCGGCTGGTCACGTGTTCGCCGTCGGACCAGTTGTAGCTGTTCAACGTTACCGTCACGGTCTTGTCGCCATCGCTGAACACCGGCGGGTGGCCCAGGCTGTAGCTGTAATCGATGCTCGAGCTGTTGTCGTTGCCGAACCAGTACAGGGGGCGGTACAGCAACTGGACCAGCTGCCCGATGTTGACCGTGGTGCAATTACGAGCGTCATAAAACGGGAAAATAAAGCTGGGCGCGGCGCCGGGGCCTTCGGCGAAGTAGGCCGTCCCCCCCGCGCTGACGGGCGCGGTCAACGGCCCGGCGGCCAGGCCGGCGGCCACCAGGGCGGCCCCGAACCACTGCGCCCCTCGCCCCGACTTTTTCCTAGCCACCGCTCCGCTCAGGTCAGACGGACCCGGGGGTCGAGAAGGGCGTACACGGCGTCGACGAGGATGTTGGCGGTGACGACGAAAGCCGACGCCAGCAGGACCAGGGCGATGATGACGGGCAGGTCTTGGCGGCTGATGGAGTTGTAGATCTGCTGGCCCAGCCCGGGCAGCCCGTAAACGGTCTCGGTCACAATGACGCCACCGAGCAAAGTGCCGAGGTCTATACCGAACTGGGTCGTCACCGGGGTGATCGCCGCCCGCAGGGCATGGCGGTAGACGACGCGTCGCTCGGACAGGCCCTTGGCGCGGGCCGTGCGCACGTAGTCCTCGCCCAGCACGTCCAGCATAGAACCACGGGTGAGCCGGGCGTACACGGCCCCGGTGACCAGGGCCAGGGTAAACCAGGGCAGGATCATGTGCTGGGCCCAGCCGCCCACGCTCTGGGTGATCCCGACGTAGCCCGAGCCCGGGAAGAAGTCGAACCCGAGAAGGTGCAGCCGGAAGAACAACAACAGCAGGAACAGTTCGCCCAGTAAGAACGTCGGCATCGAGTAGAAGAGCAGCGCCAGCCCGGTGACGGTCCGATCGGCCACCGAACGCGGCCTGGTGGCGGCCAGCACACCGGCGAGCACGCCGATGATGAGCCACAGGACAGCACCTCCGATGGCCAGGGAGGCAGTTACGGGCAGGTCCTGGCCGATGATCGTGCTCACGGGCTCGGAATTGAAGTACGAATAGCCGAGGTTCCCCTGGACCAGGCGCCCGAGGTAGCTGAAGTACTGCTGGATGATCGGCTCGTTCAGCCCCAGGCGGATCCTCACGTCGGTCAGCATCTGGGCCGTGGCGTCCTTGCCGGCGATGAGACGGGCCGGGTCGTGGGGGGTGACGAAGTACAGGATGAAGACCACCGTCGCCACCAACCACATGACGACGACGCCCAGGAAAATCCGTCGGACAAGGAACCTGGCCACGGTTACCTCTTACTTCTCTCTCGTGAATATGCGGCTGTAGCGCGGGTCAAAGGCGTCCCGGACGCTGTCACCGAGGAGGTTGAAAGCCAGGGTCGTCGCCAGCAGGGCCAGGCCCGGGAACACCACGTACCACCAGGCGACCTCGTAGTAATTGAGCGCCTCGGAGAGCATGCTGCCCCAGTCCGGGGTCGGCGGGGTGGTGCCGATGCCGAGGAAGGCCAGGGTGGCTTCGAAGACAATGGCCGCCGGCACCAGCAAGGTGAAGTAGACGATGACCTGAGCCAAGACATTGGGGAGGATGTCCACGAACATGATGCGCAAGGTGCCGGCACCGAGTGAGCGGGCAGCCTCGATGTACTCCTTTTCCCTTATAGACAGGACCTGGCCTCGCACGACACGGGCCACGGCGCCGAAGGAAAAGAAGGCGATCACGGCCACGTCGAGCATGATCCCGCCCTGGCCGCCCAGCGCCGTCCACAAGGCTATGGCGAAGACCAGGTACGGCATGGCCAGCACAACGTCGATGAGCCGGGCCAGGGTTGTGTCCACGAGACGCCCCATGTAGCCGGCCAGCATCCCGAGGACAGCGCCTCCGGCCACGGCCAGCCCGGCGGCTACCACCCCGACGAGCAGCGAGATCCGGGCGCCNNAGCCGCCGTAGTAGCCGGCGATCACGCCGATGATGGTCCCAGCCACGCTGGCGATGACCGTGGACAGCACCCCCACGAGCAGCGAGATCCGGGCGCCGTAGCAGATGCGCACGAGTATGTCCCGGCCCAGCTCGTCGGCGCCCAGGAGGAAGTGCTTGCCCGGGCCCACCGGGATCCCTTCGGGCGTCAGGCCGGTCATGTGGAACTGCGTATCGGGCCCATGACCGGTGATGGTCGCCACCAGCGGGGCGAAGATCGCCAGGCAAGCGATCAGCACGATCACGACCGCGGAGACCACGGCCACCCGGTCATGGCGTAGGCGTTCGAACGCCAGGTGCCATGGGCTGCGGCCCTGTATGGCCCCGGCAACGTAGTCGGCGCCCGGGCCCTGCGCCTCGGGCAGGCTCTCGACGGCCATCTCGTCATAGACGCTCATGGGGCCGCCCCGGCCTGGTCCGCCACCGCTGCCGCCACCGGGACCGGTACGCCCAACACCTGGGCGGTCGGCAGCTGCTCGCCCTCGGCCAGGGGGAAATGGCAGGCCGCCAGGTGGTTGGCGGGGTCGTTGAACTTCACCTCGAGCCTAGGCTCCTCGGCCGCGCAAAGTGACTGGGCCTTAGGGCAACGGGGGTGAAAGCGGCAGCCGCTGGGCGGGCGGATCGGCGACGGAGGCTCGCCTATGATGGCAGCGCGCGCCGAGCGGTCCGCCTCGTCCGGGTCGGGGACGGGGATCGCCGATTGCAGGGCTCGGGTGTAGGGGTGGCGGGGGCGAGCGTAGAGGTCCTCGCGCCCTGCCACCTCCACGATCTGGCCCAGGTACATCACGGCCACCCGGTTGCTCACATGGCGGACCACGGACAGGTCGTGGGTGATGAAAACGTACGTGAGCTTGAGCTCCTCCTGCAGGTCGGCCAGCAAGTTGATCACCTGGGCCCGGATCGACACGTCGAGGGCGGACACGGGCTCGTCGGCGATGACCAGCTCGGGCCGCAGGGCCAACGCCCGGGCCACGCCGATACGTTGGCGCTGTCCACCGGAGAACTCAGCCGGGAAGCGGTTGTAGTGCTCCGGGTTGAGGCCTACCAGCTCCATGATCTCTTGCACGGCCCGCTTACGCTCGGGACCATCGGCCACGTTGTGTATGGCGAAAGGGTCCCCGATTATCGAACCGACCCGCCGACGGGGATTGAGCGAGCCGTACGGGTCCTGGAAGATCATCTGCATCCGGCGGCGGTAGGGGCGCAGCTGGCGGGGCTTCAGGTGAGAGATGTCCTCACCGTCGAGCATGAGCGTGCCCGAGGTGAGCTCGACCAGGCGCATCATGCAGCGCGCCAGCGTCGACTTCCCGCTGCCCGTCTCCCCCACCAGGCCCAGCGTCTCGCCCCGCTCGACATCGATGCTGACGTCGTCCACCGCGTGCACGACGGCTTGCACCCGCCGGCTCAGGCTGCCCGACCTGACCGGGAAATGCTTGGTCACCCCGCGCAGGCTGAGCACCGGCCCAGTGGCGATGTCGGCCGTAGTCCCTTCCTTCACGTTCTCTCTCCCCTGGCGGGCCCGCCTCCAGTGCCCGAAGCGACCACGTTGAGCGCCGGGGCGCCACCACCTTCGGCGGCGCTGGCCCGCTGGCGGGCCTCGTCCACGTCCTGGCTCCGGCCAGTTAGCTCGATAGGCAGCCAACACGCCGAACGGTGGTCCTCCGAGCCGACAAGAGGTCGCAGCGGAGGGGTACCGGTCCTGCACTTGGGCATGGAAAAAGCGCAGCGGGGCCAGAACGGGCACCCCGGTGGCGGGTCGATAAGGCTCGGGGGCTGTCCGGGGACGGGGACCAACCGCTCGCCCTCGTGCCCGCTCTGGGGCAACGAGTTGAGCAACCCCGCCGTGTAGGGATGATGGGGCCGGTAGTAAACGTCATGGCGGCCGGCCGTCTCCATGACCTTGCCGGCGTACATGATTATCACCTGGTCAGCCATATCGGCGATGATCCCGAGGTCGTGGGTGATGATGATGATGGCCATGCCCAGCACATCTTGGAGGTGCTTGGTCAGCTCGAGCACCTGGGCCTGGACGGTGACGTCCAGGGCTGTCGTGGGCTCATCGGCGATGAGCAGTGACGGGTCCAGAGCGAGGGCCATGGCGATCATGGCCCGCTGACGCATGCCCCCGGAGAACTGGTGGGGGTAATCGTCGACGCGTTCTGCAGCATGAGGTATGCCCACCAGGCCCAGCAGCTCCACCGCCCTTTGGTGGGCCTGCGCCTTGGGGACCTTGTCGTGCGCCCGGACGGCCTCAACTATCTGCCAGCCCACACGGTAATAAGGGTGCAAGCTGGAAAGAGGGTCCTGGAAGACCATGCCGATCTTCTTGCCCCGCACGCTTTGTAGCTCAGCTCGGCTGGCGGTCAGTAGATCCCGGCCTTCGAACAACGCCTGGCCCGAAATGCGAGCACCACGCGTCAGGCCCACCACCGTCTGGGTGGCGACGCTCTTCCCCGAACCCGACTCGCCCACGATCCCGAGCGTCTTACCGCGCTCGACGCCGAAGCTCACGCCCCTGACGGCTTGCACAAGCCCGTCGGAGGTCGGGAAGGAAACAGTTAGATCCTCTACCTCTAACAGCAATTCCGGCTCATCCTGTCCACCCAACGGCGGCTCCCGTCACCTTTTGAGGCGCCGGGAGCCGCGCCACCGTCAACTGCTCGCTTTTAGGAGTTGAGCCACACGTTGGTGAGGTCGTAGTTCTCCCCGACCCACCAGAACTCGGCGTTTTGCACCCGAGACGAGTGGTACACGGAGACCTTCTGGGCACCGATGGGCACTATGGCGGCATCGCTCATGACCTGGCGGTTGGCGGCCTGCCAGTCCGCGATCGACCCGGTCTGCGTGGGGGCGGTGAGGGCCTTGGCAATGTCGGCGTTGACGACCTTGCTGTTGTAGTCGCCGTAGTCGTTGGACTCGGCCCCGTAAGTGGTGCCGTCGAAAAGCGGGAATATCGTGGAGCGCCCGTTGAGCCCCATCCAGTCGGGGATCCAGCCGGCCTCGACGATGTCCCAGGCACCGCTCTTGCCCGCAGCCGGGTTTTCCAGGTACTTGGTGTAGAAGGCGTTGGGCGGCGTCACCGCTATCAGGTCCACCTTGAAACCGGCGGCCTCAAGCGCGGCCTGGTCGTTTTCGGCGATCTGGGGGTGAACGGTGTTGGTGCGGTATACAAGCTTGAGCGTGATCTGGCCCGGCTTGTAACCGGCCGCCGCCAGAAGTTGCTTGGCCTTGGCCGGGTTGCCCTGCCCATCGGCGCTGGGGTACGGGTCGTAGCCCGGGATATAGCCGACGCTGCCCGGCGGTACGGCCTGGTTGGCCACCCCGGAGATAACCGCGCCGCCGTAGACCTGCGAGTCGGCGTACTTGTTGATGGCGTACTCGAGAGCCTGGCGCACCTTGAGGTTCTTGAGCGCCCCGTGGTTGTTGGGGCTCTGCAGGTTGATGGACAGGTACGGGTTCATGACTATGTAGTTGTTGCCGTCCGGGCCGATGGTGAGGTCGGGGTCCTTGGCGGCGACCATGCCAGCCAGCTGCACGGTGGGCACGTTCTGGTCCCAGAACATGTCCTCGGTCCCGGCCTGGATCTCCTGCAGTGCGGCGGTGTTGGTGGCAACGCCCTCAGTTATCTGGATCTGGTCCACATAGGCCTTGCGGACGGTATCAGCCGATGCCTTCCAGGCCGGGTTGCGGACGAGGTCGAGGGACCGCGTGGGCACGTACTTGGAAATGGTATAAGGGCCGTCCGACACAAAGTGCTGAGCCAGCGCGGCGCTGCCCGGTACGTAGGCCAGCTCTTCCTTCGGCACGGGCGAGGCGAAGGCCAGGGACAGGATGTCAAGGAAGTCCGGAGCGGGCGAGGTGAGGTCGAACTGCACGGTCAGGTTGCTGAGCGCCTTTAGGCCGGCGATGTTGTGCGAGGCCATGAACGCGTCCATGGCGCTCACCGTCGAACCGTTCTTCGTGCTGCCAGTGGCCAGGAAGGCGTTGCAGTAGGACTGGAAACCGATGATGGTGGACTCGTAGTAACCGAGCGCCCCCGCCGGCGAAGCCGGGTTGCAAAGCCGCTTCAGGCCGGTGATCTCGTCCTGCGCCGTCACCTGGCGCGCCGGCGTGGTGTCCCACATGGCGCCGGTGCGGATCGTGATCGTATAAGTCTTGCCCCCATCGGTGACCACGGGCATGCCCGTGGCCAGGTCGGGGACGGAGTTGGTCTCGCCCGCGAACGTCGGCGCCACCGGCCAGGTGTACAGCTGGCGGGAGATGGCCCGGAACAGGCTCCAGGTGACGTCGTAGTAGGCGTCGGCGGTGTCCATGAAGTCGACGTCGCCCTGGCCGACCAGGCGCAGAGTACCCCCGTACTTCGGGGTCGAAGCGGCCAGGGCCGGAGCGGCCCCGCCTAGCGCCGTCAGTGACGTGGCGGCCATGCCGGCGGCGACGAGGATCGCCCCGAAGCTTTGTACCTTCCGTCGCGACCTGCCCCCGAGCCGGCGGCCTACTTGATGAACGGCCTCCGCGCTGGGCGCCGGCCCTGCAATTATCGACTCCATATCGTACGCCTTTCGTGAACGGCTGATGTGCCCGCAGGGCGGTCCGTGCTCGCCGGCTCAGCGGCGGCGTAAACCTATTGCCAGTGCCTACTGGAGACGGATCGCAAGGATCATCGTGGTAAAGGCGAACGCGATTGCTGTGAAGACCGTAAAACGGTCCAGGTTTCGTTCGACAACGCTAGACGACGCCGCCGCCGAGCCCAGGCCGCCGCCGAACATCTCTGAAAGGCCCCCACCTTTCCCACTGTGAAGCAGGATAGAGACGATCAACATCACACACAGCACGATATGCACCGCGATCACTACCCACGTGACCACCACCTAGCCGGCACCTCCTCCTGTTGAATTTGTGATTTACCTCGGGCACCGGCCCAGCTAAGGACCGGATCGGGTGCAAACTTAGCAGCCGTGCCCGCCCGACGCAGAACGCCCCAGCTTGGCGGCGCCTGCTGGCAGACCAGGCCTTAGGGCCGCGCCTTCGCGAACCTTGGCCCGAGCGGCCTTAGGACGCGGTGCGGCCCAAGCGGACGATCTGAGCGAACTTCTCAGCGTCGAGACTGGCCCCACCCACCAGGGCGCCGTCGATGTCCGACTGGGCCATGAGCTCGGCGATGTTGGTCGGCGTGACCGAACCCCCGTACTGCACCCTCACCTTGTCGGCCACGTCTGTCCGGTAATGACTGGCCAACCAGGAACGGATGGCCTTGCACACCGCCTGGGCGTCGTCGGGGCTGGCCGTGCGGCCGGTGCCGATGGCCCAGATGGGCTCATAGGCGACGACCAGGCCCTCCGCCGCCTGGGCGGGGACGCCGTCGAAGGCGGCTTCCAGCTGCCCGACGACCTTGTCCTCGATGAAGCCGGCCTCGCGTTCGGCCAGGGTCTCGCCTACGCACAGGATGGGGATCATCTCGTGCTTCAAAACGGCCAGCAGCTTCTGGTTGACAAAGGCGTCCGTGTCGCCGAAGTGCTCACGGCGCTCGGAGTGCCCGACGATGACGTAACGGACGTTGAGCTTGGCCAGCATGGACGGGCTGACCTCGCCCGTGAAGGCACCCGACTCGGCCGGGTGGACGTCCTGCGCCCCCAGGGCGATCGGGATGCCGTCGGCGTCGAGCATCGTCTGGACCGATCGCAGGGCGGTGAAGCTGGGGTGGACCGAAACGTCGGCGCGGTCGTAGTCGGCCGGCAGGAGGGTGTAGGTCAGCTTCTGGACCACGGCGATGGCATCCAGGTGCGTGTAGTTCATCTTCCAGTTGCCGCTGATCAGCGGCTTGCGGGTGGTCATTATCGCTCCTCAGGCCCTGGCCCGGTCGGCCGCTTGGCGCAGCGCCGCCAGGCCGGGGAGGTCGCCCTTCTCGATGAACTCGAGCGACGCCCCCCCACCGGTGGATAGGTGGTCGACCTGGTCGTCAAGGCCGAACTGCTTGAGAGCGCTGGCACTGTCGCCCCCGCCGACCACGGTGAAACCTTTGGCCGAAGCCACGGCCTCGGCCACGGCTTTGGTCCCGGCCGCGAAACGGGGGTCCTCGAACACACCCATGGGCCCGTTCCAGAACACGGTGGCCGCCGAGGCGATCTCGTCGGCGAAGGCGGCGGCTGTGCCCGGGCCTATGTCCAAGCCTGTCCATCCGTCAGGCACGTCCGGGCCGAGCTGGCGCACTTCGCCGTCCGGCTCCTTGCCGGCGCCGAAGGTCCCCCCCGGGGACAGGGCGACTATGTCGGTGGGCAGCAGGATGCGCTTGCCACTGGCGGCGACCGACGCCAGCAGGCGCTCGCACGTGCCCACCTGGCTCTCCTCCAGCAGGGAGGCACCGGTGGTATGGCCCTGAGCGGCGAGGAACGTGAAGCACATGCCCCCTCCAACGAGGAGGGCGTCGACCTTTTCGAGCAGGGCTTCGATCACGCCGAGCTTGTCGGAGACCTTGGCCCCCCCGAGCACGGCGACGAAGGGCCGCTTGGGTTTGGCCAGTAGCCCGTCCAGCACCGCCACCTCGCGGGCCAGGACGCGCCCGGCCGCGGAGGGCAGGAAGGCGGGTGGACCGACGATGGAAGCGTGTGCCCGGTGCGCGGCGCCGAACGCGTCGTCCACGTACAGGTCCTCATTCTCGACCAGGGAGGCGACGAGAGCAGGGTCATTGCCCTCCTCGCCGGCGTCATAGCGCAGGTTTTCGAGCAGCTCGACGCGGCTGGTGTCAGCGCCCCTGGCCGCCAGCAGCTCGTAAAGGTGCTGGCGCACAGGGGCGATCGTGTACTTGGGGTCCGGCTTGCCCTTGGGGCGGCCCAAGTGGCTGCACACGGTCAACTTCTCGGCCCCCTGGTCGAGCAACCAGGTCAGGGTGTCGAGCGGCAGCCGGATGCGCATGTCGTCGGTGATCACGCCCCCGCTGATCGGGACGTTGAAATCGCAGCGTACGAGGACGCGCTTGCCCGAGACGGGGCCAAGGTCTTCTAGTTGGGGAAGGTCCATGGACCTAGACGCGACCAGTGATCAGCGTGAGGTCGACGAGGCGGTTGGAGTAGCCCCACTCGTTGTCGTACCAGCCGAACACCTTGATCATCGACCCGTTGACCATGGTCAACTTGGAGTCGAAGGTGCAGCTGGCCGGGGAGCCGACGATATCGGAGCTGACGATGGGGTCCTCGGTGTAGACAAGCACCTTGGCCAGCTTGCCGGTGCTGGCGGCGGCCTTGAAGGCGTCGTTGACCTCGGCCACGGTGACCTCGCGGGCCAGGATGCCGGTGAAGTCGGTGATGGAACCGTCCTGCACGGGCACCCGCAACCCGGTCCCGTCGAGGCGGCCCTTCATGTTGGCCAGCACCAGGCTGGTGGCGCGGGCGGCGCCGGTGCTCGAGGGCACGATGTTATTGGCGGCGGCGCGGGCCCGGCGCAGGTCCTTGTGCACCAGGTCGAGCAGGTTTTGGTCGTTGGTGTAGGCGTGGACGGTGGTCATGAGGCCCTTTTCCACCCCAAAGGCGTCGTCCAGGACCTTGATCATGGGCACGAAGCAGTTCGTGGTGCAGCTGGCGTTCGACATCACAAAGTGCTTGGCCGGGTCAAAAGTGTCGTCGTTGACACCCACCACGAAGGTGGCGTCGACGTTGGTCCCGGGGGCGGAGATGAGAACCCGCTTGGCTCCCGCCTCGATGTGGGCACGGGCCTTGTCGCCATCGGTGAAGTGGCCGGTGGACTCGATGACCACGTCGACCCCGAGCTCTCCCCAGGGCAGCGCCTTGGGGTCCCTCTCCGAGAAAACCTTGAAACTGTGAGAGCCGACCGCGATCGTGTCCCCGGAAACCTTGACTTCCTGCTTCAGGACACCAAAAGTCGAGTCGTACTTGAGCAAGTGGGCGTTGCTGGCCGGCGGGGCCAGGTCATTGGCCGCCACGACCTCGACGTCTGCGCCCTGCTCCAGCACCGCACGAAGGTAATTACGCCCGATACGCCCGAACCCGTTGATCCCAACCCTGACAGCCATGATTTCTCTCCTCAGTCGTCGTCCTTCGCAATCCTAGGTGAACCCGCTCAACGGGCAGTCAAGTACCTGGTCACGCGTCATGCGGGTCTTTAGTCCCAACTTCGGCGCGCCCGAGCGCCTTTTTTGACCAGCGGGCTAGGAGCCGGCCAGGTGCTCGAGCACCGCTGCCAGCCAGTGCGGGTCGTGGGAATGGCCGTCGGCCGCCAGCAATGTGGCCGTCGCCACCTGCACCGCGGCGCCCGCCCGAGCCGTCCTGGCCGCGGTCGTCGACAGGCCCCCGACCGGTGCGTCCGGGTCGCAGACGACGGCGTCGACCACTACCCCATGGTCGGACAGAGCGGCCAGGTGGTCGTCGGCGTCGAAGCCGCCCGTCTCGCCGATCTGGTGACCGACGTTGCAGACATAGACCCGCCCTCCCGATCGGGCCGACAGGGCCTGGCGGATGCCGGGGACGGCGCAGACGGCCAAGACGCTGGTGAACAGCGAGCCGGGCCCGATCACGACCTGGTCGGCGGCGGCGATGGCCTCCAGGACGGCGTCGGGCACCGGTGGGTTGGGCGGGTCGACCCACACCCGGCGCAGCCGGCCCGGGGCGTGGGCCACTTTCACCTGGCCCACGAGCTGCGTCTCGGTCCCGCCGCCGATCGGGCCGTCCTGCTCGGCGCACAGGACTACGGCCACCGACGTGGCCGGCAGGACCCGGGCCCGGGCGCCGAGAAGCTGAGCCACACGGGCTACGGCGCCGGCAAAGTCCCCGGTCGTCTCGCTGAGGGCGACGAGCACCAGGTTGCCGAGCGAGTGGCCGTCGAGCTCTCCTCCTCGGAACCGGTAGTCGAGGGCCTCAGCCCACGCCTGCTCGTCCGGCCCGGGCGCCGCCAGGGCCAGCAGGCACCGGCGCACGTCCCCTGGGGCGGGACCGGCCCACGACTTCCTCAGCCGCCCGCTTGACCCTCCGTCGTCGGCTCCCGAGACCACGGCCGTCACCTCGCCGGCGTACTTGGAAACGGCCGACAACGTAATGGCCAGGCCATGGCCGCCACCCAGGGCGACGACCGACGGGCGCGGCCCGCTCAACGCTCGACGTCCCGGTGAATGGTGCTAGGGGTGAAGCCCATCTCCCGCAAGCGGACGGCGATCTCCTCGGCCAACACCACGCTGCGATGGCGCCCACCCGTGCAACCGATGGCGATGGTCAGGTACGACCGGCCCTCCCGGGTGTAGGCGGGGACGAGGAACTTCAACAGGTGCCCGACCCTTTCCAGGAACTCCTTGGCCGCGGGTTGGCCCAGCACGTAGCGGCGCACCGGTTCGTCCAGGCCCGTAAGGGGCCGCATCGATTCCACCCAATGGGGGTTGGGCAGGAAACGGACGTCGAACACGTTGTCGACGTCGAGGGGGACCCCGTGCTTGTAGCCGAAACTGAGCACCAGGATCTGCATGGCACTGGCGTCGTCACCGCTGAAAAGATCCGCCAGCCGCTCACGTAGCTGGTTGACGTTGAGGTCGGTGGTGTCGACGACCACGTCCGCCATCTCCTTCATGGCGTTGAGGCGCCGGCGTTCGTCGACTATCGCTTCCAGGACGCCCTCCTGGCCGAGGGGGTGGCGGCGCCGGGTCCCTTCGAACCGGCGCACCAGCACCTCGTCCGAGGCCTCGAGGAACAGGACCGATACCCGCTCCCCCGAAGCCCGCAATTGCTGGACGGCCGTCTGCAGCTCCCCCAACTGGCCGGCGTGGCGGCCCACCACCAGGGCCAGGCGCTGGGCCTCGGGGCCGCCGGTCGAGACCAGGTCGGCCACCTTGGTGATGAGCGCGGTGGGCAGGTTGTCCATCACGTACCAGCCCAGGTCCTCGAGCGCGGCACCGGCCTGGGAACGCCCCGCTCCTGAGAGCCCGGTGATGACGACGAACTCGGCCATAGCTTTCAGTGTGCCTGTCTCATGGGGCGTCGGGGCGGCGACGCCCCAACTTCTCGGCCCGCAGTACCAGGAGCCGGGGAAAAGCGGCCGCCTCCTCGTACTCGTGGGCCCTTTCCAAAAAGCCCGCCGGCGGAGCCGGCTCCACCATCCCCGTCAGGTAGAGCCCGGCCGCGGCGAGGCCGTTCACGTAAACCGAAAGAGGCCGGTGCACAAAGGGGATCCAGACGTTTTTGTCGACCTCTTCGACCCCGTGGTGCTCGACCAGGTAGGGACCGATCCGCCAGTACTGCTCCTCCAGGATGTGGTCGTCCACCCAGCCGCTGCCCGGCGCCTGGAGCAGCGGGTGGTTCAAGAACAGCAGGAAGGTACCTTCGGGGCGCAGCACCCGGCCCACCTCGGCCAGGGCGCCGACCGTGCCCTCGATGTGCTCGAACACCAGGCAGGCGAAGGCGGCATCGAAAGAGGCGTCGGGGAAAGGCAGCGCCCCGGCTGCCGCCCGGGCGTAGTTCACCGGCGCCGCCGGGGCGGCCCGTGGCTGCCGCTGCACCGCGACCCGCAGTTGGGCCTCGGTCGGGTCGACGCCCACCACCTGCTCCACGCCGGGGACGGCGGCGGCGACGCGCGAAAGCTGCCCCTCGCCGCAGCCGATGTCCAGGACGCTCCGGGGCGCGACCTGGCCGAGGTGCTCGGCCAGCAGCGGGATTATCTGCTCGGTGTACTCCGGGTCGGCGCCATCGGTGAAACTGCGTTGCCACCAGCCCGAATTGATCTCCCACAGCTCCTCCGCCTCGGGTGGCAGCGGGTTGGCCGGGTCATGCAAAAGCGTCGGGGCGGCCACGGGCGTCTGCTCGTCGGGACCGCTCATGCCCTCGCCCTTTCGGCGGCGTTGGCGGCTACGGCGCGGCGCGCCTCGCTTAGGCCGCTCCCGTCGCCGTGCAGCTTCTCCCACACGGCGGCGGCCACGGGGGCAGGCAGCCAGCTGAGAGCCTCGAAGGCTTCCCGGGGGGCCTGGCGGACGGCCTTGATGCCCCCCAGCTCGGCCAGGAGCCGCTTGCGCCGGGCCGGCCCCAGACCGGGCACGCCGTCGAGCACCGAAGCCGTCATGCGCTTAGCGCGCAGCTGGCGGTGGTAGGAAATTGCGAACCGGTGGGCCTCGTCGCGCACCCGTTGCAGCAGGTAGAGCGCCTCGGAGCCGCGGGGCACCCGGACCGGGCCGGCCAGCCCCGGCAGGTAGACCTCCTCGAACTGCTTGGCCAGCGCGGCCACCGGGATTTCCTCCTCCAGGTTGAGCTCCTGGAGGACCCGCACGGCCACACTGAGCTGACCCTTGCCCCCATCCACGAGCAGGAGCTGGGGCGGGTACGAAAAATGCCGCTTTCGCTCCGCCAGGGGAAGTTCTTTTTCGGTCAGGTAGGCGGTGAGGCGGCGGGTCAGGACCTCTTCCATGGCCGCATAATCGTCGTTGCCGGCGACGTTGCGGACCTTGAAACGCCGGTACTCAGCCGGCTTGGGCAGGCCGTCCTCCATGACCACCATGGAGCCCACATAGTCGGTGCCCTGAAGGTGGCTCATGTCATAACACTCGATGCGCAGGGGCGCCTCGGGCAAATCGAGGGCGTCCTGGAGGGCGTTGAGGGCGCGCGCCCGGGCGTTGTGGTCCGAGTTGCGCTTCAGACGGTGGCGCACGAACTCCTCGGCCGCGTTCTTGGCCACCATGTCGAACAGCGCCTTTTTCTCCCCCCGCTGGGGCACGTGCAAGTGGGGCCGGCCCACCCCCGCCGCCCTCGGGTCCACGCTGCGCTCGGGGCGGCGTTCTTCGCGGGCGGCCCACCACTCCCGCAGCGGGACCTCGACGCCCTCGGCGCGGGCGCGGGCTTCAGCCTCGCCCTCGGCCCGCAGGGACCACAACCACTCTTCCACCACGTCCTGCTCGTCGACCTCGCCGGGCACCAGGACCAGGGGGGGTACACCGTTGACGGCGTCGGAGTAGTGCTGCTCGAGTATGTGGGCCAGCAGCTGGGCAGGCTCGAGGTCCTCCACCTTGTCGACTATGAACCCCTTGCGCCCCACGACGCGCCCGCGACGGACGTAAAAGACTTGGACGGCCGCTTCCAGCTCGTCTTCGGCCAGGGCGAAGCAGTCGAAGTCTTCGGGCCGCTCGCTCACCATCTGCTGTTTTTCGACGGCTTTGCGGACCGAGCTTGCCCGGTCCCGCCAGCGCGCCGCCAGTTCGAACTCAAGGTTGGCGGCCGCATCCCGCATCCGGGCCTCGAGGCGCTCCAGGATGGGCGCGGTATCGCCATCGAGGAACATGGCGAACTCGTCGACCAGGCGCGCGTACTGGTCGTGCTCGATATGGCCGGCGCACGGCCCGGCGCAGCGTTCGATGTGGTACATCAGGCAGGGCCGGCCCAGGCGCTGGTGCCGGGAGAACTTGGCGTCGCTGCAACTGCGCACCGGGAACGTGCGCAGCAGCAGGTCCAGCGTCTCGCGGATGGCGTAAGCATGGGCGTAGGGCCCGAAGTAGCGGTGGGTGGTACGGGTGTTGGGCCGGCCCCGGCGCACCGTCGCCCGCGGCCACTCCTCTCCCATCGTGAGCACCAGGAAGGGGTAGCTCTTGTCGTCGCGCAGGCGCACGTTGAACCGGGGCTTGTGCTGCTTGATGAGGCTGTACTCGAGCATGAGGGCCTCGACGTCGTTGCGGACCTGGATCCACTCGACGCTCGCCGCCGACGCCACCATCTGGGCCGTCCGAGGCGGCAGGGCGGCGGGCGACTGGAAGTAGTTGGACAGGCGCTGGCGCAGCGACTTCGCCTTGCCTACGTAGATGACGCGACCATCCCGGTCCCGGAACTGGTAACTGCCGGGAGCGTCAGGTATGGCCCCGGCGGGAGGTCGTTCGAGCACTGTCCCCATTTTGGCGCAGCGCGGCTCCCTTCACACGACCATCACATCTGCCCACAGGATCATCACATCTGCCATCACGCGACCATCACACCTGGCCCAATACCCCGTCATAAAGGGGGCCAAGGATGACACCAAGACCGAATAGCAATTGACCGAGGAGGACCAATGAGCTATCAAATGCGACGCCGGCCACGCTGGTACGCGGGGGCTGGCGCTGGTTTCGTGACGGCACTTGCAGTTTTGACGGGATCCCTGGCCGCGAGCAGCGCCCCGGCTTCGGCGGACAACACCACCACGACCGACCCATCGGCCACCACCGCCCCGTCGGCGGCCGCCGACGTCGCCGGCGGCCTCAACTGGGTCAAGCAGGACTCCGCCCAGCTGATCGCCGAGCGGGTTAGCTCCCTGGACGCGACCATCAAGACCGTCCAGGGCCGGGCCTTCCTGGACGCGGACGGTACCACGCTGGTCAACGGCATGGGCTCGGACATCAGCGGCCTGCAGGCCCTGGGCGTCACCATCGCCGGTGACACCTCCGCCGCCCAGGCCGCTGCCGACCGGGCGCTGATCTTCAGCGAGTTCTGCGTCTACCGCCTGGTGCTCCCGGTGGTGAGCAACGTGTCGGAGACCGACCGGGCCGTCAACGTCGTCCTGCCGGCGGTGCAGGACGCCATCACGAAACTGGAGGCGGACGAGAACTCCTCCAACCAAGGGGTGCTCGGCCCGATCATCGCCAACATGCAGGCGCAGGTCCAGCTGGCCACTTCGGCTACCAACGGCCTCTCCGCTCAGCTGTTGGCCTACACGCCGGCGGAATGGGACGCCGACCACGGCTTGCTCAATGGGCCCACCACCGAACTACGCATCGCCGACCGGGCGCTGCAGGCGGCGGACAACGACCTCCGGGAGGCCGGGACCTACCTTCGCTGGCACCACGTGCCCCCCACCACCTCGACCACGACCTCGTCGACCACGACCTCGACGACCGTCGCCGCCCCTGACTGCGGCGCCGCACCAGCCGGCACCGCTCTCGGCCGCACCGGCTGGGTGGCCGGCACCAATGCCCCCTCCAGCAGCGCCGACGCCCCCGCCAACGCCCTGGACGGCAACTTGAAGACCCGCTTCAGTACGAACAAGGACCAGGCCCCCGGTATGTACTTCCAAGTCGACCTGGGATCCGCCCAGGCCTTCGACGAGCTCGAGATGGACGTCCCCAACTCGCCTGACGACTACGCCCGGGACTACAGCGTGGAAGTGTCGGGCAACGGCAACGCCTGGACCACGGTGGCCACCTGCGCGGGAACGGGGACGTACGAGACCGTGAGCTTCCCGGCCCAGACGGCGCAGTACGTCGAGGTCGTCCTGACCGCCTCCAACACCAGGTGGTGGTGGTCGATCGACGAGTTCAACCTCTATTCCGCCACTTCGTCGCCGACCACGACCACGNNCCACGTCCACCACGTCCACCACGGTGGCGCCTACGACCACGACCACCGGCAATGCCGACCTGGACAGGACCAAGGCTTACGGCGCCCGTCTTGTCTCCGACCGCACCGGTTCGCTGGACGCGGCCATCAAGACCGTCCAGGGCGAGCGCTTCCTAGGCGGCGACGCCACGACCCTCGTCAACGGCATGCAGGCGGACATTTCCGCCCTGGAGACGCTCGGGGCCGACATCGCCGCCGGCACGACCGTGACCCAGGTAGACATCGACATCGACGCCGTCTTCGGTCTACGGGTCTACGACCTGGCGCTGCCGGTCATGACCGACGTCGTCCAGATCGACCAGGCCACCAACGTCCGCATCCCCGCCCTCAACACGGACATCACCACGCTGAGGGGCGACCTCAACCCCAACAACCAGGCCGTGGTCGGGCCATTGGTCAACGACATGCAGACCTTGGTACAAACCGCCACCTCGGCGACGTCAGGCCTCTCGGCCCAGCTGCTGGCCTATACGCCCGCTCAGTGGGACGCCGACCACGGGCTGCTCAGCAATGCCGGCACGGACATACGGACCGCCGACCGGGCCCTGAAAGTCGCCGGCACGGACCTGCAAAAGGCCGAGTGGTACCTGCGCCACGGGGCATACCGCCGGCACCACCGCTGATCTCCCCAGATCCTCACTGAGCACCCTGGAAGCCCCCGGTTGGCAACCCGGCACCTGTGCCGGGTTACGCCGGGGGCTTCATTTACGTCCTTGCAGCACCCGTTCCAGGAACATGCCGGTATGGCTCTCGGGGCATTTGGCCACTTCCTCGGGCGTGCCCGCCGCCACCACCAGGCCGCCCCCCGAACCGCCTTCGGGGCCCAGGTCTATCAACCAGTCGGCCGTCTTTATGACGTCCAGGTTGTGCTCGATGACTATCACCGTGTTGCCCTGCTCGACGAGGCGGTCGAGCACACCGAGCAACTTGCGCACGTCTTCGAAATGCAATCCGGTCGTTGGCTCGTCGAGCACGTACAGGGTCCGCCCCGTCGACCGCTTCGATAGCTCCGAGGCCAGTTTTATCCGCTGTGCCTCCCCACCCGAAAGGGTGGGGGCCGGCTGTCCCAGCTTGACGTAGCCGAGCCCCACGTCGACCAGTGTCCGCATATGGCGGGCGATGACCGGTTGGTTGACGAAGTAGTCGGCCGCCTCCTCGCACGACATGTCCAGGACGTCGGCGATGTTTTTGCCCTTGAAGGTTATGTCGAGGGTGTCGCGGTTGTAACGGGCGCCCTTGCACACCTCGCACGGCACGTACACGTCGGGCAGGAAGTGCATCTCGATCTTTATGGTGCCGTCGCCCGAGCACGCATCGCAGCGGCCCCCGTTCACATTGAACGAGAAGCGACCAGGCTGGTAACCGCGCACCTTGGCTTCGGTGGTACTGGCGAAAAGCCGCCGGACATGGTCGAAAACGCCGGTGTAGGTGGCAGGGTTGCTCCGTGGCGTGCGGCCGATGGGCGACTGGTCGACGTCGACCACTTTGTCGAAGGCCTCCATCCCCTCCACCCGGCGGTGGCGGCCGGGCACCTCCTTCGACTTGTAGATCCGCTGCATCAAAGCCCGTAACAAAATGTCGTTGACCAGCGTGGACTTGCCCGAACCGGACACGCCGGTCACGACCACCAGGCACCCCAGGGGGAACTCGGCGTCGATGTCACGGAGGTTGTGCTCTTTGGCGCCGCGCACGACAAGCCGGCCCCGGGCCTCGCGTCGCCGCGTCGGCACGGGTACGAAGCGCTTGCCGGAAAGGTACTGGCCGGTCAAAGAAGTCTTGCTGCGCAAGAGGTCCTTGACCGTCCCCGAGACCACTATCCGGCCGCCGTGCTCGCCCGCCCCGGGCCCGATGTCGACCACATGGTCGGCGGTGCGGATGGTCTCCTCGTCGTGCTCTACGACTATGACGGTGTTGCCCAGGTCGCGCAGGCGCACCAAGGTGTCTATCAGCCTGCGGTTGTCCCGCTGGTGCAGGCCGATCGACGGCTCGTCCAGGACATAGAGCACTCCGACCAGGCCGCTGCCGATCTGAGAGGCCAGCCTGATGCGCTGCGCCTCGCCTCCGGCCAGGGTGCCGGCGTTGCGGTTGAGGGACAGGTAGTCGAGGCCGACGTCGACCAGGAACTGCAACCGGGCCCGGACTTCACGAAGGACCCGGTCGGCGATCAGGTGGTCGCGCTCGGAGAGCCGCAGGTCCTCGACGAAAGTGGTCGCCTCCCGGATCGACAGGTCGCAGACCTGGAAGATGTTGTGGTCGCCGATGGTGACGGCAAGACTGGCGGGCTTCAGCCGGGCCCCGCCGCACTCGCTGCAGGGCACCAGGCGCATGTAGCCCTCTATCTGCTCGCGCATGGTGTCGGACTCGGCCTCGGCGTGGCGCCTTTGCAGGTACGTGACGACGCCTTCGTAGTTGGTGTAGTAAGAGCGCGTCCGGCCGAAGCGGTTCTTGTAGTGCAGGTGCACCTGGCTGGTGCCCGAGCCGTAAAGTACGACCTTCTGGTCTTGTTTTTTCAGCTTCCTCCAGGGCACCGTGGTGGGTATGGCAAAGGTCTCCGCCACCCCCTGGAGCAGGCGCCCGAAGTACTCGCTGCGGGCACCGGCCCACGGTGCCACCGCCCCCTCGTCGATCGACAGGTCGAGGTCGGGGACGACCAGCTCGGGGTCCACCTCGTAACGAGTCCCCAGCCCGTCGCAACGGGCGCAGGCGCCATAGGGCGAGTTGAAAGAGAAATTGCGGGGGGCGAGCTCCTCATACGACGTCCCGCACACGGGACAGGCCAGGTGCTGGGAGAAAGTCAAGGTCTCGGGCAGGCCTCCTCCCAGCCCGTCCTGCCCGGCGCCGGGCCCGTCCTGCCCGGCGCCTCCCTCGCCATCCTCGGGCCCGTCAGCGCTCTCCTGGCCGGCGGCACCCGCCGCCCCTCTGGGCGCGTCGCGGCCCGCGGGCCCTTCACGCGGCACTATCTGCACTTCCGCCACGCCGTCGGCCAATTTGAGCGCCGTCTCCAACGAGTCGGTCAACCGACGCTCGATCCCGGGGCGCAGGACAAGCCGGTCCACCACGACCTCGATGGTGTGGACCTCGTAACGGGCCAACTTGGGCAGCTCGGCCAGCTCGTACACGGTGCCGTCAACGCGGGCGCGGGCAAAGCCCTGGCCGGCCAGTTCCTGGACGAGGCTCTCGTACTCGCCCTTTCGCCCCCGCACGACGGGCGCCAGGACTTGGAAACGGGTGCCCTCGGGAAGGGTCAGGACCCGGTCGACTATCTGCTGGGGCGTCTGGCGGGAGACGAGGCTGCCGTCCTTGGGACAATGGGGTATGCCGACCCGGGCATAGAGCAGGCGCAAGTAGTCGTAAATCTCCGTGATGGTGCCCACCGTGCTGCGGGGGTTGCGCGACGCCGACTTCTGGTCGATCGATATTGCCGGCGACAGGCCCTCGATGAAGTCCACGTCCGGCTTGTCCATCTGGCCGAGGAACTGACGGGCATACGCCGACAGCGACTCCACGTAGCGCCTCTGTCCCTCCGCGTAAATGGTGTCGAAAGCCAGGCTGCTCTTGCCCGAGCCCGACAGGCCGGTGAAGACGATCAGCCGGTCCCGAGGCAGGTCGATGGACACGTCCTGCAGGTTGTGCTCCCGGGCTCCCCGGACGATGAGCCTGTCCGACATAGGGTTACCAGGCTACCAGCCGAACATATGTTTGGGCAAGGACTTCACCAGGCCCGTCAGCCGCCGATCGTCACCGGGCCAGACCAGGTGGCACCGCCGTCGTCGGTGCGCCAGAGCTGCTCCGGGTAGGGACCGTTGGGCCAGGGCCAGTTGGCCGGGGCGTCGCCTTGGTCCAGCCCGGACCCGGTGGCGGTGTCGGTGAAACCGATCCACGACCACCACGACCCGTTGGCCCCGGCGGCCGGGAGCGTCTGCCAGGTGGCGCCGCCGTCGTCGGTGCGCAAGAGCTCGCCCTGCTCGGCCGGCTGGATCACGGCCGTGGTGTCGCTGGCTGGGGCCAACAGGGCGGAGTTCTCCAGTTCGCCCGCAGCAGACAGCGCCTTCCACTGCGAGCCCCCGTCGGTGGAGCGGAAGGCTTCTGCCATCATCCCCGTAGGGCACATGGCCCACAGCACGTCGGCTGACGACGCCTCTATGCTGCCCCCGAGCCCCGAGAAACAGGGGCTCTGGTAGGTGCTGAACTGCGCCCCAGACCCGGTGCCCACGACCAGCAGCTGGTTGGCCTGGCTGGCCGACGTGGTGACAGAGAACCAGAGGTCGCTGCCGTGCACGGTCATGGACGCCACCTCGTCGACGTCCGCCGGCACCGGGACCGCGACGGCCGACCACTGGTCCGACGAGACGGGCGAACGCTCGAGGGTGACAGCCGAGCAACTTCCGTTCTGGCACAAACCGACCAGGGCGAACGCATAGCCGGCGCCGGTGCCGAACTCGAGGAGCCCCCGGCCAGTGAGAAAGCCAGGCCGCTGCCACTGCCCGCCACCGTCGTGGGTGTCCCAGAACTCCCCGCCGGGGCCGGTGGCGAAGGCGTAGCCGTCGAGGTCGTCGGCGAAGCGCAGGGTGTTTATGCCAGTGGAAGAACCCTGTCCCTCGAGCAGCGGGGAGGTCGGGGCCGGGAGGCCGACGAAATGCGACCCACCGTCGGAGGTGCGCACGATCGAGGTGCACACGGGATTGGAGCAGGGGGCGTCGCCCAGCAGCCAGTACTCGCTCGGGGAAACGGCGGTGAACGACACCGGGTCGAAACCGCTCGGCACAGTCCCCCCCGCCGGTACGGTAGTGGTCGCCGGGACCGTGGTAGTCGTCGGCGGTCCGGTCGTGGCCTTGGAGGCGGCCAGGGCGGACGTGGAGGTGGTGGCCGCGCTGTCCGCCGCCTGACCGCCCGTGCCCCCGCAGGCTGCCAGCAGCGAGCTCGCGCCCAATATGGCCACGAACAGGGCTGCCACGAACAGGGCGGCCGGCCATTTCTTGTTCACAATCCTGCTAACGCTAGGACAATCGGGCCGGTTCCCAGGCGCCCGGCCCACCGCCGCAGACGGTAGCCGGCCACGACAGCTCGGCGAGCCGCAGCAAGCGAGCACAACGTGGTCCCGGCCGTCGCCCTTCTCCCTGGTAGACGGACCGGAGGGGCGCGAAGAGCAGTCGGGGGCGAAGGTGTAACATCTGAGGCGCTATAGCCTCATTCGCGCTGCCAATCGCCAGTTCAATCCCAATCCCCCATTCAAGGAAGTCCTGATCCCATGTCCGAGTTAAACCCGCCGACGAGTGCTACTGGAGCTGCCAACGAGGGTGGTCCGTCCGAGATGGGCACCTTCGACGAGACCGGTACGTACACGCCTCGTCAGGTCGTTTCCGACGACCTCGGCGGTACCTCCTTCGAAGACGCCATCGCCGGGACGATCGTGGAGTTCGACGACGGCGACATCGTTTCCGGCACGGTCGTGAAGGTCGACAAGGACGAGGTCCTGCTGGACATTGGCTTCAAGTCCGAGGGCGTGATCCCGGCCCGGGAGCTTTCCATCCGCCATGATGTCGACCCCCACGACGTGGTCAAGCTGGGAGACAAGATCGAGGCTCTGGTCCTGCAGAAAGAGGACAAAGAGGGCCGCCTCGTGTTGTCCAAGAAGCGGGCCCAGTACGAGCGGGCCTGGGGGACCATCGAGGCCGTGAAGGAGCGCAACGGCACCGTTCGCGGCCCCGCCATCGAGGTAGTCAAAGGCGGTCTCATCCTGGACATCGGGCTGCGGGGGTTCCTCCCGGCATCCCTGGTCGAGTTGCGCCGGGTCCGCGATCTCCAGCCCTATGTCGGCCGAGAGCTGGAGGCCAAGATCATCGAGCTGGACAAGAACCGCAACAATGTCGTGCTTTCACGTCGCGCCTACCTGGAAGAGGCCCAGCGCAGCCAGCGCGACGAGTTCCTGACCAACCTGAAGCCGGGCGAGGTCCGCAAGGGTGTCGTTTCCTCCGTCGTCAATTTCGGTGCTTTCGTCGATCTCGGCGGTATGGACGGCCTGATCCATGTTTCCGAGCTGTCCTGGAAGCACGTCGACCACCCGGGCCAGATAGTGGCGGTGGGCGACCAGGTCACAGTGCGGGTGCTGGACGTGGACCTCGACCGCGAACGGATCAGCCTGTCGCTCAAGGCCACGCAGGCCGACCCGTGGCAGGAGTTCGCCAATGCCCACCGGGTGGGCGAGCTCGTTTACGGCCGGGTCACCAAGCTGGTGCCCTTCGGCGCTTTCGTCCAGGTGGGCGACGGCATAGAGGGGCTCGTCCACATCTCCGAGATGGCTGTGCACCACGTCGACCAGCCCGACCAGGTCGTTTCCCCGGGCGAAGAGCTCTGGGTGAAGATAATTGACATCGACCTGGCCCGCCGGCGCATAAGCCTGTCGATCAAGCAGGCCGCCGAAGGCGGTGAGGTGGCCGCCGAGTACCGCGAGGCCTTCGGCGAGCACGCCTACGACGAGCACGGCAACTACATCGGTGCCGGGTACACGCCGTTCGAGCCCGAGTCCGAGGCCCAGGCGGCCTGGGCCGGGTACCTGGAGGAGCAGGCGCACGGGACAGGGGCCGCGGGTGACGCAGGTGCAGTTGACGGGGTTGACGCGGCCGGGGCCGCCACCGGGGACAGCACTTCGGCCGTCCCCGCCGAAGCCGCTGGCACCGAGGCTGAGCCCGAGGTCGTCGAGATCATCGAGTTCGGCGAGGACGCCGCCGGCGAGCCTGAGGTCCTGGACATCGTCGAAGTGGTGGGCTCCACCGGCCACGCCGAGGTCGTAGGGATCGAGGAAGTCGTCGAGGACTCGCCGGCGGCCCCGGCCTCGCCACCGGAGCCCAATGCCGGCTCAGGGGCGCCTCCCGCCATTTGAGCTGACCCTCCCGATCGACCGCCTCGACCGGGCCAGCGCCTATTGCAACCTGGTCAGGACCGCCTTGGCCAGGTTGACCATCTTCGGCAATGGCACTTCGGCAGTGATGCCGATGTTGCAGCCGTCACCGTAGAAAAACAGGTTCTCATAGGTCGTGGTCCGGGAGGCCACGGCAAATGCGGGCTGGCCGACGCCGTAGACCTTCATGGCGCCGCCCTTCAGGTAGTCCTGCTCGACCGCCAGAAACGCGGACCACGGCACCTGGAGGAACGTGACCTGGACGCCCAGGCTGTTCGTGCCCACAGCGTAGGTGCACGTGGTCCCGCTGGGGACGGGATGGGTCTCGACTGGTACCTGGGCATCCTGGCCCAAGACCGACCGGACCGTCCAGGACGGCACGATGCTGCAGGACGGCAGGGTGAGGGGGGAAGCCGCCGGACGCCCGGCGGCGGCCATGGCCGGGGCGGCCGCGGCACCGCCGAAGGCGGCCACCAGTCCGGCACATGCACCGGCGGCCAGGACCTTCAAAAGACGGGGGCCGTTCGGTCGCGCCATGGGTGCCTGGTGCCTTTCCTTGTCCTCGGTCCATTATCCCAGAGACCAACCGCGGCTGCCGGGCACGGTGACTAGGTTTACGGGTCGTGCTACTGGTTGGCCTCAGCGGCTCCCTCGGGAGTGGGAAGTCGACCGTGGGAAGTGCGCTGGCGGCTCGGGGCGCCGCCGTCATCGACACCGATCGGGTGGCGCGTGACGTGCTCGCCCCCGGCCACCCAGGCGCGCAGGCCGTGCTCGAGCACTTCGGCCCAGAAGTACGCGGCCCGGACGGGTCTATCGACCGTCAGGCCCTGGCCGCCATCGTCTTCGCCGACCCCGACCAGAGGGTGGTCCTAGAAGCCATCTCCCACCCCCTGGTGCATAAGGAGGTGAGCCGGCGTGTGGCTGAGCTCGGCGACGCGGTGATAGTGGTCGAAATCCCGCTCTTGGACGCCGCCTGCCGTGACCAGTACGGCTTCGACGTGGTCGTGCTGGTCGAAGTGCAGCCCGATATTGCCCTGCGTCGGGCGGTGGGACGGGGCATGACTGAAGACGACGCCCGCGCCCGGATGGCAGCGCAGCCCAGCGCGGCGCAGCGCCGGCAGGTGGCGGACCGCATCCTGGGCAACGACGGGGCCCGGGCCGACCTCGAAGGCGCCGTCGACGAGCTCTGGGACTGGCTGCAGGCCCAGGGCTCACATAGCTAAACCCGCCCGCCCTAAACCTGGGCCCGCTGCCCTAAGCCCGCCGCCACCTGGTCCCCGACCACCTTGTCGATGTTGCGCCAGTAGGCCACGACGCGCGACAGGACGGGCTCGGTCACGTCCTGGCTGGCGTGACCGACGACGTTGGAGACGAGCCGCTGGCGGGCGGCCTGGTCCATGGCCTTGTTGACCATGACGTTCGCCTGCCCGAAGTCGTCGTCCTCCTTGTGGAGCGTGTAGGCGGAGCGCAGGATCTCGCCGGTGACCCGCCAGGAGGGGTCCGGACCGAACATCTCGGGGGTGGCCACCGGCCCGCCGAAGGAGTTGGGGGCATAGACGGGGTCGCCCGGGTTCTCGTAGCGCATGGCCCCGTCGCGGTTGTAAGAATGCACCGGGGCGTAGCGCGGGGCGTTGATGGGTAGCTGCATGGAATTGGCGCCTATGCGGTGCAGGTGGGCGTCGTGGTAGCTGAACAGGCGTGCCAGCAGCATCTTGTCCGGGCTGGGCCCGGTCCCGGGCACCATGTTGTTGGGCTCGAAGGCCGACTGTTCGACCTCGGCGAAGTAGTTGTCGGGGTTGCGGTCGAGCACCATCCTGCCCACCTTGACCAGGGGATAGTCGCCGTGCGGCCACACCTTGGTGAGGTCGAAGGGGTTGAAGCGGTAATCGGCCGCGTCAGCGAACGGCATCACCTGCATGTACAGCGTCCATGACGGGTGGTCGCCGGACTTGATGGCCTCGTACAGGTCCTTTATATGGTGGTCGGGGTCCTGGCCCGCGATCTCGTGGCCCTCGGCCTCGGTCAGGTGTTCGACGCCCTGGTCGGTCTTGAAGTGGTACTTGACCCAGTACCTCTCGCCCCCGGCATTGGTCCACATGTAGGTGTGGCTGGAGTAGCCGTTCATGTTGCGCCATGTCTTGGGCAGGCCCCGGTCGCCCATGAGCCAGGTCACCATGTGGGCCGACTCCGGCGACAGCGTCCAGAAGTCCCACTGCATGTTGTTGTCCCGCAGGTTGTTGTCGGCCCGGCGTTTCTGGGAGTGGATGAAGTCCTGGAACTTCTGCGGGTCGCGCACGAAGAAGATGGGCGTGTTGTTGCCGACCATGTCGTAGTTACCCTGCTCGGTATAGAACTTGATGGCGAAGCCCCGAGGGTCGCGGGTGGTGTCGGCGTAACCCCTCTCCCCCGCCACGGTCGAGAAGCGTATGAACAGCTCTGTGCGCTTTGCTTTCTGGAACAGGGATGCCTTGGTCAGCTCGGAGACGTCCTCAGTGGTCTCGAAAAAGCCGTGGGCGCCCCCGCCTTTGGCGTGGACCACCCTCTCGGGCACGCGCTCGCGGTTGAAGGCCTGCATCTTTTGGACGAGGTAGGTGTCCTGCAGCAGTATGGGACCGTCGGGACCGACGGTCAGGGAGTGTTCGTCGCTGGTCGCCGGGACACCGGCGTCGGTGGTCGTATAGGGACGACCCGATGTGGTCCCGCTCATGCCGAGGCCTCCTTCAGATGGTCTTTCGGTGTGGTCTGTGGCCCCAGTCTTAGCTCGCGGCACGACAAAGCGGTGCCTCTGTCCCCCCGGCCCGACGGGGCCCCGGTTACGGTCACAGGCCCCCGGTACCATGGCCCCGTGCCCCCCTTCAAAGTCGTCTCGGAGTGGTCGCCCGCCGGCGACCAACCCCAGGCCATTCAGCGCCTGGCCGAAGGCGTCCAGCGCGGTGACCGCTTCCAAACGCTCCTCGGCATCACCGGCAGCGGTAAGAGCGCCACCATCGCCTGGACCATCGAGCAGGCCCAGCGACCGACCTTGGTGATCGAGCCCAACAAGTCTCTCGCCGCTCAGTTCGCCAACGAGATGAGGGAGATATTCCCCGACAACCGGGTCGAGTACTTCGTCAGTTATTACGACTATTACCAGCCCGAGGCTTACATCCCCACGAGCGACACCTACATCGAAAAGGACAGCTCGATAAACGACGAGATCGACCGGCTCCGCCATTCGGCCACGTCTGCGCTTTTGACCCGCCGAGACGTCATAGTGGTCGCCTCGGTGTCCTGCATTTACGGCCTGGGATCGCCCGAGGAATACGGCCAGCACATATTGGCCCTGTCCGTGGGGCACAATTACGACCAGCGCGCCATCCTGGGCCGGCTCGTCGACATGCAGTACGAGCGCAACGATGCCAACCTTGTGCGCGGCAAGTTCCGTGTCCGGGGCGACACCGTCGAGGTGCACCCCGCCTACGAGGAGCACACCCTGCGCATAGAGCTCTTCGGCGACGAAGTCGAGCGCATGACCCAGATCGACCCGGTAACGGGCGAAGTGCTGGGAGACATTGATGAGGTCGTGATTTTCCCGGCCACGCATTATGTCGCCGGCGACGAGCGGATGCGCCGTGCCATCGCCGACATAGAAGTCGAGCTCCAAGAGCGCCTCGCCTATTTCGAAAAAGAGGGCAAGCACCTCGAAGCTCAGCGCCTGCGCATGCGTACCAGCTACGACCTGGAGATGATGGCGGAGGTGGGGAGCTGTGCCGGCGTCGAAAATTACAGCCGTCACATCGACGGGCGCTCGGCCGGGCAGGCGCCCAACACCCTGCTCGACTTTTTCCCCAAGGACTACCTGTTGGTCATTGACGAGTCACACGTAGCCGTACCACAGCTACACGGCCAGTACCACGGCGACCGGTCCCGCAAGGAGACCCTCATCGAGCACGGGTTCCGACTGCCCTCAGCCGCCGACAACCGGCCTCTGCGCTATGAGGAACTTCTGGAACGCGTCAACCAGTGCGTTTTCATGTCGGCGACACCTTCGGCGTACGAGATATCGGTCTCCGACCAGGTGGTCGAGCAGATCGTCCGCCCCACCGGCCTGATCGACCCCGAAGTCGTCGTCCGGCCGACCAAGGGCCAGATCGACGACCTCATGACCGAAGTGGCCAAGCGGACGGCCGAGGGCGGGCGCGTCCTGGTCACCACCCTCACCAAGAAGATGGCCGAGGACCTGACCGACTACCTGCTCGAACAAGGGCTGAAGGTACGGTACCTGCACTCCAACATCGACACCCTGGAGCGCATAGAGATCCTCCGTGACCTGCGCCTGGGCGAGTTCGACGTGCTGGTCGGCATCAACCTGCTACGGGAAGGCCTCGACCTGCCCGAGGTCTCCCTGGTAGCCATCTTGGACGCCGACAAGGAAGGCTTCCTGCGCTCGGAGACGTCCCTCATCCAGACCATCGGGCGCGCCGCACGCAACGTGGACGGTTCGGTGATCATGTACGCCGACGAGATGACCGACTCGATGCGCCACGCCATTTCCGAGACTCACCGTAGGCGCAAGCTCCAACAGGAGTACAACGTCGAGCACGGTATCAACCCTCAGACCATCCGCCGGGCGGTGAGCGACATACTCGTCATGTTGGGCCGCCGGGGGGACGCCAAGGGGACCGCGCCGGTGCCGGGCGCCGACCGACGCAGCCGCCGGCACGACCGGGCGCGCTCCGACCTGGCCGGCATGCCCGTAGCCGACCTCACCAGGCTCATTTCCGCCCTGGAGGAGGAGATGCGCGATGCGGCGGCCGACTTACGTTTCGAGTACGCGGCCCGCTTGCGAGACGAGATGGCGGACCTCAAAAAAGAGCTGAAAGCCCTTTCGGAGATAGGCGTCGCAGTGAAATGACTGCGACCTTGGATTACTGACGGCCCTACCTGATCGCTTCGCGCAACTTCTCAAGAGCGACCAGGCGCCGGTTCATCTTCTCTGGCTCTTCGGCGTCGCGGCTACGCACCCTCACCTCGAGGGCATCAAGCCGGGCTGACTCGCGCTGGACCAGCTGGGCCCTTTCCTCGTCGGGCTGGCGGCGCAGGGCGCGGACAAAGCCCGCCTGAGCGTCGACAGCCCGATTGAGGCCGAGACGGCCGGCAACAGCCAGGTAAGAAATCCCGGTGTCCCTCAGCTTGAGGACCTCGTCGTCGACGTCCTTGCGGTTGGCGGGACGCGGTGCCGTGGTCTGTCCAGAGACCTCGGGACGACCTTCACGGTCGTCCTCCTGGCCGTCCCGACCGTCTCGGGCCGTACCGGCTGTTCTAGGCAGGACGGACCCCGGCCGCCTGAGGCCCCTTCGGGCCTTGTTCGGCGGTGTACTCGACCTTTTGGCCTTCGGTCAGCTGCCGAAAACCGGAAGCCTCGATGGCCGAATGGTGCACGAACAGATCGGGTCCGGCGACATCGGGGGTGATAAAGCCGTAACCCTTGTCGGCGTTAAACCATTTGACGGTGCCCGTAGGCATGGCAATTTCCTTCCATCCATGCGATAACCCGACGGCTGTAGCCGCTAATTGTGCTCGGCCTGCATGGACGGGTCCGAGAGGGTGCTCTACGAAGTATACGGGGCCCGACGACGCTTGGGCCTGTCACGGCGCAGCGGGACCGGCGACGAGACCGCTGAGCTGCCCCGGGGCACCTCGATGTCGAGGTCGAGCGCCCGGGCGAGCGCCGCCGCAGCCTTGGTCTGGTCAGGGGACACGAAGGACACGACCGAGCCGGCAGCCCCGGCCCGGGCAGTACGGCCCGAGCGGTGCAGGTAGTCCTTGGGGTCGGGTGGGAGGTCGTAGTGGACGACGCAGGAGACATCGTCGACGTGCACTCCCCGGGCGGCCACGTCCGTGGCGACCAGGGCCCGGACCTTGCCGGCCCGGAACGCCGCCAGTGTGCGGTCCCTTTGAGGCTGGCTGTGCCCACCATGGATGGCGGCCACGGCCAAGCCGCTGTTGCCGAGCTGGCGGGCGAGGCGGTCGGCGCCATGCTTGGTACGGACGAAGACGATCGTCGAAGTCTCGCCCTTCACCACTTCGGCGCAGGCGGCGGCACGCTCGGCGGCGGCAACGTTGCGGAACCTGTGCGTGGCCCGGCTCACCTCTTCCACCGTCGAGACCACTTCGTGGCGGACGGGCTGGCGCTGGTAATTGCGCACCAGGGGACGCACGGACGCGTCGTCGAGAGTGGCGGAGAACAGCATCGTCTGGCGCCGGGCGTTGGTGGCGTCGAGTATCCGGCGCACGGCCGGCAGGAAGCCCATGTCAGCCATCCGGTCAGCCTCGTCGACAACGACGATGTCCACATCGGAGAGGACGACCTCGCCCATCCTCATGAGGTCCTCCAGCCGCCCGGGACAAGCGACGATGACATCGACGCCGCGCTGAAGGGCGCGGCGCTGGGGAGTAAAGGCGACGCCTCCGAAGATGGCGTGGGCCCTCAGGTTGCGGGTGGCGAGGAAAGGCACCAGCTCGCCAGCGATCTGAGAGGCGAGCTCCCGGGTCGGCGCCAGTACCAGTCCCCGCGGGCGCTTGGGCGTACCACGGGAGACCATGGCGGCCATCGGCAGCGCAAATGCAAGCGTCTTGCCCGATCCCGTAGGTGCCATGCCGGACACGTCCCTGCCCTCGAGGGCATCGGGGATGATGGCGGCTTGCACGGGTAAAGGCTCGGTGATGCCCCGGCGGTGCAGCACCTGCACCAAGGCCTGGGGCACCCCGAGGTCGCTAAAAGAGGCTACGGGCGTAACTTCGCCCAAAGCTAAAGAAGTCAAAACAGCTCCGTTCTGTCAGTCGCACACTCGCAAACCTGAGCAGACGAGCCCGGGACCACCAGTGGCTCGCGTCGTGCCAACGTGACAAAACGCGATCGGTACGTTGATTATAGGCGATGGCGTGCTCTTGGTGCTCCCTGGGCGCCCGAGCGTCCTATTCTCTGAAAGGTGCCTCTCAAAATGCGTCGATTGGCGGCTGCGCGTTGGCAACAAACGGTCACTGCATTTGCCCTCATTGCCGCGGCGTCGGCCACAGCGGTGGCGGCCCTGCCCGGCCTCGCCGGGGCCGGGACGCCGGCCGGCACCGACCACGCGCCGGCGCTCCTCGGCGACCATGTGGCCGCCCTCAAAGCCTTGCCCGGAGCGGGGCTGGCCGGCTTCGGCCACGTACTGCCCCTCTCGTCGGGCAGGCCCGTCCCGTCGTCTTGGCCGCGGCCTCACTCCCTGGTCCCAGCCCCGGGCGACGTCCCGGCGACGGGCCATGGGCCAACCGTCCCGATCAACAATGAGTCCACCAACTGGTCCGGCTACGTCGACGTCGGCACCGGGGCCCGGTTCAGCGGGATCAGCGGCAGCTGGACCGTGCCCACGGTCGGGCCCAGCTCGTCCAGTGCTTCGAGCACCTGGGTGGGGATAGACGGCGACACCGATTCGAGCCTGATCCAAGCCGGCACCGAACAGGACTGGGGCCCCCAGGGCGTGCTCTACTACGCCTGGTACGAAATGCTCCCGGCGGTGTCGATAGAACTGGGCGCGGTCCAGCCGGGCGACCGGGTCACGGTCGACATCGTGAAGGACGGGCCGGGCACGTGGTCCATTACCGTCGACGACTCGACAGAGGGTTCGCTGTGGACGGGCTCGGTCGCCTACAGCGCCCCGCAGGCGAGCGCCGAATGGATCGAAGAAGCGCCCACCGACGCTGGCACAGGCAATGTGGAGCTCCTGGCCGATTACGGCCGCGTGCAGTTCTCGAACATGGGCGTCCAGGGCGCGGGCACCGGGACGGCCGTGGCTTCGCCCGTCTACATGGTCAAGCAGGGCTCCAGCAACGTCGTCCAGTCGTACCCGGCTCCCTATGACAGGTCCACGGACTCGTTCAACCTGACCTATGGCACCCCGACCGCCTTGCCTGACAGTTTCCCGGCCGTCCCCATCGTCACCGGCACTGCCCCCACGACCAGTACGACGACTACGACGACCAGGACGACAACCACGACAACAACGGCTCCGACGACCACCACCAGTACCACTGGCGGGCCACCTGGCGGCACCGCCACGCCCGCCCCGGCTACGCCGCCGTCATCCCCACCAGGCGGCCACGGGTATTGGCTCGTGGGTGACGACGGAGGGGTTTTCGCCTTCGGTGATGCCCCGTACCGTGGTTCTACCGGGAACATGGTCACGAGGGCCCGTGACCTTGTCGTAAGCCTGGTGATGGTGTCCGGAATAGCCCCGACGGCTGACGATGGCGGCTACTGGCTGGCTACGGGCAACGGCGGGATTTTCCCCTTCGGGAACGCCAAGTACTTCGGGTCGCTGCAGGACATCGGGGTGCTGGACGCGGAGGTCACGTCCATAGTGCCCAGCGCGGACGGCCAGGGCTACTTCATGGCGTCGTGGCAAGGAGGTGTGTACGCCTTCGGGGACGCCCGCTTCGAGGGCACTTGCGGCACCCTCGCCCGCTGCGGAGAAGGCGTGATGGCGCTGGTGCCCGACGCCACCGGTAAGGGGTACTGGCTGGTCCTGTCCAACTGCAAAGTGCTGGCTTTCGGCGACGCCCCCGCCATTCCCGCCCCCGATTGCCAGAACTACGCCGCAGCCAACAAGGTCCAGGTCCGCACGGCCGTGGCCACCCCCGATGGCCGTGGTTACTGGGCCCTGCTGGCCAATGGCGCGGTGTACCCCGAAGGCGATGCCGTCGGGCTTGGACCGTGGAAGGCGCCGGCCATCACCGACAAGAAAGACCCGGCGGTGGCGATCGTGCCCACCCGCGACGGCCGGGGCGCCTGGGTGGTGCTGCAACAAGGCACCGTCAAGGCCTATGGCGACGCTCCGGCCCTGGGCGACCTGGCGGCCACGAAGCTTTCTGGACCGCTTGTCGCCGGCGCCGGCTGGTAGGCACCGGCCCGTCCTTGGCCCGCTCAACCGCGCCGGGGCCTGAGCCGGGCCCCGAGCCCTTCCTCGGCCACGGGATGGGCCTGGTCCCGGTCCCCCCCGATTGGCCACCACTGCGGACAGAAGAAGTGCGCCGGCTACTGGCGCGCCTGGTCGGCCTGGAGGACGCTTCCGCCGCCCGTATCACCTGGCACAGCCCACGCCCGTTCGCCGCTACGGCTGTCATTTCGGTGCCCGGCACCGGTGGCGGCGAGCCGCTCCGGCTCGTGGTCAAGCGTCACCACCGGGCGGTGAGGACGAGGACCAGCCTGCAGGCCGAGCACGCCTTTATGCAGCACCTGGCGGCCCAGGGGGTGGCCGTGCCGAGGGCCCTCGACGACGGTGCCCGTTCGGCGTGGGCGGAGGACGACTTCGTCTACGAGGTACTGGAGCTGCTCGACGGGCACGACCTCTACCGCGAGGCGCGGTCGTGGACGCCCTTCACCTCGATGGGCCATGCGCAAGCCGCCGGGCGGGCGCTGGCCCGCCTCCATCTGGCCAGCGAGACGTACGTCGCCCCGGCCCGACCGCACGAGCCGCTGCGCGCTTCGGCCGAGATCATCAGCTGCGCCGGGCCCGTCGCCGCCGTCGCCGCCCTGGCTGAAAAACGGCCGGGCCTGGCCGGCTTCTTGCGCCACCGGCCCTGGCGCCGCGAGCTCGCGACCAGCCTGGGCCCCCTCCACGCTCGCTTCCTGCCCCATGCTGACGCGCTGGCGCCTCTATGGGCGCACAACGACTGGCACCCGTCGAACCTGCTTTGGTCGGGGCCACGGGCGGACGCCCAAGTGACCGGGGCCATCGACTTCGGCCTCAGTAACCTCACGACGGCCTGTTACGACCTGGCCACGGCGATCGAGCGCTCAGCCATTGGTTGGCTGGGACCGGCGGACCGGCGGACCGTGCGCCCGGACCTCGTGAAGGCCCTATTAGGCGGTTATTCATCTTTACGCCGCCTCGAGCCCGAAGAACGAGCTGCTCTGCCCCATCTGCTGCCCGTCGTCCACGTCGACTACGCCCTTTCCGAGGTCGAGTACTTCCACGCCGTCGCCCGCTCGCCCGCCAATGCCATGCTCGCCTACCGTGACTACCTGCTCGGCCACCTGGACTGGTTCGCCGGCCCGGAAGGCACCGCCCTGTGCTCGTACGTCGAGCAGGTGGTCAACGCCGGGGGGCAGGCCTAGCGGACGGGCGGCGCCTGCAGGCCGACCAAGCAGCGCTGCACGGTCTGGCGCGAAGTCACGGGCCCCACTTCCTCCACCCAGCCGTAGCGGTTGATCATCAGAACGACCTTGTACGGTTGCTCGTCGCCACCAGGCGTGGTCGGCTCCGTTTCGACGAGCCAACTCGATCCCAGCTGCAGGCCGGTTAGCTCCTTGCCCGCCAGCTCGGGGTAGCGCTTGGCCAGGAACTCGCTGGCCGCGGCCAGGACCGACTTCCCGGAAAGTTGAGCCTTATCAAGCACTTTTCTTCTCCCCACCCTTGCCGGCGCCCCGGACCGCGGTACACAAATAATGCCTAGCCCCACCTAATCACAGCAGTGACGGCGACGTGGCGGGGCCTGCTAAGACCAGAACGCCACCGGCCCCTCCAGCGCCATCTCCCTCACTCAACGTGGTCGAGGGCGGCTCCCGGCACGCGCAGAAGTACTTCGGACGCTCAGCGAGAGGGCCGCCACGGCCCCAGTTCCGCCCCGGGACGGACCAGGCCGGCTCGTAGAATGTGACGTCATGGGCATCACGACCGCATTGCCATACCTCCGCCTCCGGTCCGAAGACACGGTAGGCGTGGTGACCGGGAGCCTGGCCGCCGGGACCGAGCTCGTCGTCGGTGACCGGGTGGTCAGGTTGCGCGACGACGTGCCGGCGGGCCACAAGGTGGCGTTGGCCGACGTTCCCACCGGTGGCCAGGTGCGCAAGTACGGCCAGGTCATCGGCGTGGCGACACGCCCCATCCAGACCGGCGACCACGTCCACACCCACAACCTGGCCTTTGCCGACTTCGGCCGCGACTACGCCTACGGCGCCGACCTGAAGAGCGCCGGGGCGGCGGCCGCCGAGCCCCGCGCCACCTTCAAGGGCATCGTCCGTGCTGACGGCCAGGTGGCGACCAGGAACTACATCGGGATCCTGACCTCGGTCAACTGCTCGGCCACGGTGGCCCGCATGGTGGCCGCCCAGTTCGGCGAGGGCTCCGAGCTCCTGGCCGAGTACCCCAACCTGGACGGCGTGGTCGCCCTGACCCATGGGTCGGGCTGCGGGATGGCGGGCGCGGGAGAGGGCTTCGAACTACTTAGCCGGACCCTGAGCGGATATGCCCGTCACCCCAACTTCGCCGCCCTGCTGGTCATCGGCCTGGGTTGTGAGGTAAACCAGGTGCGGGCGCTCACCGAGGGCTTCGACCTGGCCCAAGGCACCCCCCTGGTGCCTATGACCATCCAGGACATGGGCGGGACCCGGGCCACCGTTCGAGAAGCTACGGCCCGCATCCGCGAACTGGCGGGAGAGGTCAACAACGTGGTGCGCACGGATGTCCCGGCCAGCGAGCTGGTGCTGGGACTGGAGTGCGGCGGCTCGGACGCGTATTCGGGCATCTCGGCCAACCCCGCCCTCGGGGTGGCGGCGGACCTGCTCGTCCGCCAGGGCGGCACGGCCATCCTGGGCGAGACGCCGGAAATCTACGGCGCTGAGCACCTCTTGACCCGCCGCGCCGTCAGCCGCGAGGTGGGCGAACGACTGGTGGACCGGGTCCACTGGTGGGAGCGCTACGTGAAAAGCTGTGGCGCCAGCCTGGACAACAACCCTTCGCCCGGCAACAAGGAGGGTGGTCTCACGACCATCCTGGAGAAGTCGCTCGGCGCGGTCGCCAAAGGGGGCAGCAGCCCGCTCTCGGCCGTCTACGAGTACGCCGAGAAAGTCACCGCCAAGGGCTTCGTCTTCATGGACACGCCCGGCTATGACCCGGTGTCGGTGACGGGCATGGTGGCGGGCGGGGCCAACGTCGTCTGCTTCACCACTGGCCGAGGGTCGGTGTTCGGGTCCAAGCCGGCGCCGTGCTTGAAGCTGGCCACCAACAGCGACGTCTACCGGCGGATGTCAGAGGACATGGACGTCAACTGCGGGACCATCGTCGACGGCACGCTCAGCGTCGACGATGTGGGCCGGGAGATCTTTGACCTCGTGCTGGCCGTGGCGTCAGGGCAGCGGAGCAAGAGCGAAGAGCTCGGCTTCGGGGACGAAGAGTTCACCCCCTGGCAGCTCGGCGCCGTGCTCTGAGCCGGGGCGACGCCGCGGGACGGCGCCCGGTTAGAGCCTTCCCCCGAGCAGGGTCAGGTCTCCCGGGCTGAGGCGGTCGTGGGCCGTGTTGCGCTGGTGCCAGTAGGGGTAAAGCAGCGGGATGGCGCTCACCTCGTCGAGGCGCTGGCGAGCCCCCTCGTCGAGGGTCCACGACGTCGCCTCCAGGTTGTCGTCCAACTGCTCGCCCGAGCGGGCACCGACCACCACGGAGGTGACAGCGGGCTTGGCCAGAAGGTAGGCCAGAGCCGTCTGGGCCGGGCTGTGGCCGTGCTCACGCGCCACTTCGACCAGCGCCTCGATGATGGCGTACATCTTGTCCTGGTCGTAGATGGGGGGCTCGCTCCACTCGGTGGTGTGCCGGGACCCCGCCGGGGCGGTGCGGTCGCGGCCGTACTTGCCGCTGAGCAGGCCGCCCGCCAGAGGGCTCCACACGAGGATGCCCACCTGTTCGTCGACAGACAACGGCACTAGCTCGTACTCGGCCTCGCGGTGCAGCAGCGAGTAATAGATCTGCTGGCTGACATACCGCTCCAACCCGAGCCGCTCCGAGGTCCCGAGCGCCTTCATGAGGTGCCAGGCCGAGTGGTTGGAGCACCCGATGTAGCGCACCTTGCCGTCGTGGACCAGCGTGTCCAGCGCGTCAAGGGTCTCCTCCACCGGCGTGATGCCGTCACGTTGGTGCACCTGGTACAAGTCGATGTGGTCGGTGCGCAGGCGTCGCAGGCTGGCCTCGCACGCCCGCAGCAGGTACTGGCGCGAGAGCCCGGCGTCGTTCGGCCCCGTGCCCATGGGGAACCGTGCCTTGGTGGCGATCAGGACGTCTTCGCGCCGGTCCTGGAGGATTTCGCCCACGATCTCCTCCGAGCGACCGTTCGAATAGACGTCCGCCGTGTCGATCATGTTGACCCCCGCCTCGAGGGCCTGGTCGACCAGGGCACGCGCCTGGCTGAGGGGCACGCCCCCGATGGCGGCGCCGGTACCGGCGTCGCCAAAGGTCATCGTGCCCAGGGTGATCTCCGACACCCGCAGCCCACTGTGTCCCAGCTGTCGATATTCCACGGCAAAACCCTCCATTGTCTTCTCAACGGCTCCGCGACCGGGGCCCGCAACGCAGTCTGCCAGTGCCCGGCGGCTATTTTCTACCGGCATGGGACCTGCCGAGGCATTGCGGCGCATTGCCTACCTGCTTGAGGCGCAGGGCGCCCAGACCTACAAGGTGCAGGCCTTCCGCCGCGCCGCGTCAACGGTCGACGCCCAGGAGCCGGGCGAGCTCTCCCGCCTGGCCGAGCAGGGCCGCCTGGAGACCCTCCCAGGCATCGGCCAGAGCACGGCGACGGTGATCAACGAAGCGCTCTCGGGGGCGGTGCCCGCGTACCTACAGGCTCTCGAAGAAAGCGTCCCCGTCGTTGCCCCCGGTCCCGTCCGGTCCCTGTTCGAGTCGCTGCGCGGCGACTGTCACAGCCATTCGGACTGGTCCGACGGCGGCAGCCCTGTCCACGAGATGGCGTCCACGGCCAGAGGGCTGGGGCACGAGTACCTGGCCCTGACCGACCACAGCCCGCGGCTCACGGTCGCCCATGGGCTAAGCGCCGACGACCTGCGCCGCCAGCTCGAGGTCGTCGCCGGTGTGAACGAGGACCTGGCCCCGTTCCGCTTGCTCACCGGGATCGAGGTCGACATCTTGGAGGACGGCTCGCTCGACCAGGAAGACCAACTGCTGGCCCGCCTCGACGTCGTGGTGGCCAGCGCCCACTCGAAGCTGCGCATGGAACGGGGGGAAATGACCAGGCGCCTGGTCACGGCGGTGCAAAACCCGCACGTTGACATCCTGGGACATTGCACCGGGCGCATCCTCGTCGGCCGGGGACGCCCTCAGTCGAGCTTCGACCCCGAGGTCGTGTTCGCCGCTTGCCGGGCCGGCGGCACCGCCGTCGAGATCAACTCCCGCCCCGAGCGGCGCGACCCGCCCGACGACCTCCTACGGATGGCGGCGTCGGCCGGGTGCCGCTTCGCCATCGACACCGACGCCCACGCCCCCGGCCAGCTGTCCTGGCTCACCCTGGGTTGCGAACAGGCGGTGGCGGCCGGGGTCCCCGCCGGCTCCATCGTCAACACCCTGCCCCTGGACGACTTCCTGGCCTGGTCCCGGGAGCGCGGCTAACGCTCGCCTGCCGGCGTTCGAAGACCATCCGGTACAGGGTGCAGACGCGGCGGTCGAACATCGCCCGCGACAACCGCAGGTACCGGTGGTAGCGGCGGTACTGGTCCGAGCCTACGATCTCGGACGCAGGCACCTTGGCCGCCTCCAGCCGGGCCTGCCACAGGCGCAGCGTGTGCTCGTAGTGATGAGCGTCGCTTCGGAAACCGACCAGGCGGAACCACCCCTCGGCCGCATCGGTCACGTCGCTCAGCTGGGGCAGGCTTGACTCGGGGAAGATGTCATCAGTGAACAACGTCGCCACCTTCATGGTCGCAGGGTCAAAGTCCTCCCAGGCGATGGTCTGCAGCGACAGGCGCCCGCCCTCGGCGAGCCAAAGCGCGCAACTCTCGAAGAACGTCCGGTAGACGGCCCGGCGCTGGGCCTTGTCGAGCTCCGGCCGGCTGAAGTGCTCGAAGGCGCCGATCGAAACGATGGCGTCGTAGGGGGCCGTCGGGCGGTGGTCGCGCCAATCCTCCAGCCTGGTCTCCGCGTTCTCCGAGGACGGCGCCGCCGCCGCCTGGTCCGAGCTCAGCGTGAGCCCGGTCACGTGACCGACCCCGCGCTCGTCGGTCAGGTAGCGCATCATCGCCCCCCAACCGCACCCGACGTCCAGTACTCGCGCCGCGCCGTCCGCCTGGGCCCCGGTCGCGTGCCAATCGAGCTTGGCCAACTGGGCCGCCTCGAGGTCATCGTCGAGCTCGCCGTCCCACAGGGCGCAGGAGTAGACCATCCGGGCGTCCAACCACAGCCGGTAGAACTCGCGGCCGATGTCGTAGTGGTGCTCGATCGCCTTCTGGGTCGCCCCACCCGTCACCGCTAAACCCTCGCCCGCCATCAGGACAACACCACCACGGGTAGGAGACGCTACTTGAAGCTCTTTCACGGGGCGAACGGGCCAGTAGACGGGCCGGTAAACGGGCGGTAAACGGGCCGGGCGCGCCAAGGCACTGATGGTTTACCGCCGGGACCTGGCGCGCGAAGATATCCTGCTTCCCCACCGACATAGCGTGGCTCCGCCCAACTTTGGAGGCCAGACGTGACTTTCGAAACGAGGCCGGACCGTCCTACGGGCAGCGCCGCACACGGTGACCGGCCATGACGAAGCAAGCATCCGCTCCCCCGACCCCGGGCAAGGGCGCCCCGGTGGCACCGCCGCCGCCGCCGTGGTGGCGCCACTACCTCTGGGCCCTCGCCTTTTTGATCTTCATCGGCCTGTACTTCGTGCTCCCGGCCACCGAGATCAAAGGCCCAGTCACGCTCAACTACACCCAGTTCCTCTCCGACGTCTCCGCCCACAAGGTAAAAACGGTGACGCTGGAGACCAACGGTTCGGCTTCAGGCACCCTCTCCAACGGCAACACCTACACCACCGCGGTGCCGGCCGAGGCCGGCCAGGCCCTGCTCAACGACCTGGCCGCCAACAAGGTCCAGATCACGGCCGAGACCACGGGCACGAGCTTCGGGGCCGAGGTCCTGTCCTGGGTCATCTTGATACTTCCCTTCATCGTCATTGGCTATTTCTGGTTGCGGCTGTCCAAGCGGGCCGGGGGCGGCGCCGGCCTGCAGGGGGCGCTGGGAGTGGGGCGCTCCAAGGCCAAGGTCTTCGACCAGGAGCGGCCCAAGACCACCTTCGCCGACGTGGCCGGCTACGAGGGGGCCAAGGCCGAAGTGGCCGAGGTGGTCGACTTTTTGTCCCACCCCGAGCGCTACGCCCGGGCCGGGGCCATGGCCCCCCGAGGCGTGCTCATGGTCGGGCCCCCGGGCACGGGCAAGACTCTGTTGGCCCGGGCGGTGGCGGGCGAGGCCAGCGTGCCGTTCTTCTCGGTCACCGGGTCCAGCTTCGTGGAGATGTTCGTGGGCGTGGGCGCCGCCCGGGTCCGGGACCTGTTCTCCGAAGCCCGCAAAAAGGCCCCCGCCATCATCTTCATCGACGAGATCGACGCCATCGGCCAGCGCCGGGGCGGCGCCGGCGCCGTGGTCTCCAACGACGAACGCGAGCAGACCCTCAACCAGCTGTTGGCCGAGATGGACGGCTTCGACCCGGCCACCGGGATAGTGGTGCTCGCCGCTACCAACCGCCCCGAGGTGCTGGACCCGGCCCTGCTGCGCCCGGGCCGCTTCGACCGCCAGATCACCGTGCCCCTGCCCAACCTGGCCGAACGCCTGGCCATACTCCAGGTCCACTGCCGGGGCAAGCGCCTGGCCCCCGACGTCGACCTCGAGGTGGTGGCCCGGGGCACGCCCGGGTTCTCCGGGGCCGACCTGGCCAACCTGGTCAACGAGGCCGCCATCGTGGCCGTGCGGGCCAACCGGGACGTGCTCGGCGCGGCCGACTTCGACCAGGCCCGGGACCGCATCATCCTGGGCCGGCGCGAGGGCTCCAACGTCCTGTTACCCGACGAGAAGTACGGCGTGGCCGTGCACGAGTCCGGCCACGCCCTGGTGGCGGTCTACTCCGACAACGCCGACCCGGTGGCCAAGGTAACCATCCTGCCCGCCGGCCAGGCGCTGGGGGTCACCGAACAGCTGCCCCTGGTGGAGCGCCACCTGTATGGCCAGGACTACCTCGACGACATGCTGGCCGTGTTCCTAGGCGGCCGGGCCGGCGAGCTGGTGGTCTTGGGCCAGGGATCGACGGGGGCCTCCAACGACCTGGCCAAGGCCACCGAGCTGGCCACCAAGATGGTGCGCGAGTTCGGCCTGTCCGACAAGCTGGGGCCGGTCGGCTACCCATCGGGGGGGTCGGTGTTCCTGGGCGGGGGCAGCGAGTTCTCCAGCCGCCCGTTCGCCGAAGCCACCCAGGCCATCATCGACGGCGAGGTGTCCAAGCTGCTGAGAGAGGCCGAGCAGCGGGCCATCGGGGTGCTAAGGGACCACCGTGACGTGCTCGACCGCGTGGTGCAGCTGCTGGTGGCCAACGAGACGGTGGACGGCGCGCAGATCTACGCCCTGGCCGGTCGCCCCGTGCCCGCCGGCGCCCCCGGGGTGACCATGGCCCCCGGCGGCCGGGCCGCCGCCGCCGCGGGACAAGGGCCGGTTGTCGGCGCCTGAGCACGAGCGGCCCGCTACACCGGCTCAGCCTCCTCGTCGAGCACACACCCGTCTTGTTCGTAGACCCCGAACAGGCCGACCGGGGCCCCCAGGTCTTCGGGGACCAGCGTGGCGGTGCCGGCATTGAGGACCTCTCCCCGGAAGAACGCCGGGGAGATGGCCTGATAGACGAACATGAGCACCGCTCCCACCACCAGTGAGCCCGCCGCCAGCAGGAAGGCGCCTCCGACGTGCCAGTGCAGGCCGGGCACTCGCCAGGACGTCGAGCTGTTGGCCGGGCTCCAGTCCTGGGCCAGGCTGTAACCACCGATCGACCACATGATCGCCCACCCGAGCAACGGGAGTAGGCCCCGGACGAAAAGGTGCCGGGCTGACTCGCTCAGGGTGCGCCTGTAGTACCAGAAGCAGGACAACCCGGTGAGGCCGTAATAAAAGGCGATCAGCACACCGAGAGCCGTCACCGAGTCCGAGATGACGGTACCGGCGGAGATGTAGTTCATCACCACGTAGAGGACTATCGAGACGGCCCCCATGGCGACGGTCGAAACCGTCGGTACCAAGAACCTACTATGAATATTGGCAAATCTCGCCGGCAGGGCCTTGTGCACGGCCATTGACAAGGTGGTGCGGGCGGTGGGCAGGATGGTCGTCTGCGTCGACGCAGCCGCCGAGCTAAGGACCATGACCAACAACAGGTGGGTGAGCAAGCTGCCGAACCAGGAGGAGCCGAAGATCGACCCGCCCAGGACGGACAGGACGTCTCCCTCGTGGGCCGGGTTACCGAGCCCGATGCCCTTTGTCCCCAGGCCTGCGTACGACTGCGTCGAAACGACCACAAACTCGTAGATCACCAGCAGCACGACCGTGGAGATCACGGCGGCGCGGCCGGGGACCACGTGCTTGTCGGCGGTCTCTTCGTTCACCGAGACCGACGTGTCCCAGCCCCAGTAGATGAACAGCATGAGCGTGAGACCGTCAATGAACGAGGAGAACGAGCCCCTGAAGGGGTCGAACCACGACCACGCCGGCACGAGATGGCCCGGCGGAGCGGAACCGCGCGCGACCTTTACCAAGGCCACCACGGACAGGACCACGAGCATGACGAGCTCGGTCCCGAGCAGGAACTTCTGGAAGTTGGCCGATATCTCTATCCCCACGTAGCAGATGGCGGTCATGACGATGATCCATGCCACCCCTATGAGAAGTACCCATCCGCTGCTGGCCTGAGAACCGATGCCCTTGGCGTCGAACAGCAAAAAGACGTACTGGCCTGCGATCTGGGCGAGGCTGGGCATGACGAGGATGTCGGCGGCCACAACCCCCCAGCCCCCCATCCAGCCCACCTTGGGGGAAAACGCCCTGGTGGCCCAGGTAAAGGTCGTGCCACAGTCGGGGTCAGCCCGGTTGAGCTCCTTGTAGCCGAGGGAGATGAGAAGGGTCGGGACAAACGCCAAGATCGTGACCACCGGCGTGCTCACACCGATGAGCACGACGACAAACCCGAGCGACGAAGCGAGGCTGTAAGCGGGCGCCGTCGAGGCCACGCCCACGACCGTGCTCGCCAACAAGCCCAGGGCGGAACCCTTGAGCCCCTTTCCCGTGCGCGCCGCCCTCGCCGCGTCGGTCCCGATCATCCCCGCTAGGACGCTCACTACGCTCTCCTGTCCGGGGTGCTCCCGGTGACCGCCAAAGTCGCCTGCTGCCTCCCCCGACCACGTCGGCGGAGCGCTCCAGCATCCTAGGGCCCAAGGGCCCTAGCGTCGCACCTGGGCCTGTCCCGTCTTTTCGGCTTTCTAGCGCGAACCCGCCGGAACACGCAGAGCGCGCACATAAACGCTTACAGTGTGATGAGTTACCTCAAGGAAAACGGGCTTGAAGTCGACGCTCCTCGTGTCGAGCCAATCCATCTATCCCAAGGAGGGATACAAGAAGATGCGAGCAGCCCAAGACGGAAATGGAAGGTCAGGGATCAAATGGTGAAAAACACGCCAAACCAGAAGAAGCCCACGCTGGTGGGCCGGATAATGTACTCAGCCGTCGGGCTGTCGCTAATCGGTGGCGCCGTCGCCGTTCTCGGCGCGCCCCTAAAATGGGGCCTTCCCCATTTGTTCTAAAACGCCCAACGTGGGCGCGGCCGAGCCGGTCGACTTGTCGCCGTCCCGGCCGCCCCAGGGCCCTCCACCATGACGAAAAAGCAAGTTGTCTCGGTAAACATCTTTGTCTGCCTGGTAGTCGTAGCCGCCGTGTGCGGGGTCGGGTACGACTCCTTCGCCTCCCGCGGACAAAGCCTGATCGGCTCTCACCCGGCCATCCTGGCCATTTTCGCCGCCTGCTGCCTTTTTACCGAGGTGCGGCCCTTGCGCTGGCTGTGGCCCGAAGAAAACGGGCAGGTCACCGCCAGCTGGACGTTCATGATGGCATTGCTGCTGATCGCCCCGCCCATGACCGCGGTCGCCATTGCCGGCGCTGTCTCCCTGATCGGCGACGTTGCTTTTCGCAAGCCTTTTATCAGGGTCCTTTTCAACCTGGGCGAGATCGTACTTTCCCTGAGCCTGGCCGCCGCGGTGCTGGACCTATCGGGCCAGAGCCAGGCCCTGCGCCTGGACGCGACCCCGTCGTTCGTATGGTTCATTGCCTTCCTGGTCGCCGGCACCATTGTCTTTGTCGTCAGCAACGCCCTCACCTGCACGGTGATAGCCCTACACCAGGCCCTCCCGGTCAACCAGCTGCTGCGGGAGTTCGGGCCTGTTAACATCTCGACCGACGGCGTCCTGCTCTGCCTTTCGCCCGTCTTCGTCGCTGTCGGCGAGCGCAGCATTGTGCTGGTCCCCCTGGTGCTGGTGGCGATCTGGACCGTCTACCGCACGGCCGAGCTCGCTCAGATGCGCCGTAACGAGGCGACCCACGACATGCTCACGCAGTTGCCCAACCGGAGGCTGTTCGACGAGCACCTTCACCGCGCCGTCCTGTCGGCCCGGCGCACGGGCCAGCGTGTCGCCGTCGTGCTCATCGACCTGGACGGGTTCAAAGCGATCAACGACCGCCTGGGCCACGATGTCGGCGACGAGGTCCTGCGCAGCGTGGCCGCCAGGATGGGTGGCGCCTGTCGGTCGTCGGACCTGCTGGCCCGCATCGGCGGTGACGAGTTCGCCCTGGTCCTTCCCTGTATCGGGACCGTAACGGCGGCCGTGGCCGTGGCCGAGCGGGTGCGGGCCACGTTGGCCGAGGCGTGCATGGTCCAGGACTTCCCCGTGCTGGTATCGGCGAGCTTCGGTGTGGCCGTCCTCCCCGACCACGCCGCCGACGCCGAGTCTCTCCTACGGCGAGCGGACGAGACGATGTACTCGGCCAAGTACGGCGCACGGGGCGTGGCCGTGTTCGAGCCCGGTTCGGGCTCGCACGGGATCGGGCGGATCGGCCTGCTGGCCGACGTCGCCCAGGCCTTGGCCACGGGCCAGTTCTTCCTTGAGTACCAGCCCCAGGTCAACCTGCCGACGGGCCGCATAATCGGCGTCGAGGCGCTGGTCAGATGGCGCCACCCCGTCGCCGGCGTGCTCTATCCCAACGAGTTCATCAGCCTGGCCGAGCAAACCGAGTTCATCGGGCCGCTCACCGAGTGGGTCCTTCGCCATGCCCTGGCCCAGTGCGCTTCTTGGCACCGGGAGGGCCAGGACCTCCGGGTGTCCGTGAACATCTCGGCCCGCAACATGCACGACGCCCGCTTTCCCGAGATGTTGGCCCGGGTGGTACGGGAAACAGGTGTGGTCCCGGGCGACATCGACCTGGAAATAACCCAGAGCACCGTGGACCTTGACCACACCACCCTGCACTCGGTGCTGAGGAAGCTCCGTGCCACCGGGGTGTGCCTTACCATCGACGACTTTGGGACGGGGTACTCGTCGATAGCCCAACTGAGAGAGCTGGCGGTCGACCGTCTCACGATCGACCGCAGCTTCGTGACCGGCATGGCGCACGAGGACCGGGACGCCATGATCGTCGGCGCCATCGTGCAGCTGGGACGGGCGCTGGGGGTAGAGACGATCGCCAAGGGGGTAGAGGACGCCGTGGTTGCCAATATGCTCCTCGAGCGCGGCTGCACCATCGCCCAGGGCTTCCTGTTCGGCAAGCCGATGCCGCCCGAGGTCTTCCAGCCCCACGGCTGGGCCACCGCTCAATCGTCCGTGTTCGAGGCTCGGCTCGAACTGCAAAGGTCCGTACCGTGATCCTCGTTTTCGCCGTCGCCCTCGCCGCCTTGTCGGTACCGGCCTGTGGGGGCTCCCTGGAAAGGCTTTCCCGCCTGAGGATCAAGGCGCGATGGGCCGTGCTCGCCGCCCTGGCCCTGCAGATCGTGGTCATTTCCGTCCTGGCCCGGCAAATGGCCGGGTGGCCCGGCCAGGTGCTCGAACTGGTCTCGTACATGCTCGCGGTCATATTCCTGTTCGCCAACCGACGCATCCCTTGGCTGTGGCTGGTGGGCCTGGGCGGCCTGTCCAACCTCGTGGCCATCGGCGCCAACGACGGCGTCATGCCGGCGTCACCCGTCGCCGTGCGGGCCGCCGGGCGCGTGCTGCCCAAGGGCCAGTTCCTCAACTCGGCGCCCCTCTTGCACCCGAGACTGGCCTTTCTCGGCGATATCTTTTCGACGCCGCGCACCTGGCCACTGGCCAACGTCTTCAGTGCCGGCGACGTCCTGCTGGCCGTCGGTGCCTTGCTCCTACTGCACTCGGTCTGTGAGTCCCGCCTCGCCTGCAGCGCGGCCGGGAGCTTTCACTGGCGTGCCGGTGGCCGGGGCCAGGGCCCGTCAGCCCACGGTTACCCCCGCCTGTCCGGTCAGAGTGACGCCGTCGGTGATCAGGCCTCCGACGGCCAGCACCGCTTGTCCCGACAGCTCGAGGGTCGCCACCGGGGCATAGAGGGCGCCGACCATCGAAGTGGTATGGTCCTGCCCGCTCAGGATGATGGCCTGCGTGTCGGTGCGGGCTTGGAACAGGCTGATAGCTTGGTACGGCCCTGACGCCAGCGGCAACAGCACGGCAGCCGCCTGGCCACTGATGGAAAGCTCACCCCCTGCGAAAAACAGCAGGACGCCCCCGCTGGCGCTCGTCACGCTGGCTTGGCCGGAAAGGGTAAGCCCGTTGTCAAAGACGTAGGTGCCACTGGCCAATGTCACCTTAGTTTGGCCTGAAACGGTGACCGCCTTGGTATAGACACCTGGGCCCTGGAGCGTCGAGGAGCTGTAAACGGTCATGCCTGTGGTGCTCGGCGCGGCGAGGCCGGCGTACGGGTCCGGCTCGGCCGGCAGGGTTTCCTGTGACCCGACCGATGTCGTCGCCTGACCGCTCGATACCACCGGCTTTGCCGCTGGGGAAATGAGCGTCCCAGCCGCTTTCAGCGAGGCCTGGCCCGACAGGTTGATGCTCCCGGTGGATGGGGAGCTCACGGCCAAATTGCCGCGCACGTTGGCCGTTGCCTGGCCGCTCATCGTGAGGGTGCCGGTGCCGGGACCGAGCACCAGCATGGTAGACGGCGTGACCGTCACCGTCCCCTTCACGTAGTTGATAGGCGAGTAGTTGACATCAACGGCACCTGTGCAAGTCGTGGGATATGTGCCGGGCGGCGAGGTCTGCGTCGCCGTGGTGGAGCACGTTGGCCGTGCCGTCAGGGACGAAGAACTGTCGCCGGGAACAAAACCGTTGTAACTTGCCGTGATCTGCGGTGGTGCCTGTCCGTAGCTGACGGTGGCGCTCGATGCGGTGACGGTTAGCGGTGCGGTGCCGATTATCAGGCTCCCGAGCTTGTAATCGGAGGCGATGGCGGTGTAGTAGGAGGGGACAGTCAAGCCCGAGCACGAGGCGATCGCATAAGTACCCACCGGGCTGGAGCTGCTCGTAGCGGGTGTCGTGGAGCAGGTCAATGTCCCCGTGATCACCGTCGTCGTGTCCTTGCCCACGAGGCCGGCGGCGCTGTAAGCAAACATCGGCGGGGACCCATAGGTCTGGGTGCCCGAGATCGTCAAGGTGAGCGGGGCCGGCGTCACGTCGACGGCGGCCGTGGCCGTGGCGGTGTTACCGTACTTGTCAGTCGTCGAGCACGAGATGGTGGTGGAGCCCAACGGGAAGCCGGCGCCGGAGGCGGGCGTGCACGACGGTGTGCCGGTGCTCCCGTCGTAGTTATGGACGGTCGCCGTATACGTGACCGGCGTGTACGTACCGGTGGTCGGCACCGAACTGGGTGCGCTGATGACGATCGAAGGCGGCGCGGTGACGCTGTTCACCGGCGACATGCTGCTGGTCGACGGCGCATAAGCAGGGTCGGTGGCGTTGTAAGAGGTGCCGCCGGCCAGCGGGATGTTCGAGGCAAAATACGCCGTGATGGTGTCGTTCGTGACGCTGGTCCCGGTGTCGGCAGCCGGTACGTTGAGCACGCCCGCCGACGCCACGCCGTTGGTATTGGTTATGCCGACTGTGGTGAGGACTGGGCCGCCGCTGTTGGAGAGGACGAAGTAGACGGGCTCCTGCGGCAAGGCCACGCTGACGCCGGGCGAGCCGACTGTCGCCTTCAGTTGCGCCGTCACCCCGTTGTCCTGCCCGGCCACGATTTTCGACGGCGCCGTCAGCAATTGCAGGCTGGTCGACGTCTTGTTGATCGTTAACGAGGTGCTCTGAGCAGCCGGCTGGTCCTGTGGGTCGCCGCCGTACGTGGCGCTGAGCGTGTAGCTGCCGGGCGTTTGGGTCAGCGGGACCGTCGCCGTCGCCGTGCCGGAGGTGTCACCCGAGTTGGCCACGATCGGTGCGCTCACCGTCGACGTACCGAGGTCGAACGTGATGTCTTCGCCCGGGACGGCCGCGGGAAGGTTGCCGGTCGTCGGGGCCAGCGTGGCCGACACCGAGACGCTGCCCTGGTACGGCCCGCTTCCCGGGGCGCTGATCGAGAGGTTGAAGCTCGTCGTCGAGGTCCCGGGTGCCGGTTGCGAGCCGGGGTTGACCGACGGCGTGAAATAGTAACCGTCGTTGTTGTCCATGCTGACCTCGCCGACACCGTTCGCGGCCTGGACGATGAACTGCATGTCCGCCGCCGGGTCGCCTGTCTGGCCGCCGGCAGCGTCGGTGATGGTCCCTGACCACAGAGTCCCGCTACCGCCGGGCTGCTGGAGGGCTACGGACTGCCAGGTACCGTAAAGCGGCCCGGGCGAAGTGTCCGTATAAGTGGCCCAGACCTCCTGGATGCCGGCCGAAGGGTCACCGCTCACTTGGGCGGAGACCGCCACCTGGTCCCCGTTGACGCTGCTCGTCACGTCGCTGATGGTCGGCGGCGCGGCGAGGGCAGGGACATAGTTGTTGCCCTCGAGGTCCGTATAGGTCGAGGTGTTGTCGCTGTAGAAGAGGTTCAGGCCGAGGTTGCTGTACGTCCTCATGTCGTCGGCGGTCCCGTTGCCGTCGTACTGGACCGGCGTCAACGCCAGTTCGGTATCGCCTCCGTTGAACAAAGTCGGGAAGTAGTTCGGGTTCCACAATGACTGGGGGAAGAACACGGGCGAGGTGAACGGGACGATGTTCGGGTTACCGGTGTCGGTCGCCGGGTCCCCGGTGAGCGGCGTCGCCGTGCTGTCGGCATAGGTGCCGCTCCAGAAGCCCACACCGCGCAAGGTTTCTCCCGCCTGGTTGACGTCTTCGAATTGGAGTGGGAGCACCGGGCCCCCGGGGTCGGCGACCTGGCCCGCCGGGCCGGCGTCGTAGGTGTAAGAGCTGTTCGGAGCTGGAGCGTGCTTCGTAGTCAGCGTCGGGGCCACGTTGATGCTGGCCACTTCGAGCTGGAGGGCCGAACCCGGGTTGGAGGTAGGGGTGGTCGGTGCTTGCACCACCTGCACCCCGGACGGCGGGGAGGTGAAGACACTGCTCGAATTGCCGCCGGGCGCCGGCACCTCGTTGGTCTCCTGTATGCCGAGCATCGGCAGGCCGTAAAGCGTGATCTGCGAAAGGGCCTTCTCCTCGACCCCGTTCAACTCGTCGAGACCGGCAAGGTACTGCAACTTGGCACCGAGCAGGGCCGAACCGATGGGCACCGGGCCAGGGCTGGTCCCAGGCTCGTAACCGAGTTGTTGGGCGAGCAGGACATAGATCTCGTCGCTGTAGGCGACGTAGTTGGTGTCGCCGTACTGGTACCCGGTGCCCGCGATCAAGGTCGCCCCTGCCTCTGTGAAGGCCTGGGGCCAGGCGAGCGGGTCCGTGACACCCGGGACGGCGTCGAGGCCGTCGATGTTGTAACCGGAGTGGCAGCCGGCGCTAAGCACGAGCGAGCCCGACAGCGTCGTCCCCACCTGGCTGGCGAACTGGTTTGTCGTCAGTGTCGTCGTATCATCGGCGGCCAGAAGGTTGTTGGCGCTGAAGTGGGCGCCGAGGAAGACCAGGTCGTGATGGCTGCCGAAGAGCGAGGTCGTGAGGTCGGCAGCGCTCCAAGAGCAGGTGGGGCCAGGGGCCAGTGATTGTGAATCGCAAGTGCTGCTGGGGGCCACGCCGTCGTTGGTGATCAATGTGCTGTTCGGCCCCGGAGCCACGCCGGTGGCGAAGGCCGATGCGACCTGGGTTGCCGGCGGTTGCATGAAGTCGTAGCCGGTGACCAGGGACGACTTGGGCGCTATCGTGTTCAGCCCCGTGTCGGTCGAGTTCACGTCGTTTTTGATTGTGGTCACGATGTCGCTCGGTGTCTCCACGAGACGGCCTACGGCGGCGCTCGGAAGGGGGACGGTGGTGCCCTGGACCGTCAATTCGCTGGAGGCGCCGTACTGATCGTCGCTCAGGTAGTAGTTGCCCTGCAGAGCGGCGCCCGCAGGCGTGGTCGACAGCAGCGGCGGCTCGTAGTCCGATTCGGGGGCCAGACCGGCGTTGTCCGGGTAGCGGAAGAAGGGGATGACGTCGTCGTCACCCACGATGACGACGTACTTCAAATTGGTGGTGGTGACACGGTAGGTATTTATTACGTCCTGGATCGCCTGGGCCACCAGGTTCTCTGCGTAGGGGCAGCCTGCGTTCGCCGGCGCCTGGGCTTGGCTGATTAGGGCGTCGATCTGAGGGCTCAGGCTGACGTCCACCACCACACCGTCGGTCGCCGCGGCCAAACTCGACAGTGACCCGCTCAGGCTGCTGAGGTCAGGGTCGCTCGGGTAGTCCGCGGTCATCAGCGCTGAGTCCTCGACGATGACGGTCTGGCGAGCCGGCCCGCCGGCGCCGCTGATGGTGCCGCCGGTGGTGCTGGTGTTGTAAAGGGTGGCGGTGTTTATG
>PMWT01000199.1 GCA_003166025.1 Acidimicrobiaceae bacterium | reverse complement strand
CTGGCCTCGGCCGACCGTCTAGCGCGCCTCTGCCTCTACGGCGAAACCGACGATGGCGCCCACGAGCAGGATGCCCCCGATCGCCCAGAACCATTTGCCGAAGGCGAGGCCGATGGCCAACGACACGGCCCCCAGTCCCATCGCCGCCGGCCAAATGCTGTTGCCCGGGAAGAAAGCGATGTCCCCGGCGCCTTCTTCGGGCGTCGCGTCGCGGTCCTCCACTCTGGGGATCCGGTGGCGGCGGAGGTACTGCAGGAGGATGTAGCCGAACATGATCGCGTAGGCGAAGGCGCCGAAGGTGAGCATGACTGACCCTGAGAACTCACCGCTCCAGGCAAAGTAGACGATGGCGACGATCGCCAGGAAGACGGATATGCCCAGAGCCAGGACCCACTCGTGTTTCATCGCTCAGGCTCCCTCGATCGTCCCGTGGTCGCCGTCCCCGGCACCGCCACCGTCATGACTGCCACCGTTGCTGCCGCCGTTGCCGTGGGCGGGGCCTACCGTGCCCGTGGCCCCACCGTTACCCGTGAGCTGCCCTCCGCTCATCACATCAGCGCCGGCCGCCCGCTGGGCAGCCAGGAGAGCGAGCTGGTGGGCGTGCTTGCCGTGAGGGAGGGTGGTGTGGTCCGGATGATTGAGGTCCCAGACCGGCCTCTCGGACCGGATGGGCGGCAGGAACTCGAAGTTGTGCTCGAGCGGTGGTGACTCGGTCGCCCACTCCAGGGTCATGCCGTCCCACGGGTTGGGCCCGACCTTCTTGCCGTTGCGCAGGGTGACCCACACGTTCAACAGGAAGGGAAGGATCGAGGCGGCGAGGATGAAGGCGCCGATGGAGGAGAGCATGTTGAGGAAGCTCCAGCCGGCGTTGGAGGGATAAACGGCGATGCGCCGCTGCATGCCGCGGAGGCCGAGGTCGTGCTGGGGGAAGAACGTGAGGTTGAAACCGATGAACATGAGCACGAACGTCAGCTTGCCCAGTCGTTCGTCGAGCTTCTTGCCCGTGAACTTGGGGAACCAGAAGTGGATGCCGGCGAAGGCGGCGAACACTGACCCGCCGAAGAGCACGTAGTGGAAGTGGGCCACCACGAAGTAGGTGTCGTGCACCTGGAAGTCCAGCGGGGGCTCGGCCAGCATGATGCCGGTGAAGCCGCCGAGCAGGAAGCAGACGAGGAAACCGAGAGCGAAAAGCATGGGCGAGTCCAACCGCACCGACCCGCGGAACATCGTCCCGATCCAGTTGAAGAACTTGATGCCTGTCGGCACCGAGATGAGCAGGGTCATCACGGCGAAGAAGGGCAACAGGACGGCGCCGGTGGTGTACATGTGGTGGGCCCAGACGCCCATGGAAAGGGCACCAATGGACAGGGTGGCGAAAACCATGCCCTTGTAACCGAAAACGGGCTTGCGGGAGAAGGTCGATATGACCTCCGTGGCCATCCCGAAGAAGGGTAACGCCAGGATGTAGACCTCGGGGTGCCCGAAGAACCAGAAAAGGTTTTGCCACAGGATGGGCTGGCCGCCGTGGGTGGGGTCGAAGAAGTGCGTGCCCATGTGCCGGTCCGCCCACAGTAGGACCACGGCGGCGGTTAGCACCGGGAAGGCCAGGAGCACCAGGAAGGCGGTGACGAGCTGGTTCCAGGTGAAGATGGGCATGCGGAACATCACCATGCCGGGGGCACGCAGCGTGAAGACCGTGGTGATCACGTTCACGGCGGTGAAGATGCCGGAGAAGCCCGCTAGGGCCACCCCCACCAGCCACAGGTCGCCGCCCGGGCCGGGCGAATGGATCGCCTCGGTGAGGGGGGCGTAGGCGAACCAGCCCCAGTCGGCGGCGCCCGACGAGGTGAGGAAGCCGGACGTCATCGTGATGCAGCCGCCCAGGAAGAGCCAGTAGGAAAAGGCGTTGAACCGAGGGAAGGCCATGTCGGGGGCACCGATCTGCAGCGGCACCAGGTAGTTGGCCATGCCGAAACCGAACGGTCCGAGGAACAGGAACAGCATGATGCTGCCGTGCATGGTGAAAAGCTGGTTGTAGGTCTCCAGGCTCATGAAGTTGTTGTTGGGCACGGCCAGCTGGACCCGCATCAGCACCGCCATGGCGCCGGCTATCAGGAACATGATGAAGCTCGTCACCATGTAGTTGAGCCCGATCTGCTTGTGGTCGGTACTGGTCAGGTAGGAGAGTAGGCCCTTGCTCTTCGGCCCGGGAACGATCTCGACCAGCCGGCGTTCCGGGGCCTCATGCTGCGGGGGCCTTTCCTGGAGCAGGGTCATGTTCGCTTAGCTACCCTTCCGAAACCGTCGTGTTCAGGCCGTGATGCTGCGAGAGCCACGTACTGAAGGAGTTTCTCGCCATCACCTGCAGCCAGAACCTCATGTAGGGGTGGTACGTCCCGCAGAACTGCGTGCATTCGCCGACGAACCGTTGTCCGGCCACGCTGGGGTCGATGTTGAAGTCGAAGGAGTTGTTGATGCCCTGGATGGCGTCCCTTTTGAAAAGGAACGCGGGCACGTAAAACGAATGGTTCACGTCGTCCGAGTAAAGGTTTATCTGTACGGTCTCACCGGCGGGCAGCGTCAGTATGGGCAGGCTGGTGCTGTTGATGTTGGGCTCGGTCGCCACGCTGCCGATGACCTCGTAGCCGTTGGGGTAGGTGAAGCGCCAGCCCCACTGGAAAGCGTCCACCCGCACCACCAGAGCGGGGCTGGGGGACACGCTGTCCTCCTTGTTCTCCGCCTGGTACGTGTAGACGAACAGGACCGCCACCAAAGCGATGGGGACGATCGTGTAAAACACCTCGAGCGGGATGTGGTACTGGACCTGGCGTGGGATGTGGTCCTCGTCCGGCCGCACCCGGTAGCGCACCGCGCACCACACGATCAGACCGATCACGATGGCGCCCAGGGGGATGGCGATGTAGTAGGTGACGTTCCAGAGCCGCTGGACATTCGAATCCTGCTGGGTCACGCCCGTAGGCGAGCCCCAGCGGAGGACGGAGGCTAGAAGCGTGTCGTGCACTGGCCATACATTAGAGCGGCTTCCGGGCCTCCAAACAAACCGGGCTAGGCAGCCCGAACAGCGACGGCCGCCGGGCCCGGGCCACCGGCCCCGCCGGACGGCCTCGCCAGCCCCGCCAAGGGGCCCCGCCAGCCCCGCCAGCCCAGTCGGACCAGCCCTGCAAGCCCCCTCCAGGCCACCGGCTGGCCAATCCGGCCCGGGCCCAGTAATGTAAGGGGCCCGTGCGTACCTACTCTCCCAAAGCTGCTGAAATCCATCGCGTCTGGTACGAGGTCGACGCTTCTGGCGCCGTTCTCGGCCGGCTGGCCACCGAGGTGGCGCGCGTCCTGCGTGGCAAGCATAAGGCTACGTTCACGCCCCATCTCGACATGGGCGACCACGTGATCGTCGTCAACGCCGCCCAGGTGGTGCTCACCGCGGCCAAGGCCGAGAAGAAGTTCCACTACACGCACTCCGGTTACCCGGGTGGGCTCCGGACGCGGTCCTACAGCGACCTGTTGGCCAAGCGGCCCGAAGAGGTCGTTCGCATGGCGGTGAGGGGCATGTTGCCCAAGGGCCCGCTGGGACGCCAGATGCTGCGCAAGCTCAAGGTCTACGCCGGGCCCGAGCACCGTCACGCGGCCCAGACCCCTAAGCCCTGGCCCCTCGACCACTCGGCTCACCGAGTAGCCTGAGCAGCCTGCCGGCAGCATCACGACAAGTCGTTACGACAGAACCGGTGCCAAGAGGAGAACACGGTCAGTGCCCAAGCCCCTAATCCAGTCCACAGGCAGGCGTAAAACTGCCATCGCCCGTGTCCGTCTGCGCCCTGGGGATGGGAAGATCACATGCAACGGCCGTGTCGTCGACGAGTACTTCCCCTCGGCAACTCACCGCATGGTGCTCACCGAGCCCCTGAGGGTCGTCGACAAGGCGACCGACTACGACGTGGATGCCACTCTTGACGGAGGTGGGATGTCGGGGCAGGCGGGTGCGTTGCGCCTCGGCATTGCTCGGGCCCTCTCCGTGCTCGAGCCCGAACTGCGCCAGCCGCTGAAGCGAGCCGGTTTCCTGACCCGTGACCCACGAGAGAAGGAACAAAAGAAGTACGGCTTGAAGAAAGCCCGCAAGGCGCCCCAGTACTCCAAGCGCTGAGGGCCCTTCCCACGCCGGCGCTCTTCCTCGGACGCCCCGAATGCTGCGTTTCGGCACCGACGGCCTAAGAGGCCAGGCTAACGCCGAGCTGAGCCCGGAGCTTGTCACTGCTCTGGGCCGGGCGGCAGCCCGGGCTCTGGGCGCGGTTCCCCTCGAGGGACGACGGCGCTTCATCGTCGGCCGTGACACGCGCTGGTCCGGGCCTCTCTTGCAGGCCGCCCTGTCGGCCGGGTTGGCCGGCGAAGGCGTCGACGTGGTCGACGTGGGCGTGCTGCCGACGCCGGCAGTGGCGTTCATCTCGGCCGAGCAGGGCGCTCCGGCCGCTGTCATCTCGGCTTCGCACAACCCGTACGGCGACAACGGCGTCAAGTTTTTCGCCGCCGGTGGCACCAAGCTTTCGGACGACGTCGAGGAAGGCCTCGAAACCGAGCTCGACGCTCTGTTGGCGACGCACGACCGGGCGGGAGCCCCAACCGGGAGAGGCGTCGGGCGTATCAGCCCGGACGCCGGGGCTTTGGCGCGCTACGAGCGGTACGTACTGAGCTGCCTGGAGGGCCGGCGCCTAGGGGGCATGAGGGTGGCGCTCGACTGTGCCAATGGTGCCGCGTCCGTGAGCGCCCCCCAGGTCTTCGAGGCCGCCGGCGCCCAGATAGTGAGCGTCCTTTCAGCCGAGCCGGACGGGGCCAACATCAACGACGGTTGCGGCTCGACCGACCCGCGTCGCCTGGCCGAGACCGTGGTGAGCAAACGGGCGGACCTTGGCCTGGCCTTCGACGGTGACGCTGACCGCGTGATCGCCGTCGATGCCTCGGGGAACGTCGTCGACGGGGACCGTCTGTTGGCGCTGTTTGCCACCGACTTCGCCCAACGGGGCCTGTTGGCAGGGGGGACCGTCGTGGTCACTGTGATGACCAACCTCGGGTTCCATGAAGCGATGGCCGCCGCCGGGGTAAACGTCCACACCGTCGGGGTGGGCGACCGCTACGTGCTCGAGGCTCTCGACGCCAAAGGTTGGGCACTGGGGGGGGAGCAGTCGGGGCATATCGTGTTCCGGACACTGGCCACGACCGGGGACGGCGTGCTGTCGGGCCTGCTCCTGGCCGACCTTGTGGCCCGCAGCAATACCAACCTGGCCGACATGGCCGCCGCCGCTCTGCGCCGATGGCCGCAAGTGTTGCGCAACGTGGCCGTGGCGGACCGGGACGGGCTGGCTGAAGCCTCGGCCGTGTGGGAGGAGGTCCAGGAGGCCGAGCGGGCCCTGGGCCAACACGGGCGGGTGCTCTTGCGGCCGAGCGGGACCGAGCCGCTTGTTCGCGTCATGGTCGAAGCACCGACCCAGGAGGCGGCCGAGGCGGCCGCTGAGCGCATCGTTTCCGCCTTGCACACCGCCCTGGGAGGCGTAACCAGTCCTTAGGCGGCCCTCGCCGCTACCCTTTGTCTACATGTGTGGGATCGTCGCCGTCCTGGCGCAACCTTCATCGCGGCGGCCCCCCGAGCCGCACGAGGTCGAAGATGCCGTCGCCATCGCTCTGTCCGAGCTGGAGGCCCTCAAGCGCAGCGCCAGTCCTGATGGCCAGCTGAGGTCTCTTCGAGCTGCCACCGGCACTCTGGCCGATTTGAGCGCCTCGCTACAAGGTGTGCCCGGCTTGACCTGCCTGATCGGCCACGGTGGCACGCTCGGGGCACTGGGAAGGGGCGCCAAGGAGCTGGACGAGGTTGTGGCCGGCTTCGAAATGACCCTGGAGGCCGGGGACGTGATCGTGAGCACGGAGCAGCTCGAGGAGATCAACGCCGCTCTGGTGCGTCTGCACGATGCCATCTGGGCACTCGGCCATGACCGGCTCAACGCGGCCCGGTCCGTGTCGTCACTGGCGGCCTCGCTCGGCTTGTTCAACGAGGGCGCCCGGCCCGGCCCCGCTGCTCTTGGCGCGCTGTGGGCCGTCCACGTCGCCTTCAGCTCGCTCGACCGCCTCGAGGTACGGGGTCGCGACTCTGCCGGCCTGCACCTCATGCTGAGCGGTCACGGCCTCGACCTGTCCGCCCCGGAAATACGGGCCCTGATCGGGGCCAGGGCGGACGACCCGCTTTTCACTTCTCTCGCCGTACGGGCAGCGGACGGTTGCCTGTCCCTCGTGTACAAAGCGGCGGCGGAGATCGGCGAGCTCGGCGACAACGTGGCCGTCCTGCGCCACGCGCTGGGCACCGACGCCCTTCTAGCCCGCGCCCTGGCTTCTCCGGGGGTCAGGGCCACAGTGGTGGCCCACACCCGGTGGGCCAGTGTCGGGCTCATATCCGAGGCCAACGCCCACCCGCTCAATGGCGAAGAAGCCGGTGCGAAGGCCCCGGGGCCCTACGTCGTGGGCGCGCTCAACGGCGACGTCGACAATTACCCCGAACTGCTGGTCCTCGAAGGCATCAAGGTGCCGCCGGAGGTCACCACGGATGCCAAGATCATCCCGGTCCTCGTTTCCAGGTACCTCGGTGCCGGCCTCGACATGACCGAGGCGTTCCGCCGCGCCGTTGAGCGATTGGACGGCTCGGTCGGCATCGTGGCCAATGCCGCGTATGATCCCGACGAGATCTTCCTGGCCCTGCGAGGCAGCGGCCAAAGCGTCAACATCGGCTTTGCGGAGGACGCCTTCGTCGTGGCCAGCGAGGCGTACGGGTTGGTCGAGGAAACGGGCCGTTACCTGCGTATGAACGACGAGGGCGGCGGGCAGGTGGTCCGGTGCTCGCGTCTTGGCGCCGGCACGCTGGGCGGGATATCCCGCTGGCGTTATGACGGGACCGAACTACCCGTCTCCGAGGACGAGATCAAGACCGCCGAGATCACGACCAGGGACGTGGACAGGCGGGGTTTCCGGCATTTCCTGTTGAAAGAGATTTCCGAATCGCCGCTCTCGGTGCGCAAGACCCTGCGCGGCAAGCTCGTCCGCGGAGAGGACGACCGGTTCGTTGCCCGCCTGGGCGACGACGTGATACCGCCCGCTTTGCGCCACGACCTCGCGTCCGGCCGGATCCACCTCGTCTTGGTGGTCGGTCAGGGGACGGCGGCGGTGGCTGGGCAGGCGGTGGCGGCCGCCATCGCCAAGGCTTTGCCCGACGTCGTGGTGAGGGCCATGCCCGGCACGGAACTCTCCGGCTGGGGCCTTTCCGGTGGTGGTCTTCCCGACGACATGTCCGGTGTCCTGGTGGTCGCCATAAGTCAATCGGGTACGACCACGGACACCAATCGGACGGTGGACCTCGTGCGTGCCCGTCAGGCCCACGTCATCTCGATCGTGAACCGTCGCAACAGCGACCTCGTGCAGAAGTCCCACGGCGTGCTCTATACCTCGGACGGCCGCGATATCGAGATGAGCGTGGCCTCCACCAAGGCGTTTTACTCCCAGGTCGCGGCGGGCCACCTCCTGGCCTGCGGGTTGGCGGCGGTGGCGGGGACGGCCGGCGCGGCGTGGTCCGACGAGATCCTCAGCGCCTGGCGGGAAATGCCCTCGTTGTTGGAAAAAGTCCTGGCGCAACGGGAGGAAATAGGCCGGATAGCGTCAGCTCGGGCGCCCGGCCGCCGTTCGTGGGCCGTGGTCGGCAGCGGTCCCGACCGTGTGGCCGCCGCCGAGGTGCGGATCAAGCTTTCGGAGCTGTGCTACAAGGCGATAGCTCTGGACGGTGTCGAGGACAAAAAACATATAGACCTTTCCGCCGAGCCCCTCGTCCTCGTGATGGCTCCGAGCGCGCGCGGGCCCAATGTCCGTGACATCGCCAAAGAAGTCGAGATTTTCCGCGCTCACAAAGCGGCTCCGGTCGTCATAGTGGCCGAAGCTGAAAAGGGCGCGATAAACCGCGATGTCGACATCATCGCCGTACCCGCTTGCCATCCCGAGCTCGCCTTCGTCCTGGCCGCCATGGCGGGCCATATTTTTGGCTACGAAGCCGCCCTGGCCATCGACGCCCAGGCCCGTCCCCTTCGGGAAGCCCGTTCTGTTGTCGAGAGCGCCACCCGGGGCGGTGGCGCCCCCGTTCTGGAACAGATGGCGCCCGCGCTCGAGGTCGCTGCCGCCCCGGCCCTGGCCGGCCTGCGGGAGGGTGCCTATGACGGCCAGCTCAACGCGTCGACCGCCTCCCGGCTCACGTCCTTGCTGCGCTACGCCACTGGGGCGCTGCCCGTGGAGAGCTACGAGGCCGAGATGGGCAAGGTTGGTACCCCGAGCGCGATCGCGGCAGACCTCGTTGTCGCCCTCGGTAGTGCCATCGACGAGCTCACCCGTCCCATAGACGCCATAAAACACCAGGCCAAGACTGTGACCGTGGGCATTTCGCGGAGCGAAGACGCCCTGTTGAGAGCCCCTTTGGTGTCCGAGACGCTGGCTGCCGGGCCCACCGTGGAGTCTCTTGGTTACCGCGCCCTGCGGACGCTGGCGGCCCTCGGCGCGGCCGTCGAGGAGGTGCAGGGCTATACGCGCTACCAGGTGCGGACGACGGGCCTGGTGACAGGGGGCGGGAGCCTCGACGGGGCGACCATAGACGTCGTGGACGTCGGCGGCATTTCCACCGGCATACCCTCCCGCACGGCGACCGACAACACCCTGCGGGGCACCAAGCACCGCGCCGCCGAAAAGAGGGCGGTCACCGTGTTCAAGGGCCTCCATGACGGCCGGACCGGTGTGATGGTCCCCGAGGTGAAGGACGGCCAGGTGACCGGGATGACCCTGTTGCACCTCCGGTTCGCGCCGGTGCTGGCCCCCGAGGCGGCCAAGGCCGTGCTCCAGGCCTACCAGGCGCGGTACACGGCGCTCGTGGACGCCGTCACCGAAGCCCAACCCCATTTCGACGACGCCGTCCTCGGAGGTGTACCCATGATCGACCTTTTGACCGAACCGGTCGCCGTCCTGGCCCGGTATTGGTCGGATTGAGCCGGGCCGCCTCGTGGCCCTGGACGAAAGCGGCCTCGCCGGCGGTGCCCCAATCAGGCGGTGCCCCAGTCGGCGGCGGCCCAGTCGGCCTCGGCCTCGATCTCGTCGACGTTGCCCGGTTCGGGGCGGTGCTCGCCCGGCGTCCGTCCGCCTCCCAGCGTCTTTTCACCGAGGGAGAACGGGCGTATGCTGCCACACTGGCCAACCCTGTCCCCTCACTGGCGGCACGCTTCGCGGCCAAGGAGGCCGTCATGAAGGCGCTCGGCGTGGGTCTGGGCGCCTTCGCCTTCGCCGATGTGGAGGTCGAGCGCCGACCGAGCGGCGAACCAGCCCTCGTCCTCACGGGCCGGGCCGCCCGCCTGGCCGCCGCGCAGGACGTAAAGTCCTGGCTCATCTCCCTCACCCATACCGACTCGGCGGCGGCCGCCGTCGTGATCGCCCTGGCATGACCCCCGTCCCCGCATGATCCCCGTCCTCGCCCCCGAGGAGATGGCGCTCGTCGACCGCCAGGCCGCCGAGCCCGTCGAGGTCCTGATCGGCAGGGCAGGTGCGGCCGCTGCCCACCGGGCGGCACGTCTTGTTTCGGGCGTCTACGCCAAGCGCATCGTGGTGCTGGTCGGCAAGGGCAACAACGGTGCCGACGGCCGGGCGGCCGCTGCCTTTCTGTCTGGCCAGGGAGCGCAAGTCCAGGTCCTGGAGGCTTCTGATATCCGGCCTGGGCAGGCCCTACCCTCCGCCGACCTCGTGATAGACGCCGCCTACGGCACCGGTCTGCAGCGGGCTTACTCTCCGCCCTCCCCGGGGGCCTCGCCCGTCTTGGCCGTTGACATCCCATCAGGGGTTTCCGGCCTGACGGGCGAAGTGCTGGAGGGTGGCGGGGCCATGCGGGCCGTGGCCACGGTCACTTTTGCATCGTTGAAACCGGGCTTGTTGTTCGGTGCCGGTCCCGACCTGGCCGGCGAGGTGGAGGTCGTCGACATCGGCCTAGGTGCCCTGGTGGACGCCGTCGTCCGGTGCTGGCTGGTCGGCGACGCCGATGTGGCGGGGCTACTGCCGCACCGGCCTCGGGACGGGCACAAGTGGCAGACCGCAGTCCAGGTGGTGGCCGGGTCGCCAGGCATGACGGGTGCTCCCTGGCTGGTCAGCCGGGCGGCCCTGCGCGCCGGCGCCGGGTACGTGCGCCTGTCCATGCCCGGGGTCGACCCCTCCGTCCTGCCGCCGGGAGAGCTGGTCCACCTCCCGGTCCCCGCGTCGGGCTGGCACGCCAAGGTGCTGGAGGAGCTGTCACGGGTAAAAGCTCTCGTCGTCGGGCCCGGCCTCGGCCCTGTGGTGGGACCGAGCACTGGACCTGAGCGCCACGACCTGCCCGGAGGCGAAGTGGGCCTGCTTGTTTCGGCGGCGGGCGTGCCCACCGTCGTCGATGCCGACGGCCTGAATGCCATAGGGAGCCTGGAAGGCCTGGCGGCCATTGTGGCCCGCCGTCGCCAGCCCACGGTGATAACGCCCCACGCCGGCGAGCTCACACGACTGGCCGGTCATGCCCCGGGGCCCGACCGTCTGGCCGAGACCCGTGACGCAGCCGCGCGCAGCGGGGCCATAGTGCTCTTGAAGGGCTCGACGTCGGTGATCGCCGCCCCGGACGGCCGGGCCTTGCTGGTTGCCTCAGGAGACGCCCGGCTGGCCACAGCGGGCACGGGGGACGTCCTTTCCGGCGTCATCGGCGCCTTCCTGGCTCGGGGCCTGCCCGCCTTCGAGGCGGCTGCCCTGGCTGCTCATGTCCATGGCCGGGCGGCACGGACTGGCTACAGCGAGGGCCTGGTGGCCAGCGACCTGCCGGACCTGGTGGCGGGATGGCTCACGGAGCTCCCACGCCCATGAGTGGGCTCGAGCCCGCCCAGCTCGTCGCGGCCCAGCGCGTTGCCGGATGGCTGCGGCCGGCCTGGGTCGAGGTCGACCTCTCGGCCATAACGGCCAATGTCGTCCACATCCGCGCTGCGGTGGCCCCCTCCGCCGTCTGCGCCATTGTCAAGGCGGACGGCTATGGCCATGGGGCGGTGCCTGTTGCCCGAGCAGCGCTGGACGGAGGCGCTGCCTACCTGGGGGTGGCTCTGGCCGAAGAGGGCCACGAGCTACGCCAGGCGGGGATCGAGGTCCCCGTCCTCGTGCTCTCCGAACCGCCGGCAGAAGCCATGGGCCTGGTGGTCGAGGACAACCTGACGGCGACCATCTACACAGACGACGGCCTGGCCGCGCTGCTGGAGGCGGCCGCCTTGGCCCGGCCCAGCCGGGNNGCCGGGGGACGGGCACCTGGGGACGCCCGGTCCCCGTCCATCTGAAGGTGGACACGGGGATGCACCGCGTGGGGGCCAGCCCGGCGGCCATCGTCGGGCTGGCTCGACGGGTGGCGTCCCATCCCGCTCTAGCCCTGGAGGGCCTGTTCACGCACCTGGCCGTGGCCGATGAGCCCGACGACCCCTTCACCGGTGCGCAGCTCGACCGTTTTGAAGGGGTCGTCCGGGCCCTGGCGGCCGAAGACATCTACCCGTCGATGCTCCACGCCGCCAACTCGGCCGGCGCCTTGTGCCATCCGCGTTCGCGCTACCAGATGGTGAGGCCAGGCATGGCCGTCTACGGGCAGGCCCCGGCCGCCGCTTTACAGGCGGCCCCCCTGATAGCGCCGCTCCAGCCGGCGTTGTCGTTGAAGGCACGGGTCTCCTACGCGAAGGAGGTGGGCGCCGGCGAGAGCCTCTCTTACGGCCTTCAGTACCGGCTGTCCCAGCGTTCGGTCGTAGCGACCGTGCCGGTCGGCTATGCCGACGGGGTCCCGCGGCGCCTGTTCATGGTCGGCGGGGAGGTGCTGGTCGGCGGCCGCCGGCGGACCGTAGCCGGAGCGGTGACGATGGACCAGATCCTGGTCGACTGCGGTCCGGGGAGCGAGGTCACCAGAGGGGACGAGGTCGTCCTGCTCGGTCGCCAAGGCGACGCCGAAATCTCGCCCTGGGAGTGGGCCGAGCGTCTCGGGACGATCGCCTACGAGGTGACCTGCGGCCTGTCGCCGCGCCTGCCTCGCCTTTACACCTCTCGGTGACGGCCTGTACTACCCTGCTCGTGTGGGCGCCGGCCGCGATATCGCCCGGGATCCATCCCTCGTTCGTGCCTTGCTCGAAATGGCCAAGGACGCTTCTGCCTGCACGCGTTGCCGGCTGGCCGGTGGTCGCACCAACGTGGTGTTCGGCATGGGCAACCCGACGGCGGCTCTCATGTTCGTCGGCGAGGGCCCGGGCGAACAGGAGGATCTCCAGGGCCTGCCCTTCGTGGGCCGTTCCGGTCAGCTCCTCGACCGGCTGATCCTCGAGGAGATGAACCTGACCAGGGACGACTTCTACATCACCAACACCGTAAAGTGCCGTCCGCCCGGCAACCGCGACCCTCTGCCCGACGAGATCGAATCGTGCTGGTCCTACCTCGACCAGCAATTGGGCCTCGTCGACCCCAGAGTCGTGGTCACCCTGGGCAACTTCGCCACCCGCTCGCTCCTGGGCCGGACGGAGGGCATCAGCAAGCTGCGGGGCCGTGCCTATCCCTACCGCTCGGGCTACCTGGTCCCTACGTTCCACCCCTCGGCCGCGCTCCGGGGGGGAGGCGGGGTGGTGGCCCAGATCAGGGCCGACCTCGTGCGGGCCAAGGAAGCCCTGGCCGCGGCGCCCCTGCCGCGTCCAGCGGGATGAGCCCCTCGGTCACCCTTTCCGCAATAGCCGCCGGACCGGACGACATGAAGGCGCTCGGGGCTGTCTTGGGGGGGCTGCTGCGCTCGGGCGACACGGTGCTCCTCGGCGGGGAACTCGGTGCCGGCAAGACGACCTTCGTCCAGGGCCTGGCCGCGGCCCTCGGAATTGAGGAGGCCGTGACCAGCCCGACGTTCGTCCTCGTCCACAGCTACAGGACGGCCGCGGGATGGGATCTTTTGCACGCCGACGTGTGGCGCCTGGAACAACTACAGGAGGTGATCGACCTCGCCCTGCCCGAGCAGGTCGAGGACGGTGGGGCGGCGGTCGTCGAGTGGGGGGAGATGGCGGCCCCGGCCCTGGCCCCTGATTGCCTGCACGTGGCCATCGGCTTCGCCGACGATCAATCGTGCCCCGGCGACAATGCCAGCAGGGGCCTCGACGACAATGCCGGTGCCGGCGGGGCCCGCCGTGTCGTCTTCCGGGCCCTGGGCCCGAACTGGGACCAGCGGATGGCCGGGTTGAAAACGGCGTTGGCGTCATGAAGGTCCTGGCCATCGAAACTGCCACGGGCGCGGTGGGGTGCGCACTGTGGGCCGACGGCGCCCCCCTGGCTTCGTTTGTGCTGGTGGCTCCCCAACGCCACTCCGAGGTGCTCATGCCGGCCATTGACGATCTATGCCGGTACGCCCGTGTGCCGGTCTCGGCCATAGACGGCGTGGTCGTCGACGTCGGTCCCGGGCTGTTCACTGGTCTTCGGGTCGGCCTGGCCACCGCCAGGGCGATCGCCACCGCCCGCAACATCCCCACGGCCGGCGTGACAAGCCTTGAGGCCCTGGCCCATCCCCACCGCCGCCGGCCCGGATTGGTGGCCGCGGTCATCGACGCCAGGAGAGGAGAGGTCTACTCGGCGGTCTATGCCGGGGGAGGAGCCCTCGAGGAACGGCGCCCCGCCCGCATCTCCAGCCCCGAGGACCTGGCCGCCGAGCTCGCGGCCCTGAGCGAGCCCCCGCTGGCCGTCGGGGACGGTGCTTGGCGTTACCGGGAACTGCTGACCGCCGGCGCCGAGGTGGCCGGTCCGGCCGAGGCCTCGCCCTCGCCCCTGGTGGTGGCCGAGATCGGCGCTGACATTCTGATGGGCCGCCTGACAGGCCGCCTCTCGGGCTCGTTGCCCGAGCCTGTTTACCTCCGCCAGGCCGACGTGCGCATCGGCTGGGAGGAGGTCGGTGGCCGGGTCACAGGCACCGCTCCGTCGGCACCGGGACCGCCATGGCCCGCCGGTCCGGGGGCCGCCCGTCCGAAGCGGGGCTCATGAGGCGGCGCACATTGCCGGTGGAACGCCCGGAGGTGACCATAGGGCCCATGCACCGGCGTCACCTGCCCGCCGTCATGCGCATCGAGCACGGGGCGCACCCGCGGCCCTGGACGGTCGGCATCTTCAACAGTGAGCTGGCCCAGGGCGATGCCCGCTACTACGCCGTGCTGCGGACGGACGGCAAGATAGTGGGTTACGGGGGCATCATGTTCGTCGCCGACGAGGCCCACGTGACCAATATCGCCATTGCCCCTTCTCTGCGTCGCCAGGGCCTCGGCAGCCGGCTCCTGGCCCACCTCGCTCGTGAGGGAAGCCGGCGCCATTGCGTGGCCATGACCCTCGAGGTCCGCATGGGCAATATGGCCGCCCAGCAGATGTACCGCAATTTCGGGTTTGTGAGCTCCGGCATCCGGCGCAACTATTACCCCGAGACCGGGGAGGACGCGCTCATAATGTGGCTTTATGACCTTCTGTCGCCCGAGGTGCAGGGGCGCTTGGACGAGTTGGAGAAAAGTCGGTGAAGGTCCTCGCCATCGAGACGTCGTGCGACGAAACCGCGGCCGCCGTAGTCGAGGACGGCTACCGCGTCCTGTCGTCGGTAGTCAGCAGCCAGACGGAGATCCATGCTGATTTCGGCGGCGTGGTGCCGGAAATTGCCAGCCGGGCACACCTGGACCTGATCGCCCCGGTGGTGGGCGAAGCTCTGTCCCGGGCGGCGACGGATCCGGGCGAGCTCTCCGCCGTGGCCGCCACCATCGGGCCGGGCCTCATAGGCTCTCTGTTGGTCGGCGTGAGCGCAGCCAAGGCCTACGCCTGGTCTTGGGGCGTCCCCTTCGTCGGGGTCAACCATATGGAAGGCCATCTTCACGCCGCTTTCCTCGAGGACGCGGCGCTGTCGTTGCCGATGGTCGTACTTCTGGTCTCGGGCGGCCACACGATGCTGATATTGATGCAGGACCGCACATCGGGCGAGTACGTCCTGCTCGGCCAGACGATAGATGACGCCGCCGGCGAGGCTTTCGACAAGGTCGCCCGTTTCCTCGGCCTCGGCTACCCGGGCGGCCCGGCCATTGAGCGGCTCGCCCGCCAAGGGTCGCCTGATGCCATTGCCTTTCCGCGCGGCCTGGCCGGGAAGGGCTATGACTTTTCCTTCAGCGGTCTCAAAACTTCCGTGGTGCGGTACGTACGGGCCCATCCCAGCGCCGACCTGGCCGACGTAGCCGCCAGCTTCCAGGAGGCGGTGGTCGACGTGCTGGCCACCAAAACCCGCCAGGCAGCGGCCGAAATGGGAGCGAAGGCAATCTGCATCGGCGGCGGGGTGGCCGCCAACACCGCCCTACGGGAACGGGTACAGCTGATTTGCCAGGAAGACGGCCGCGTTGGCTTTATACCGTCCCGGGCCATGTGCACGGACAATGCCGCCATGATCGGCGCCACCGCTTGGTACCGTTTGCGGACAGATGGACCGACCCCGCTCGATGCCCCCGTCGACCCCAACCTGAAGCTCCGTTTGGTGCGCCGCCCTTGATGCTCAGATGGGCGCCGCGGGAGGCGGCGGCTTGTCCTAGTCGGCGTCGCAGTACGCGCTGTAGGCCCTGCAGTGCAGGCACCGGAACAGATATGCCGTAGGTACTGCGTCGGCGTCGAGATCCTTTACGAAGGTGTCGGTCTCGTCCTGGTCCCAGCCGTACTCAGCCACGCTGGCAGCCACAGCCGCCGCCGCTTCGGCAGGCATGGCCGCCAGCTCCTCGTGGCCGGCGCGTCCGAGGAACTCGCACCCATCGGCGCAGTGGTACATCCAATGGTCCTGCTGCCAGGCCAGGTAGCTCGGCGTCCGGTGCTCGATCTCGTCGAGCACCGTGGTGGGTACGCCGTCGGGGACGTCCGCACCGACGTCGGTGAAGGACGCGGCCAAGGTCTGCGCCGCCGCCCCATCGGCGATGCACCAGGGACAGAGCTTCTCGGACAGGTCATCGGCAGCGTAAACAGGTCCCGTGTAAATGAAGCCACGCGCCTCGCGGCACGAAACGCACAGCGCCGGCGACCCCACTATCGACCCGGTGCTGACCGGGTCGGGGTGGTACCGGAACCGGGGCAGGTCGTCAGGCACCTTCTCATCCTGGCCGATGGGCCTCAGTCCTGCGGTTTCGGGCCACATGACCAGCGACGCGCCGCCACGTCGGCCTGGTACGGTTTGCAAGACCGATGGCCTCACCGCTCGACGATCCTTTCCCCCGCCAGCAGGCCCGCACCCGCCGGTTTTCCTTGGGGGCGCCTCGCAACTTCACGGTTTCGCCCGATGGGGAGCGAGTCGTCTTCTTGCGTTCGCCCGCCGGCGACGACCCCGCCACGTCCCTATGGGCGTACGACCGCGCGAAGGGCTCCGAGCGCGAAGTAGCCAGCGCGGCCCGGCTCCTGGGGGCCGCCCCCGAAGACCTGGCGGATGAGGAACGAGCGCGCCGGGAGCGCAGCCGCGAGCTGGCCGCCGGCGTCGTCGATTACGCCTGTGACGAGAGCGTCTCTCACGCCGCCTTCTCCCTGGGCGGCAAATTGTGGTGGGTAAGCCTGGGCGGCGACGACGCCGGCAAGGCAGCAGAGCTCCCGGAGGCGGTCGAACTTCCCGGGCCCGGCGGGGTGGTCGACCCCCGCCCCAGCCCGACGGGCAGCCACGTGGCGTTCCTCTCCGGGCCCCGCCTTTGCGCCGTGGCTACGAGCGGCCTGGAAGCTCATCGCGTACTGGCCGAGGAGACCGGGCCCGAGGTCACCTGGGGGGCGGCAGAGTTCATCGCCGCCGAAGAAATGGGACGCTCCCGGGGCTTCTGGTGGTCTCCCGACGGCGGCTCGGTACTGGCCGCCCGCGTCGACAACAGCCCGGTGGGCACCTGGTGGACCTCGGACCCCTCGACGCCCGGCACTCCTCCCCAGCCCCACCGTTACCCCGCCGCCGGTACGGCCGACGCCCTCGTCAGCCTCTGGCACGTCCCAGTGGTCCCCGGTGGCGAACGGGCACGGGTGCGCTGGGACGACCGGCGCTACCCGTACCTGGTATCGGTGCACTGGAGCGGCGGCGGCCCGCCCCTGCTGCTGGTGGAGCAGAGGGACCACAAGGCCAGCGCGGTCCTGGTCGCCGACCTCGAGAAGGGCACCACGTCGGTCCTGGACGAGGTGAGCGACGACGCCTGGGTAGGCCGGCCGCCTGGCGTGCCCGCCTGGACCGACGGCGGGGAGCTGGTCTGGGCCGGGGCCGACGCCGGCACCTGGCGCCTCAAACTGGGGGAGCGGTGGTTGTCCCCGCCCGGGCTCCAGGTCAGAGAGGTCACCAGCGTGGGACGCTCCGTTGTGTTCACCGCCTCGACCGAGCCAGAGACCGTCCAGGCCTGGTGCTGGTCCCCCGGTGGGGCCGGGCTCCGGCAACTGACTTCGGTCGAGGGCGTCTCCAGCGCCTATGGCGACGGGCCGGTCCGGGTCGTGGCTTCCCGCAGCATGGCGTGGGCCGGGCTGCGAGCCGAGGTGCAGCTGGAGGGCTCGGCGCCCCAAGCCCTGCGCAACATGGCGGAGACGCCGGTCGTCGACCCGGTCGTCCGTTTCCTCCGGGTCGGCCGCCGCCGGCTGAGCGTGGGCGTTGTGCTGCCCAAAGGCCATAACGCAGACGGCCCTAGTGGGGGCAAACTGCCCGTCCTCATGGCCCCCTACGGCGGTCCCGGGTTCCAGCACGTCATGGCCGCAAGCTCGCTCTGGCTGGAGGCCCAGTGGTTCGCCGACCAGGGCTTCGCCGTTGTGGTGGCCGACGGGCGGGGGACGCCCGGGCGAGGGCCGGCCTTCGAGCGCGAGGTGCACCTGGACCTCGCCGGGCCTGTGCTCGAGGACCAGGTCGACGCCCTGTTCGGTGCCGCCGAACAGGTAGAGGACCTCGACGTGGCAAGGGTGGGCATCAAAGGCTGGTCGTTCGGGGGCTACTTGGCCGCCTTGGCCGTGCTGGCCCGCCCGGACGTGTTCCACGCCGCCGTGGCCGGCGCCCCGGTGACCGACTGGGAGCTCTATGACACCTACTACACCGAGCGTTACTTGGGGCACCCCGAGGTCGAGCCGGCCGCTTACCGGCGGTCGTCGCTCTTGCCCCTGGCCCAGGGGCTTCAGCGTCCCTTGCTGCTCGTGCACGGCCTGGTCGACGACAACGTGTTCGCCGCCCACACCCTGGCGCTGTCAAGTGCCCTGCTGGCGGCCGGCCACGCCCACTGCGTACTCCCCCTTCCCGGGATAACCCACGTGGCGGGCAGGGACGATGTGGCCGAGAAGCTCTTGTTGGCCCAGGTCGACTTCCTCCGCCGGGCCCTGGGCCTCCCCTCGGGGCCTTATCCCCGCTGACGAGCCGGGGCTCCGGTCTGCGGTCTTTCCGAGAAGAGTTTGTGCTAACTCCCGGGGGCCGCTATCGTTAGCACTCGTCAGGTGAGAGTGCTAACCGGAGATCCGGTTGAGACCTATGCCAACGGAGGCGACGACATCATGACCTTGCAGCCACTCGACGATCGAATCGTTGTCCGCCCCAATGAGGCGGAAGAGAGGACGGCGTCGGGCCTCGTCATTCCCGATACCGCTAAAGAGAAGCCCCAGCAGGGCGAGGTGCTGGCCGTCGGCCCCGGCCGCCGTGCTGACAACAGCGGCGAGCTGATCCCCCTTGACATCAAGGTGGGCGACACGGTTCTTTACTCCAAGTACGGCGGCACCGAAGTCACGGTCGACGGTGAGGACATCCTCGTCCTTAGCAGCCGCGACGTATTGGCCAAGGTGAAGAAGTAGTGGCCAAGGAACTGCATTTCGACGAGAAGGCCCGTAGAGGCTTGGAGACCGGCGTCAACAAGCTGGCTGACACAGTCAGGGTCACTCTCGGGCCCAAAGGGCGCAACGTCGTGATCGGCAAGCGCTGGGGTGCTCCGACCATCACCAACGATGGCGTGACCATTGCCAAGGAGATCGAGCTGGAGGACCACTTCGAGAACATGGGCGCCCAGCTCGTGAAGGAAGTGGCCACCAAGACCAACGACGTGGCCGGCGACGGGACCACCACGGCCACGGTGCTGGCTCAGGCGCTCGTACGCGAAGGCTTGCGCAACGTTGCCGCCGGCGCCAACCCCATCGCCCTCAAGCGGGGCATCGAAAAGGCCGTGGCCGAGGCCGTGAAGTCCATCAAGGCGCTGGCCAAGGAAGTCGACGACAAGGCGGAGATAGCCCAGGTGGCTTCGATCTCGGCCGCCGACCCCTCGATCGGTGAGGTCATCTCCGACGCTATCGACAAGGTCGGCAAAGAGGGCGTCGTGACCGTGGAGGAGTCCAACACCTTCGGGGTTGAGCTTGAGTTCACCGAGGGCATGCAGTTCGACAAGGGTTACATTTCGGCTTACTTCGTGACCGACCAGGACCGCCAGGAGTCCGTTCTGGAAGATGCCTACGTACTGATCGCCAACCAGAAGATCAGCTCGGCGCACGACCTCATCGCCATCCTCGAGCGGGTCATGCAGTCGGGCAAGCCGCTGCTGCTCATCGCCGAGGACGTCGACGGCGAGGCTTTGGCCACGTTGATCGTCAACAAGCTGCGGGGCACGTTCCCGAGCGTGGCGGTCAAGGCGCCTGGCTTCGGCGACCGCCGCAAGGCCATGCTCGCCGACATAGCCGTGCTGACCGGCGGCCAGGTCGTGTCCGAAGAGATGGGCCTCAAGCTGGAGAACACCGACTTGTCTCTGCTCGGCCGGGCCCGCAAGATCGTGGTCGACAAAGACTCGACGACCATTGTCGAAGGTGCGGGTTCTGAAGCCGACGTCAAGGGCCGCATCGCCCAGATCAAGCGTGAGATCGAGGACACCGACTCCGACTGGGACCGGGAGAAGCTGCAGGAGCGCCTGGCCAAGCTGGCTGGGGGCGTGGCGGTCATCCGGGTCGGCGCGGCCACCGAGGTTGAGCTCAAAGAGAAGAAGCACCGCATTGAGGACGCTGTCTCGGCCACCAAAGCGGCCATCGAAGAAGGCATCGTCCCTGGCGGTGGCGTGGCCCTGCTGCGTAGCCGGGCCGCGGTGGACAAGCTGACCAAGACCCTCACCGGAGACGAAGCGACCGGTGCGACCATCGTCAGCAAGGCCCTCGAAGAGCCCCTGCGCTGGATCGCCATCAACGCCGGGGTCGAAGGAGCCGTGATCGTTGAGCACGCTGAGCGGGAAACGGGCAACAACGGCTACAACGCTCTGACGGGCAACTTCGAGGACCTGGTCAAGGCAGGCGTTATCGACCCGGCCAAGGTCACCCGCTCGGCTCTGCAGAACGCGGCGTCAGTGGCCGCCCTTCTGCTCACGACCGAGGCGACCGTGGCCGACAAGCTCGAAGAAGATAAGGCTCCCTCGGCTGCCGGCTCTGGTGGCGGCCGCGGCGGCGGCATGGGGATGATGTAACCCCTAAGCTCTCAAGTTACTGCTGTACGAAGATGGGCCCGGCGAAAGCCGGGCCCATCTCCTTGTCTCGGGAAACCCGCCCCTACCTCTAAAGTGTCTTAACTCCGTGACGAAGAACCCTCCCAAACACGCCGGCGAACCAGGGGACCAGCCTTCGAAGCCGTCGCCGCACCCCCGGGCGCGCCTCAAGCGGCGCTGGCCTCGTCGCACGCTGATCGTGGCGAACGGCGTCGTTTTTCTGTGCCTGGCCGCCATGGTCTCGGCCTACGGCTACGTCCGCAACGAGATCGGTTCTGTCGTCACCGACCCCGGCCCGGACCTGACCCCGTACGGCCACTACGCCGGCGGCAGCGGCCCCGCCCCCCAGCCCCGGACCTCGGACGCGGACGGCCTGCAACCCGAGAACATCCTGCTCATCGGCAACGAGACCCGCCAGGGCCTGACCCCGCAACAACAGCAGCAGTTCGGGTCTTCCCTCACCTATTCCGGGACACTGGCCGACATCATGATGGTCCTGCACCTTGACCCGGCCACCCTCACCGCCTCCATACTCTCCATCCCGCGCGACCTGTTCTCACCTATGCCGACGGGCAGCCCGGTGGGCCCGTACCAGAAAATGGACGCCGCCCTCAACGACGGCACCGAGGGGCCCGACAACCTCGTAAAGGCCGTACAGGAAGACCTCGGGATCCCCATCAATCATTTTGTAGAGCTCAACTTCAACGGCTTCATAAACAGCGTCAACGCCCTGGGCGGCATTAACGTCTATTTCCCCGACCCGGTTTTCGACGCTGATTCTCTTCTGTACATCGCTACGCCTGGCTGCCACCACCTCAACGGGTTTTACGCCTTGACGTTGGTCCGGGCCCGGCACCTCCAGTACGACCCCCCGGGCGACACCGAGCCCCGGCCATACTGGCCTTACGACCCCGAATCCGACCTGGCCCGGATCGTGAGGACCCACACGTTCATAAAGGTCGTGGCCGACACGGCCAAGGCCAAGGGCAAGACCAACCCGCTGACGGCGGCATCGTTCCTCTCCGCCGTACTGAAACAGATGACGGTGGACAGCGGGTTGAAGAACCAACTGCTCAAGCTCGTCCTGCATTACCGGAACATAAATGTGGCGACGTTGCCGGAGACGACTTTGTCTGTCACCGACGTCAACGATTATTACTACGGCGGTTATGGGATGGGCGATGTCCTCTTCCCCGTCCAACCGGCGGATGACAACGTCATAAAGGCGTGGGACTCGGTTGCTCTGCCCAAGCCCGTGGTCCCCAAATCGGTCAGCGTCGTCAGCATCACGGGTAGCTATGACGCCGCCGTGGCCGCCGGCCAGGCGCTGGCCACCCACGGCCTGAAGATCAGTGGCGAGACCACGGGGACCGTGCCTTCCGACGTCAGCGAGACCCTCGTGCTCTACCACCCCCAGGAGATCGCCGACGCCCTGGACGTCATGAAGTACCTCTCTGGCGCGGTGATGATGCAGGTCAGCCCGTCCGTGGCGCCCGGGACGGTGGAGGTCGACCTGGGCTCGACCGTGGCCGTGGCGGCCAAGGCGGTCCCGACCACCACTACCACGGGGGCTACGACCACGACCGCCGCCACCACGACCACCACCGTGGCCACGACGACGACGGGCACCTCCACGACGACCACGACCCCCGTCGGCACCACCACCACAGTGCCTACGCCCAACGGTCAGCCGGTCAGCTCGTCGTCCGACCAGCAGGAGCCCTGGGACCCCCGGGCCTGCTAGTCAAGCCCGGCCGAGAAGATCGGTCCCCGGCGGCGAGCACTAGTGTGGCGCCGATGGAAGTGCCTACCCCTGACCCGAGCAAGCTCCTGCAGTCCTGGATGGAGTGGGAGCGAGGGGAAGTCACGCCCGGTCGGGTGATGGCCAACATGAAAACCGGCGGCATGCGCGTACTGCTCGAGGAGCTCGTCGCCGGAGGGCCGTCCGAGNNCCGTCCGAGACCGGCTCGCCCGAGCCCAGCCCGTCCGAGACCAGCCCGTCCGAGACCAGCCCGTCCAAGCCTGACGACGCTCCCGCTTAGGCGCCGTGCCTGCCCGGATCCCTCGCCCGGACGGGGTGCGGCCCGGTCTGCCGCCTCCGTGGTCGGCCCTGCCCGAAGATCGACGTCGTGGTGTTTCGGTGGACTCCGTCCGCCTGGCCCTGGCCGCCCGGGCCGGGCGTGGCCCGGCACCGGGACCGTTGGACGTGACCCAGGGCGAACTGCCCTTCCATGGCGACTCCCGGCCGGCGGCGGTGTTGTGCCCGTTGTTCGAACGCGACGGCGAGGCCACTGTCGTGCTCACCCGCCGTGCCGCTCACCTGCCTTCTCACGGCGGCGAAGTCTCCTTCCCGGGTGGTCGCATGCGCCCGGGCGAGCTTCCTCTGCAGGCGGCGTTACGGGAAGCCAACGAGGAAGTGGGCTTGCGGCCCGCCTCGGTGGAGGTGATCGGCGAGCTCACGCCCCTTACCACCCGCCTCAGTCCCGCCTTGGTGTACTGCTTCGTCTGCCGTTTCGAGGGGCCCTGTGCCGAGGGGCAGGTCCTTCACGCCGACAGTTCCGAGGTGGACAGGATCTTCTGGGTGGCCCTGGCCCGTCTGGCCGAAAATGGCGTCTATCACGAGGAGTTCTGGCCCGCCGAGCCCGAGGTTGCCGCACCGGGCGGTCTGGCGGGCACCCGCGCCCTCAGGTCGGTGCCGTTCTTCCAGCTGGACGAGGAAGTCGTCTGGGGCGCTACCGGACGGCTCCTGACCGAACTGCTGGAGGCCGTTTTGGTCCCGGGGAACGCAGGAGGCTCCGCGAAAGGTACCCTGGTGGAGTCATGATCTGTCCGCGCTGCGGTGTTATGAACAGGCCCGGCCAATCGGCGTGCTCCCGGTGTGCAGGCTCGCTCGCCCCCGCGCCCCCGGACTCCCGGAGCCCCCACCCCGTTCTGCCCATCACCAAGCGGGCGGAGGTCATGCTCCGCCGCGCCGGCCGGAGCACCGGTCCGGCCGCGGCCCTGCCCTCCTCCGCCGCCGGCTCCGCGGGCACGGCCACGCAGTCTGTGCCGGGAGCCGCACAGAGCGACATTTACCTGCTGGCTACCGAGCGGTCTACGGGCCAGCCCGCGCCCCCTGAGGCGTTGGGGGGCCAGACCGAGAGCGCCATGGGTGAGCGCAGGGGACGGATGGCCATCGGCCTGTCGGGCGCCTGAGCCTCCCGGCACCGGGCTACTCCCGCCCTCGGCGCCACGCTGCGCCCATCTACGCTGCGCCTGCCTACCCACGCCCACCTACGCCCACCGCCTCTTCGTAGCTTCTTCGGAGCCGGCTTCAGCTCGTCGCCCGAGGCCCCTTCAATGGTCGCCCGCCCCGACGCGGCATAGACTTGGCCCAGACCACAGCGACGCGCACGAGAGGCAGGCAACGTGGAAATCGAGATCGGCAAAGGTAAGTCGGGGCGGCGGGCATACGGCTTCGACGACATCGCCATCGTTCCCAGCCGGCGTACGAGAGACCCCGAAGATGTCGATATTTCCTGGGAAATCGACGCCTTCCGCTTCGAGCTCCCGCTTATGGGGTCGGCCATGGACGGAGTGATCAGCCCGGCGACGGCTATCGAGATCGGCCGGCTTGGCGGTGTGGGCGTGCTCAACCTCGAGGGTTTGTGGACGCGCTATGAGGACCCCGAGCCCTACCTCGAGGAGATCTCCCAGCTGAGCTCGGACAAGGCGACGTTACGTATGCAGCAGATTTACGCCGAGCCCATCCAGGCCGAGCTCATCACCGCCCGGATCCGGGAGATCAAGGCGGCGGGGGCCGTGGCGTGCGGGTCGCTGACGCCTCAGCGCACGGCGCAGTATGCCAAAGCCCTCGTCCACGCCGAGCTCGACCTCTTCGTCATCCAGGGGACCGTGGTCTCCGCCGAGCACGTCTCCAAGACCGTCGAACCTCTCAACCTCAAGCGCTTCATCCGCGAGTTCGAGATCCCGGTCGTCGTCGGCGGTTGCGCGTCCTACCAGGCGGCCCTCCACCTGATGCGCACCGGGGCCGTCGGTGTGCTGGTCGGGGTGGGCCCGGGCCACGCGTGCACGACCCGGGGGGTCCTCGGCATCGGCGTGCCCCAGGCCACCGCCATTGCGGACGCCCGAGCCGCCAGGGCGCAGCACCTGGACGAAACCGGTGTATATGTCCACGTCATCGCCGATGGGGGGATGGGGACCGGGGGCGACGTGGCCAAGGCGATCGTCTGCGGGGCCGATGCCGTCATGCTCGGCTCCCCGTTGGCGGCGGCGGCCGAGGCCCCGGGCCACGGCTACCACTGGGGGATGGCCACCTTCCACCCGACCCTGCCGCGCGGCGCACGGGTCAGGACCGAGACACGGGGCACGCTCAGCGAGGTGCTCATAGGCCCGGCCCATGAAAACGACGGCCGTCTCAACCTTTTCGGGGCGCTCAAGACGTCCATGGCCACCTGTGGGTACGGCAGTCTGAAGGAGTTCCAAAAGGCCGAGGTCATGGTGGCGCCCGCCCTCATGACCGAAGGCAAGTCGCTCCAGAGGTCGCAGCACATCGGGATGGGCCACTGACGGTCCCCACCCCGGCGCGGAGCTCTGCGGTCGAGGCGCTCCTCGAGGGCCTCAACCCCTCCCAAGTAGAGGCCGTCACCCACCCGGGCGGCCCCCTGCTCGTGATCGCCGGCGCCGGGTCGGGCAAGACCCGGGTGTTGACGCACCGCATCGCCTGGCTGGTACGGGAAAGAGGGATGTCGCCCTTCGCCATCCTCGCCATCACTTTCACCAACAAGGCCGCGGACGAAATGCGCAAGCGGGTGGCGTCCCTGGTGGGCCCGGTAGCCGAGCGCATGTGGGTTGCCACTTTCCATGCCGCATGCGTACGGATCTTGCGACGGGAGGCCGCGGCCCTCGGCTACCAGCCGTCGTTTTCCATTTACGACCAAGCCGATGCCGTGCGCCTGACCGGGTACGTGGTGAGAGAGCTCGGCCTGGACATCAAGAAGTTCCCGGCCCGGGCCGTCCATGCCGCAATCTCGGGGGCCAAAAACGAATTACTGGACGCGGCCGCATATGCCGACAGGGCTCGGCGGAGCTCTATTTTCGAGCGCAAGATCGCCGACGTCTACACGGAGTACCAGCGCCGCCTGGTGGCCGCCAACGCCATGGACTTCGACGACTTACTGGGGCTCACCGTGCGGCTGTTCCGGGAGCACCCGGACGTGCTCGCCACGTACCAGGACCGCTTTTCGCACGTTCTGGTCGACGAGTACCAGGACACCAACCGGGCGCAAAACGAGCTCGTGATCCAATTGGCGGGCGCCCACCACGACGTCACCGTGGTGGGCGACTCCGACCAGTCGATCTACGGCTGGCGGGGCGCCGACATAAGGAACATCCTGGAGTTCGAGCGGGCCTTCCCCGATGCCACGGTCGTCGTGCTCGACCAGAACTACCGGTCCACCCAGACGATCCTCGACGCCGCCAACGCCGTCATCGCCAATAACCTCACCCGCAAACCGAAGGACCTGTGGACCTCGCAGGGAGAGGGCGAGCAACTCGTGCGTTTTGTGGCCGACGACGAGCACGACGAGGGGGCGTGGCTGGCTTCGGAGGCGCTGAGGCTGAGGCGTGAGCACGGCTACCGCTGGGGCGACATCGCCGTTTTCTACCGGACAAATGCCCAGAGCCGCGCCATCGAGGAGGAACTGGTCCGCCAGAACGTCCCTTACCGAGTGGTCGGCGGCGCCCGCTTCTATGAGCGCCGCGAAGTAAAGGACATGCTCGCTTACCTGCACTCGATCGCCAACCCCGACGACGAGGTCTCTCTCAAGAGGATCCTCAACGTCCCCCGACGGGGCATAGGCGAGACGAGCATCGGCCGCCTGGGTACGTGGGCGGCGGAAAAGGGGATGCCGTTCGCCAAAGCGTTGGCCCACGCCCGGGAGGCAGGCGTCACTGGCAAGGCCCTGACCGGCATCGGCTCCTTCCTGACCCTTATGGACGGGCTGCGGACGATGTTGGGCGGCTCGCCCGAGGCTCCCGGAGAGGCGCCGGCGGCAGAGACCGACCGGGCGGACGTCGCCCCCGCCGGCCCGGCCGAGCTGCTCCAGGCCGTCCTGGACCGCACCGGTTACCTGGAGGAGCTGCGCGCAGAGGGGGGGGCACGGGTCGAGGTCGAGGGCCGGGTGGAAAATGTCGAGGAGCTCGTCGGCGCCGCCCGGGAGGTCACTTCGGTGGCCGATTTCCTCACTGAAGTGAGCTTGGTGGCGGACGCCGACGAGATCGACGGGGACGATTCGAGCCTTACACTGATGACGCTCCACACCGCCAAGGGCCTGGAGTACCCGGTGGTCTTCATCGCCGGCATGGAAGAGGGCATCTTCCCCCATCTGCGGGCCCTGGGCGAGCCCCATGAGCTCGAAGAGGAACGCCGCCTGTGCTACGTCGGGGTCACCCGGGCCAAGGAACGCCTGTATCTCTCCTACGCCTGGTGCCGGAGCCTGTGGGGAGATGCGCAGTACAACCCGCCCAGCCGGTTCCTGTCAGAGATACCGGAGCACCTGGTGCGAACGAGCGGCGCTCGCACCCGTCGGGAGCGCCTGAGCCGGGCCGAGGCCCGTAGCGAACTGGTCGAGGCAGCGATGCGGCGGGGAAGAGCGGGCATGCCGGTGCAGGGGACGGGCGCCGAGGCGCTCGGCCTGCGGGCCGGTGACGGCGTCGTGCATGGCCGTTACGGCGAAGGCGTGGTCCTCGAGGTTAACGGGGAAGGAGCTGACGCCGAGGCGACCATAAGGTTCCCTGGGGTGGGGGAAAAGCGCTTCAGTCTCCATCTGACGCCCCTGAAACGGGCATGAGGCGGTCCGGGCTAGCGGCGGTCGTCGTCTTCCAGGACGACCTCGCGAGCCTGGTCCAGGGCGTCGGCCTCGGAGACTTCGAAGGCTCCCGTTGCCACAATCGGCAGCTCGGGCTCATCTTCCTCAGGGGCGACCGACTGCGACTGCTCGAGAGCGTCGGCTTCAGGGACCTCGGGATCGGTGGGCATAACAAGCGAAACTTACACCATCGGCCGCACCACGCGGCCCCCGACCTTTGGGGCGGGCCGGAGCAGCGTACGGCTCACCAGCTTCCGGGCAACGGTTGGGCCCCATAGGATTCGTGGACTATGGAAGACCGCCGAGTGGTAGTGACAGGCTTGGGGGTGATCAGCCCTCTCGGGCTGGACGTCGAACAGACGTGGCAGGCCCTCATTGCCGGGCGGAGCGGCGTGCGGACGATCACCGCATTTGACGCGCAGAGATCAGACGTGCGCATAGCGGCCGAAATCTCGGGGTTCGACGCCGCCGTCTTCTTCGGGCGCCGGCGGGCGCGGCACCTCGACCGCGTCGTCCAGTTGGCCCTGGTGGCGACGAAGGAGGCTATCGAGAGCTCCAAGCTCGATGTCGCCACCGCTCCCGAACGGACCGGCGTCGTTTACGCCTCGGGCATCGGGGGCATCCGGACCCTGGAGGACGGGATCCGCGTCCTTATCAACCGGGGCGCTGAGTGGGTCAACCCGTACGTGGTGCCCATGATGATCCCCAATATGGCGGCGGGTGAGATCGCCATGGAATGGCAGCTCCTGGGCTACAACTGCTGCACTGTCACCGCCTGTTCCGCTTCGGCTCATGCCATAGGCACGGCTTTCGACGCCATCCGCCTGGGGCGGGTGGACGCCATGGTGTGCGGGGGCAGTGAGGCCGCGGTCACGCCGGTGGGGATCGCCGGTTTTGCGGCCATGAAGGCCCTGTCCACGCGCAACGACGAGCCCGAGCGCGCCTCGCGTCCCTTTGATGCCCAGCGGGACGGCTTCGTACTGGGCGAAGCGGCGGCCACCCTGGTGATCGAGGAGCGCGAGTTCGCCCTCCGGCGGGGCGCACCGGTCCTCGCCGAGCTGGTCGGCTACGGCGCCACCGCCGACGCCTACCACATCACCCAGCCCCACCCGACGGGTGACGGGGCTGTACGGGCCATGCACGCCGCCATCGCCGACGCCGGGCTGTCCCCGGGCGACATCGGCTACGTGAACGCCCACGGCACCTCCACCCCGCCCAACGACAGGGTCGAAACGCTGGCCCTGAAGAGGGTTTTCGGCCCGTCCGTCCCCCTCGTGTCGTCGACCAAGTCGATGACCGGGCACACCCTGGGCGCGGCCGGGGCACTGGAGTCGGTCTTCTCGATCTTGGCCCTGCAGAACTCGGTCGTGCCCCCCACGATCAACCTCGAAAACGCCGACCCCGATTGTGACCTCGACTATGTGGCCAACCGGGCCCGGCCGGCGGCCCTGCGCTATGTCATGACAAACAGCCTGGGCTTCGGGGGCCACAACGCCAGCCTGGTGTTCGGCCAGGTGGCAGGGGAGCAGGACCTGATGCGTCCCGCTCAGCTGCACTGACCGGCTCGGGCCCGACCCGCGCTCAGCTGCTCCCGTAGAAGACGCGCTCGGTCACCCGCCGGGCCCGGCGGGTGAGGCGGCGGTACTGGTCGCGCAGGTCGGGTGCCGTCATGCCCAGGCTGCGGGCCAACACCGTCAGGTGGTGGCCGGGGGGCGGTAGGGAGTCGCCCGGCCGGCCCCGCACCAGGTACAGCCGGTTGCGCGTCGCCTCGCAAAACCGGTAGGCCTCGGCCAGCACGTTGGCGTCGTCTGTCCCGAGGGCGCCGGCGGAGGTGAGGGCGCCCAGGGCCTCCAACGTCCCTTCGGCCCTGACCCCAGTGCGCAGTTGCAGCAGCTGCACGGTCCACTCGACATCCGAGAGGGAACCGGGCCCGAGCTTGAGGTGGAACTCGGGGTCTTCTCCGGCCGGCACGCGCTCGCGCTCGACCCGGGCCTTCATCCGGCGGATCTCCCTGGCGTCGTCCTCGGAGAGCCCTTTGCCCCAGACGAAATGGTGGGCGATCTCGGCGAAGCGTGATCCCACCACGGGGTCGCCGGCTACGACGCGCCCCCGGGTGAGGGCCTGTCGTTCCCAGACCTGGGCCCAGCGGTCGTAATAGCTCTCGAAGGCTTTGAGGCTGCGGGCCAGGGATCCCTTGCGGCCCTCTGGGCGCAGTGACAGGTCCAGGTCGTAGAGGCGCTGGACCGGGGTCTCGCCGTTCATGAGCTTGAGGAAGGACTCGGCCAAGGGCTCGGCCTCCTCGGCGTCGAGCTTGGTGTCGTCGAAGACGAGCAGGACGTCGAGGTCGCTGCCATAGGCCAGCTCGGCCCCCCCGAAGCGGCCCATGGCCACGACGGCCATCCCTGCCACCGGTGCGTCCAGGGGACGGGGCGAGGCCGACACGGCTCCGAGCGCCACCTCGACCACCGCCTCGGCCAGGTAGGTGAGCGACTTGGCCGTCTCGTGCACGTCTGCGCGTCCCAATATGTCGCGCGCCTGCGCCCGCAACATCTCGCCCCGTTGTAAGCCGGCCAGGCCTCGCCACCACTCCGCCCTCGGCCTCCAGACCATGCTCTCGACGGCCCGGCGCGTCATCCCGTCCCGTCCCGGTGGGGCGGCGGGGCCTTCTCCGAGCAGGGCCAGCTGGTCGGGGTGGCGCTCGTAGCCCACGGCGAAGAGCGGGCTCGTCCCGAGCAGGAGGCAGAGCTGGCGGGCGGCCTCGGGGGACTCCCGGAAAAGAGCGCTCAGCTGCGAGCGGCGGTGGAGCCCAGTGGCCAGGCGCCGCAGGCCCAGCAGCCCGAGGTCCGGGTCGGGGGACTCCGACAGCCAGTCGAGCAGGAGGGGGACCATGGCGTGCATCAAACGGGAGGTGCGGGAGAAGCCCTGGGTCAGCTCGACGACGGCGTCGCGGGTGCGGGTGGCGTCAGAAAAGCCGAAGGCCGTCAGTCGCTCGCTTACGGCCACCGGCCCGAGGAGGCCCGGGCCGGGCTCGACGGGCGCCCCGGTAGCGCCCGCAATGGGCCGCCCGGCGCTGAAGGCCTCCAGGAGGGGCCGGAAAAAGAGGCGTTCGTGGATGGTCCGGGCCGTCGTCTGATGGTGGGCGAGGTCGGCGTCGAAACGGGCCAGAGCGCTGGCGCTGGGGCCGTCCCGGTAACCGAGCACGCGCGCCAGATGAGCCCGCGACGGTGCGCTGGCCGGGACGGCGTGGACCTGGCGGTCCTCGAAGAGCTGCAGGCGGTGCTCGACGGCCCGCAGGAACCGGTAGGCCGAGGCGAGGCCCTCGGCATCGGCGTTGGCCACGTACCCGCCCGATGCCAGGGCGGCCAGCGCGCTCAGGGTGCCCGGGGCCCGCAGAGCCTCGTCCTCGCGGCCGTGCACCAACTGGAGCAGCTGGACGGCGAACTCGATGTCGCGTATGCCGCCCCGTCCCAGCTTTATCTCCCGTTGTGTGAGCCCGTGGCGGGCCACCGCCTGTTCGGCCCGGGCCTTCATGGCCCGCAGCGAGCGCAGGTCGTCGGTACCGAGAGGCCGGCCCCATACCCGCTTGGCCGCCTCCAAGGCGAAAGCCGACCCGAGCTCGTGGTTGCCTGCGGCCGGCCGGGCTTTCAGGAGGGCCTGGAACTCCCACGTCTCGGCCCAGCGGTCCCAGTAGGCCTGATAAGAGGCCAGGCTGCGGACGAGCACGCCGGCACGGCCCTCGGGGCGCAGGTCCAGGTCTGTGCGCCACGCTTGACGGGCCATGGCCAGCATGGGGTGGGGGTCGCCCCCGCCCACCAGCATGATGTCGATGTCGCTGCCGTAGTTGAGCTCGCGGGCACCGAGCTTGCCCATCGCCACCACGGCCATGTCGTCGCCCACGCCCGTGCTGGCCGTGGCCGTCCGGAGCACGCCGTCCGCCAGGTCGGCCAGCGCGCTGCCGACGGCCTCCAGGGGGATCTCGCCCGAAAGGTCCCGGGCGGCGATGCGTAGCAGTTCGAGCCCCTTCCAGCGGGAAAGGGGCGCCAGGGGGGCCAGCGGTACGTCGAGTTGGGCCAGGACGTCCAGGGCCATCGGGCCCGTGACACAGGTCCGGGTGAGGAAGGGACTGGCGGCCATCACGGTTATGACCGTCCGGGCCAGGGTGGGCGAGGCGCGCAGGCGTTCCTGGGCGTCCGGGACCGTTTCGAACAGCCGCGACAGCCCGAGCTCGGCGCGGGCCGGGTCGGCGCAAGCGGCCAGTTCAGCGACCAGCTCTTGGCGGGTGGCCGGCACCGGCCTACGCTCCTTGTATATGACTTGGTTGCGCATCGCTCTGTGCCAGCTCGGTCCCATGGTGGGCGACCTGAGCGGGAACGTGGAAAGGGTCCTGGGCGCTCTGGGCGAGGCTGAGGAGTCGGGGGCCGACCTGGCTGTGTTCCCCGAGCTGGTCATCACCGGCTACCCGCCCGAAGACCTTCTGCTCAAGCCCGGGTTCGTGGCCGACAACCTTGTCGCCCTGGCCAAGGTGGCCCAGGCCACGGAAAACTGCGCCGCTATCGTCGGCTTCGTCGACGAACGTGTCGACCTGTACAACGCGGCTGCTGTTTGTGCTGGAGGCGAGGTCCGCGGGATTTACCACAAACGTAACCTGCCCAATTACTCGGTGTTCGATGAGCAACGCTACTTCTCGGCCGGCGCCGGGGCCGAGAGCCTGTACCTGATAGGAGGGGCGCTCGTCGGCATCTCGGTCTGCGAGGATGCCTGGGACCCTACGGGCCCGGTGAGCGCCCAGGCCGCGGCAGGGGCCGAGCTGGTGGTCAATATCAACGCCTCGCCGTACTACGCCCAGCGCCTGACGGAACGCCAGCGGATGCTGGCGACGCGGGCGGCCGATGCCTCTTGCGCCCTGGTCTACGTGAACGCGGTGGGAGGCCAAGACGAGCTCGTCTTCGACGGCGCCTCGATGGTCTTCGACGCCGACGGCCGTCTGGTGGCTGCCCTGCCGCAGTTCAAGGAGGGCGTGTCGGTCTTCGACCTGGAGGTGCGCCCGACCTACCGCAAGCGGCTCCTCGACCCCCGCGGTGGACATCGGGCACCGGCGCTGCCCGAAGTAACGCTCAGCACCTGCTCGCGCCTCCCCGTTCCCGCCCCGCACCGAGAGCCGCCGCTGGTCCCGCCGTTGGGCGAGGAGGAGGAGATCTACAGCGCCATTGTGCTGGGGACCCGCGATTACGTGCGCAAAAACGGCTTCCGGGAGGTGGTCATCGGCCTGTCGGGCGGGGTCGACTCGTCCCTGGTGGCGGTCATCGCCGCCGACGCCCTGGGACCAAGCTCGGTCCACGGCGTCTCCCTCCCGTCGCGGTACACGAGCGACAACTCCAACGAGGACGCCGCGGAGCTGGCGGCCACCCTGGGCATCGATTACCGCACGATCTCGATCGAGCCCGCCCATCGGGCCATGATGTCCATGCTGGCCCCGGACTTCGGCCTGGACAAGGCCCCCGCACCGGAACAGGGCTCCGGGCTGGCCGAAGAAAACCTCCAGAGCCGATTGCGGGGCGTGGTCCTGATGGCGCTGTCGAACAAGTTCGGCTGGTTGGTCCTGACAACCGGCAACAAGAGCGAGCTGGCGGTCGGCTACTCCACCCTTTACGGGGACACGGCGGGCGGGTTCGCCGCCATAAAGGACGTGCCCAAAACCCTGGTCTACCGCCTTTGCCGGTGGCGCAACTCGCCCACCCCGGTGGTACCGGAGCGGGTGCTCACCAAACCGCCCACCGCGGAGCTTCGCCCGGGCCAGCTGGACACGGACAGCCTGCCGCCCTACGAGCACCTCGACCCTGTCCTGGAGGCGTACGTGGAAGGCGATCTCACTGCGGCCGAACTGGTGGAAGCTGGTTTTGCCCCGGCCCTGGTGGAGCGGGTGGTGCGCTTGGTGGACACCGCCGAGTACAAACGCCGCCAGAGCCCGATCGGGGTCCGGGTAACGCCCAAGGCTTTCGGGCGGGACCGGCGCATGCCCATCACCAACGGGTACCGCTAACCCATATGGGGCCGGGGGCAGGGGGCGCCACCGCGGCGCTGACCATTGAGGAGTCGGCTCGCATGGTCGGCGCCTGGGCCTGGGCCGAGAGCCGTCTTTACGAGGTGACCGGGTCATGGGTGGCGTCCACCGCCTGGCCGGCGGCGAAGGTCTGGTTGGGCTCGGCCAGCCAGCACCATGCCTGGCGGGCGCAGCTCTGGCACGAACGCCTGCCCGGCCGGCTGGTGCCTGCCTATCCCGCCAGTGGCGACGAGCCCGCGACCAGGCTGGTGAGGCCCGGCTCAAGCGGCGCCGAGGCCGCCTTGGAGGCTCTGGGCCGCCTCCAAGGTGACCTGGGTCGCCTGGCGGCCTATTGTCGGGTCATCCTGCCTCGCACTGTTGTCGCTTATAGGTCGTGGCATAGGCGCTGCACGGCTTCCTCTGACCGACCGGTGGCGAGGGTGCTCGCCCTCAGCCTGGTCGACGTCGTGACGGACTGGCAAGAGGGCTCGGAGCTCTTGGCCGACCTGCTGGACCGGCCCGGCGCCGACGAGCTGGACGAGGTGGCGGGGGCGTCTACGGGTGTGGAGCGCTTACTGGTGGGGCAGGGCCTGGGGCCGAGCGGCCCGTGGGCGCGATGACCGGTCCGCTAGTCCGGCCCGGCGAGGGGCTCCCGGCGAGCGAAGGCGCCGACGATGCCCAGAGGCTGCGTGAGCTGGGCGAACGCTATTTCTGGTTGTTCGAGGACAGTCCCGTCGCCAAGTACGTCTGCGACGTCGAGGGGACCGTCCTGGAAGTGAACGCGGCCCTGTGCCGCATGCTGTGCATGCGGCCCGACGACCTGGTCGGCCGTACCCTGGCCAGCTTCTCCGTCGACCCGCCCCTGCCCGCCGCCGAGCTGGAGCCGTTCCTTCGCGGCGCCGTGCGGACGTACTCGGGAATCAGGACGTACAGCGCGGCCGACGGTAGGCCGCGGCGGGCGGCCGTCACCTTGGGGGCGATAAGGGACGAAAATGGCGCCGCTCGCACCATATTCGGAGAGCTCGAAGACCTGACCGTCCACGAGCTGGCTTTGTCCGAGCTCGACCGCCAGCGCCACCGTTTGGAGATGGCCATCGAGGCCTCGAATATCGCCGTGTGGGAGCTCGACGTGGTCTCGGGCCGGGTCACCGTGCAGGACCGCCCGCCCGGTGCGGGCGCTTTCCGCGAGCAGAACATGACGTACGGCGACTTCGTGAGGACCTTCCACCCCGACGATCGCCACCTCCTGCCCAACATCAGGACGTTGCGGTCGCACGCCCGCACCGAGCTGGACCTTGAACTGCGTTGCGGCACGGGCCTCGCCCCGGTCAGGTGGGTGCACTTGCGGGGCCGCGCCATCGTCGGCGGAGACAGCACTGTCCTGCGCGTAGCGGGCACGACCGCGGATGTGACCGAGCCCCGGGCACAGCGCGCCGCTCTGGCCCTACAGCGGGACCGCCTCGAGCTTGCGCTGGAGACGGCCGGGATGATGGCCTGGGAACTGCGGCTCGGGCCCCGCCCACTTTTCAGCGCTATCCACGCCGACCTGCTCGGGCTCCAGGTCCCTTCGGCTCTGGTAGTGAGCGGGGCCGCCACCGCCCCGGTCTTCGGCGACAGGGTGGTCCTGGCCGACCGCGAAACCGTGGGCCGCTCCCTGCGGGAAGGCCTTCAGCCCGGCAGAGAGGAGCTCGACCTCGAGTACCGCTGGCACGACGACACGGGAACGGTGCGCTGGGTACACACCCGCGCCCGGGCCGAGCACGACGGCTCGAGCCAGCTGGTCCGGGTCACGGGGACCACGGCGGACATCACCCACACCCGGCGGGAGGTGAGCGGCCGCCTCCGGGCCGAGCGGATCCTTTCACTGACCGTGCAGGCCTCACCGGACGGTTTCATAGGCGTGGACGACACCGGCGTTGTGACCGACTGGAACCCGGCGGCCGAGGCGATGTTCGGCTGGTTCCGGGACGAGGTCGTGGGCCAGAGGTTGGTCGAGCGGATCGGCGGCATCGACGGCGGGTTGGCCGAGCTCCTGAGCGGCATGGACAGCGCCGGCATGG
>PMWT01000013.1 GCA_003166025.1 Acidimicrobiaceae bacterium | reverse complement strand
GGATCGCACGTCGAACAAGCATCCTCGGCGCCCCCGGTGAGAGCGGGGACCGTTATGGTCTCCAGCGGAGACGGAAGGTGTAGTTGCATAATCCGGGCGAAAACGAACAGCGGTTCCGGGCCAATCCGAACACCCTTCCGGTTCATTCCGAACAAGCTTCCGGCTGAAAGCGAACGCGGCCAGTAGCCCGGCCGGCAGTGCCTTGGTCCACCAAGGCGGGCACGCGGCCCTCTTGACTTGGTTACAGCCATGTAACCCAAGGAGGACCACGTGCCCAGAAAGAGGCTACCCATGAGGAAGATACGCGAGGCCCTGCGGCTGAAGGCCGCCGGGCTCACCATGAGGGAGGTCGCTGCCAACATCGGGGCAGCGCCCGCCACGGTGCACGAGTACCTGGTGAGAGCTGAGACAGCCGGGCTGTCCTGGCCACTTCCCGAGGACTTGGACGAAGAAGCGCTGGAGGCGCGTCTGTTCCCACCGCCCACGGCCGGGCCGGCCCGGCCGGTGCCGGACTGGCGGGAGGTGCACAGGGAGCTGCGCAGCCGCAAGCACGTGACCTTGCGCCTGGTCTGGCTCGAATGGAAGGCCGAGCACCCAGACGGCTGGGGCTACAGCCAGTTCTGTTCGCACTACGACCGCTGGCTCGGGTCCCAGGAAGTAGTCATGCGCCTCAGCTACCCCGCCGGCGAGAGGACCTTCGTCGACTTCAGCGGCGACAAGGTGCCGGTCACCGACCCCGCGACAGGAGAGGTCGCCCAAGCCGAGGTCTTCGTGGCCGTGCTCGGGGCCTCGGGGATGCTCTACGTCGAGGCCACCCCGGACCAGGCGCTGGCGAGCTGGCTCATGGCCCACGTGCACGCCTTCGAGGCGTACGGCGGCGTGACGGTGGCTACGACGCCCGACAACTTGAAATCGGGCGTCACCAAAGCCTGTTATTACGACCCTGAGATAAACCGGTCTTATTCAGAGCTGGCCGACCATTACGGCACGATAATATTGCCGACAAGGACCTACCGGCCCCGCGATAAAGCAGCCGTCGAAGCCGGTGTCTTGGTCGTAGAACGTTGGGTGCTGGCGCCGCTGCGCAAGCTGCAGTTCTTCAGCTTGGCCGATCTGAACAGGGCCATCAGGGAGAAGGTGGCCGAGCTCAACGGGAGGGCCTTCAGGGGCGAGCCCACCTCCCGCAGGGAACTGTTCGAGGAGCTGGAACGCTCAGCGCTGAAGCCGTTGCCCGCCCAGCGTTACGAGCTGGCCGAATGGAAAAAGGTCACCGTCAACATCGATTACCACGTCGAGTACGACCACAAATATTATTCCGTCCCTTACACGCTTGTGCACCAAAAGCTCGAGCTGCGGGCCACGAAAGCCACGGTCGAGGTCTACAAAGCCGGCCGGCGGGTGGCGAGCCACGCCCGCGAGTACGGCCGGCGCCGCTACATAACTGACCCCGCCCACATGCCGCCGTCGCATCGCGCCCACCTGGAGTGGGCGCCCTCCCGCCTGATCGAGTGGGCGAGGACCGTGAGCCCCCATGCTGCCGAGCTGGCCGAGAAGATCCTCGCCTCCAGGCCCCATCCCGAGCACTCCTACCGGGCCTGCCTGGGCCTCATGAGCCTGGCCAAGCGTTACGGCAACGAACGCCTGGGGGCAGCTTGCGAGCGGGCGCTCGCCTCGGGGGCCATCTCCTACACCTCGGTCAAGTCGATCCTGGCCCAGGGCCTCGACCGGGTGCCATTGCCGGCCAGTGCGCAGCTTCCGGCCCCGCCCGACCACGAGAACCTGCGCGGGGCTTCGTACTGGGCTGACCAGGAAAAGGAGGCTTGAACATGCTCGCCAACCAGACGATCGACAAATTGGCCGCCCTGGGGCTCTCCGCCATGGCAGCCGGCCTCGCCGAGCAATTATCTGCGCCCGGGACCTACGACGAGCTCCCCTTCGCCGACCGGCTCGGGCTGCTGGTCGACAAAGAGGCCGACGCCCGCGACAGCCGCCGTCTCGCCGCCCGCCTGAAAGCAGCGAAACTGCGCTACCCGGCCGCATGTGTAGAGGACATCGACTTCCGCCAGCCGAGGGGACTGGACCGAGCGGTCATGTTGTCCCTGGCCCAGGGGGCATGGGCCCGTGAGCACCACAACGTGATCGTGACCGGTCCGACTGGCTGTGGCAAGAGCTACGTCGCTTGTGCGCTGGCCAACGCGGCCATACGCCAGGGGCACACGGCGCTATACCTGCGGGCCCCCAGGCTGCTCGACGACCTGGCGCTCGGGCGTGCCGACGGCCGTTACGCCCGCACGCTTTCCCAGCTGGCCCGGGTAGCCGTCCTCGTGCTCGACGATTTCCTCTTGAGCCCGGCCCCGGTCGAAGCCTGCCGGGACCTGCTCGAGGTCATGGAGGACCGCGCCGGGCTGCGCTCGACGGTCCTGGCGAGCCAGCTCCCGGTCGACAAGTGGCACCCCTCGATGTCCGACCCAACTCTGGCCGACGCTGTTTTGGACCGCGCCTGCCAGGCGGCCCACCGCATCGTGCTCAAGGGCGCCTCGATGCGAAAACGCCAGCCAGTGAACGAGGAGGCCAACAATGCGTAACGCTTTTCGCCGGCCCGGCCCGGAGGCACCCGACGATGAGCCCCGGCGCGCCAGCCGCAACGACGATAGCGTTAGGTTACTGCCGTGCCTTTCCTAACAGCCATCCCCGAACTGGGCAGCTCCCGGGTCCCGGGCAAACAGCACATCGTCCGTATCCGTAACGGGGAACGCAGCGTCGTCGCGACCGCCAACCTAAGCAAGCGGCAAGCCGAAGAGCTCGCAGACCGCCTGAACGACCTGTTTACGGACCGCCCGCAACTGTTCAGTCCCTGCGCCTCGTGCGGCGCCGCGCTCCTCCAGCCGCCCACTGGCCGGCCACGCAAGTACTGCTCACCGGCATGCTCACAAGCTGCCTACAGGAACAGGCGAGCAAAGATGTCGTAGCCTGTCAGGTGGCCTGGCCGCCAGCTGGGCCACTTGACAACCGAACAGCGACCACAGGTGCTGCCAACCGGCATCTGTTCGGTTTCGACCGGAACCGCGTTCGCTTTGAACCGGAATCGTTGTTCGCAATCACTGGAATGCGCACTTGGGACGGCTAACTGCGTTGGNNGGTCGGGGGCGTACCTGGTCATGCAGGGCGACGGCAACCTGGTCCTTTACAGCGGCTCCAGCGCCGTGCTGTGGGACAGTGCCACCTCGGGGACCGGGGCCTACGTTTACCTCGGGGACGACGGCAACCTGGAGGTCGAGGCCGCCGCCGGCTCGCCCCTGTGGGGGGCGCCCGGCATCCTGGCCCCCGGCGCCGAGCTGACCGCTAGCAAGTCGCTCAGCTCCCCCAACGGCGCCTACCGCCTGGTCATGCAGGGCGACGGCAACCTGGTCGAGTACACCTCGGCCAACGCCGTGGTCTGGGACAGCGCCACCAGCGGGTCGGGGGCGTACCTGGTCATGTGCATAATCCGGGCGAAAACGA
>PMWT01000018.1 GCA_003166025.1 Acidimicrobiaceae bacterium | reverse complement strand
CCTCCTCGTGGGAGGCCGCTTACCTGGCTTACGGGGGAGCGTTGATGGGGTACCTGATGTTGAGGCTCGACAACCGGGACGACGCCGGTGAGGCTCTGTCGGAAACCTTCGCGCGCGCCATCGACAAGAGCTCTTCGTTCCGCGGGGACGCCTACGCCTTCCGGGCCTGGTTGTTCAGGATCGCCCGCAACGTGTCAACCGACCAGCACCGCCACCGCGCCCGCCTGGTCGTCGTGCCCGACCAACCCGAGTCGGCCGACCGGCCTGAACCCTCGGGGGAGGAGATCACCATCCACCGCGAGGACGTGGCCGAGGTGCGGCGTGGGTTCGGTCGGCTCCCCCAGCCCGACCAGGAGGTGCTTTGGCTGCGGGTGTGCTCCGGCCTTTCAGCGGCCGAGGTCGGTGCGTTGCTCGACAAGAAGCCCGGTACCGTACGCATGCAGCAGCTCAGGGCGCTCGAAGCCTTGCGGGGCGAGGTGAGGCTGTGACCACGTCGCGCCCGCAATGGGACGACCACCTGTTGGCCCAGCTGCTCGACGCCGCCCTCGACGCCGAGCACAGGTCTCCCGTACCGCCCGGCACTGGTGGAGAGGTCGAAGAGCTGGCCGACCTGGCGGACACCCTCCGGGTGGCGCTGCCCTTGCCCGCCCTGCCCGCCGGAGGCCGCTCCGAGGTCCGCGCCGCCGCCCTCGCCGTCCGGGTCGCCCGCCGGCCCTTCCGGGCCCGGCTCCTCGTTGTTGCCGCGGTCATAACGTTGCTCGTGGGAGCTGTTATCGGCGGGGCTTTGGGTAACGCCTTCAAGCAGCCGACCCCGGCCCGGGCCCGTTTCGCCGCACTGGAACTGGCCGACCAGTCGCTTCACGAGGCCACCAAGGCGTTGTCGGCCCACCAGCCCGCCAAAGCTCTCACGGACATCAACCGAGCGGCGAAGGTCCTACAGTCGCAGGCAGGGACCGCTGCGGTCGTGACCACGGTCCCCGCCACGGCCAGCCAGAACGCTGAGCAAGCGGCCATCGTGACGCTGCAGGAACAAGTGGCGGCCCTCCAGGCCGACAACCAGCAGCTCAAGCAGCAGTTGGCGTCCGCGGGCACGACCGTCAAGAAGGTCCGCCAAGTCTCAACCTCGACCTCAACTTCAAGTACTAGTTCGACCACGGTGGCCCCCCCGACCAGCGTCCCCACGACCAGGTACGTCGTGCCTGCCACCTCTTCTCCTACAACGTTGCGCCAGACGACGGTGCCCCGCACGACCGTGCCGTCCTCCACCACGCCGCGTACCACGGTCCCGCCGCCTCCTACTTTGCCGCCGACAACTACGCTGCCCCCCACCACCCGTACGACGGTCCCTCGGACCACGACGGTGCCGTCCACGACCGTGCCGCTGACGAAAGCCGTGGCCACGACAGTGACACCCACGACAGTGGCACCCACGNNCCGCCGACCACCGCCTTTTCGACGGGGCCGCCGCCCCCCACGGCGCCGCCGCGCTCCATCAGCGTCGGGCCCACCGTGCCCTGCTGCGCTGTTGCCACAACGCTCCCGGCAACGACGACTACTACTACTAGGGCCGCGCGGACCACGACGACCACGGCCCGCCCGACTACAACGACGACTACTACTACGACGGTCCCACCGTCGACCAGCACCACCACGTCCAGCACCACCACGTCCACCAGCCCGACGACTACTTCGACAACAACGACGACCACCACGGTGCCGGCAACCACGACCACAGCGTCGACTGTGACCACCATGTCTACGGCCACGTCGAACACCTCCAGCCCGGGGACCACTTAGGCCGGGGCCCGGGGCCCCCCTTCTCAAGTTCTCAGGCAGGTTTCATGCACAAACTTGTGACGGGGCAGGTTTTGAGTCGTCATACTGTCGGCCTGTCTCGAGCAAGCCAGAAGTAGCACGGCACCCATGGTCCACCATCGAGGATTCAAGGCTGGGGTAGAGTACCTGGTCAGCCATGTTCCTGATGGGCCCAAGGGTGCACGGCACAGCAAGCGCCACTCAGAGTGGGAGGCGCACATGTTAACCCTACCTAGGAGGGAAACAAGCTAAATGCAAGAACCAATTGCTTCGGCAAAGACGCCGAGCGGGAGGAGACGTGCCAGGCTGGTCGCCGGCACCCTTGCGCTTACCATGGCCAGCTTCGGGGCCGCGGTAGCCATCGCCGCACCCGCGTGGGCAACCGTGACGACCAACTCGTACACGATCGGCACCCCGGGATCGGCCTTCACCAGTGTGTCGGCCACACCCACTGCGGCAACCTCGGGGCAGACGCAGTCCTACGTGATCACGATGACGGCACCGAGCGCTATCCCCAACGGCGACACGATCACTGTTACCGACAGTGACAGCAACCACGTGGTGGCAACTACTGTCGTGACGACCGTGTCGCTCGTGGACACAAACGCTGCCAACTGCCTCGAGTCCACCGCAGCCAGCGGGGCCTCTGTAGCTTCGGGTGCCCTCGTCATCACCCTCAACAGCACCTGCAACATCGCAGCTGGGGACACGGTGAAGATCGGTTTGACGGTCACGAACCCGACGTCGAACTTCTCGTTCAGCGTGGCGTCGACAGTTAATGGCTCCGCGGTGGCCTCCAACACGGTCACGATCAACGCCATTCCGCCTACGACGTCGGCTTCCCCGGTGACCGTAGGTTACGGCGCTACCTACACGATCGCTGGCCTGGGCACCAACCCGACGTACCCGTGGAGCACGGGGGCCCTTACGGTCACTGGTAGCACCCCTTATTCCATCACCGGCCTCGTGGTGACGTCCGTGGAGACCGGCACGCCCAGCACGGCCAACAGCATCGGCTGGTATGGGAGCACTAACGGTGCTGGGTACTCGGTAACCTACACTCCCGCCGGGGGCACCCTCACGACGGCCACCGTCGCGTCGGCGTCGCCTTTCTCGGTCACTCCCGGGACCAACAACGCCGTGACTGTTCTGCTGTCCTCAGGGATCCCTGCGGGTTCGAACATCACCCTGACAGCGGAGGGGCTCAACCCTTCGTTGGCCGGAGCCTACCCGATCACTATCGCTCCGTATTACACCCCCCCTACTGATACGCCCACCAGCAGCAACCAACAGGCGTTCAACGCGGGCACTACTACTGAACCGAGCAGCATCACCTTCGGAACGTCGGTGACGGGCGTGACGGTTACGCCGTCCCCGACTCTGGCCAGCACCACGTCGACGTACGCGGTCGGTTTCAAGTCGACCAGCGGCGTCCCCGGCGGTGGCTACATCTGCCTGGCCGAGCCGAACACCAGCTTCTCGAACGCTGCGGGGACTACTCCCAGCTTGGCCGTCCTGGTAACCGACACCACTGCGGGGACCCAGTACGTCGCACCCACAGTCGACGTCAGTGACACCAACTGCGGTACGGCTACGACCAATGCCAACGCCCTGACGATCACGACGCCTGTAGGCGACACGATCAGCGGCGGCGACCAGGTCGTCGTCACGATAATCAACGTGAACAACCCGACCACGGTGGGTACGTACAGCGACTTCTCCGTTTCGACGTCGAAGGACACCGTGGGCGTTAGTGCCCCCGCTTACCAGATCGGTGTCAGCTCCAACGTGGGCGTCAGCGTAGCGGTCAGCCCGGTTACCCAGGGCTCGCTGGCTACGTACACCATCTCCGGCATGCATGCCAGCGCCGCTATTGGATCTGGTGCCACCATCACCCTCCAGCCTTCAGGCCTGGGGACCGTGCTGCCGGACAACGCAGGTGACTACACGTTGACCGACTCCACGACGACTACGGGCTCGGGCGGTCTAGGCCTTCTTAGCTACCTCGCCGCTACCGCCACTGCCTCGGCGCTCGTCACCCTTACGGTGCCTAACGCCATCAACAGCGGCGATATGCTGACCATCACGGTCGATGGCGTGATCAACCCGCCGTTGGCAGGGTCGTACTCCCTCGCTATCGGCAACTCCAACGTCGCCGGCCCGGCCGTTACTGCTCCTGTTTTCCCGCAGGGCAACACGGCTTATCCGGACGCTGGGCTCGTCAACTTCTCTGGCACCGTCTACCTGTTTGCCGGCGGCCATGCCTTTGGCATCCCGACGCCGACAGTGCTAACCGCTGTCCAGGTAAATGACCATGCAACTGTGGTTAGCGCGCCTACCGGTGCCACCGTGCCCAACACGGTCCCGGCTGTCGGGACTGTGGTCTTCACCTACAACAACCCGACCATCTACGTGATCGGCACCGACGGCGACCTGCACGGCTTTGCCACCCCCGCCCAGTTCCTGGGCGATGGTTACGACTCGGCTGACGTCATCACGGTGCCCAACCTCAATGGCCTAACCGTCGGCGCCACCGCCGGTAGCGAAGGCACGGCCGTGACGGCTCTGGCCACCTCGGCCAACGGTGCCATCGTCGATTCCTCCGGCACTTACTATGTGTTCGCCGGTGGTAAGGCGTTCGGCATCCCGACCCCGGCTCGCCTGGCTGCTGTCCAGGCCGGCGACACCGCCACCCCGCTGTCTGGCACTGTTAGCTCGGCGCAGACCGGTGCGACCATCCGCAACGGCACTGTCGTCACGCTCAACAGCGCGGTGTGGGTCGCCGACACCGGGGCCCTCTATGCCTTCAAGTCCGTCGCCCAGCTGCAATCTGACGGCTACGGTGGCACTCCTTCCATCGTTATCCCCAATGTTGGTGGGCTCTCCGCCGTTAGTACCTACACGGGGTCCTGAGCAACCAGCAACACATTGCGGCAGGTAAATACCCTGTCGTTGACAATTAGAGGATAAATAAGGAGGGCGGCCCGACGGGCCGCCCTCCTGCTTATTTGGCTCGGACCGGTCGAAATCCCGTCATTGTGCCCGGGCACGGGGGGATGCGGGGAGATAGCATGCGGTTAGTGCCAAAAGCCCGAGTTTGGACCAAAATATGGCGGAGCATGCGGACAAGGATCATGGTGGTGACGGCTGCAGTTGCCATCATGGGCACCGCCCTGGGTGCGGGGGACGCCATCACGGCCGGACCGGCATACGCGGACGTGGTCACCAACGGCTACACGATCGGGACCGCTTCGAGCGCCGTCGGGGTAGTCAGCGCCGACCCTACCGACGTCAGTGCGGGGACCCCCACCAAGTTCGAGGTCCATTTTGCCGCCACCTCGGCGCTGTCGAGCGGGAGCGCCATCACTATCGGTGACTCGACTACGGACGATTCAGTAACTGCTGAAGCCACTCAAGTGCAGGTGTTGGACAGCGCGGCCACATGCCTGGAGCCCTTGCCTACTTATACGGCCCAAACCGGTACCGGCTTGGAGGTCACGTTGAGCAGCTCGTGCAGCATCGGCGCGGGCGATCAGGCGGAGGTCGACTTCACTTCCTCGGCGGCCGCATCGCCCGACCTCTTCACGTTTGACGTGGTCACCAGCGTCAACGGTGCGCCCGCCGTTTCCAACGCCATCACTGTCAGCTCGGCACCTCCGACCGCTTCGGCCGCTTCGTCCGCCCTCGGGGCCAACACCGTCTACACAATTGACGACGTGCCCGTGAGAGCATTGAGCTCGGGCGGGGACTCGCTCGTGCTGGTAGCCAAAGCGGTTGGCGGCACCGGAACTGTGGCGTGGTACGACGGTGCTGCGGGCTACACGGTCGCCTACGCGCCCCCAAACGGGGCTGCCGTGACTGTCGCCGTGACCGGCGTGACCGTGCTCAGCGCGGTCAAGGCCGACGATACCGTCATCATCGCCCTGGGCTCGGGACTCGTCACCAACGACAACGTGGACATAACCGCCGAGGGGACCAACCCGGTGACTGTCAGCACGGACAGCTTCACCGTTACCCCAGGCAACGGCACACCGGAGACGACGACCAACGCGATCGCCTTCGGGAGCTCAGTTACCAGCGTGGATGTAACCGCTGCGCCGGCCGTAGCCGGGTCCTCCGCCATCTACACCGTCAGTTTTCGGGCGACGACGGCGACACCGGCTGGAGGCGACATTTTCATTTCTGAACCGGAGACCGACTTCTCTCACGTGACCGGCATCCTGGTCTCCGATGCCAACCAGGGCTGGCACTTCGTGCCCTCAGCGGCGACGCTGTCCTCCGGTGGTGCCACTGTGCCGCTCAGCCAAGGCATCTCGGCCCAGGACACGGTGACCCTCACACTCGTCAACGTCATCAACCCGGTGGCGGGCAACGTCAGCGACTTCCAAGTCTGGACCACGGCCGACACTGTGCCGGCGCTGGCCCCGACGTATACGGTCGGCGCCAGTGCGGGTTCGGGGGTGACCGTTGCCGTCAACCCGGCTGCGCCTGCAGACC
>PMWT01000070.1:204-3031 GCA_003166025.1 Acidimicrobiaceae bacterium | reverse complement strand
TCCCTCCGGCTACTCGACCAGCATGAAGGGATAGTGCGGTTGTCGTCTGACACCTGCAGAGGCCTGGCCGAACGGTCACCTCTACGCGCTGTGACTCAGTTCTTCCGCCCCTCTACTGACGCCTGTCCCCTTCGAGCGGGAGGCTTGTCGTTGGGGGAACCGGGCCAAACACGCGCCAGAGGGCTGGGAACAGGACCGGGTGTTAGCTTCAGGACCGTTGTGTGCCAGCGGTAGTCTTGGCAGCGGGTTGTTCTTCGCCCTTCACCGAATAGACGAGGCGGAGCTTGGTCCCAGGGTAAATAGTCCCGGTCGCGTTCAGTTCGTCGCACAAGGCGGCTATCGCACGGCTGCGCCGGGGCTCGGACAGCGGCTCCAGTGAAACGTGCAGTTCGTCGCCAACGACCTGGACGTCCGCCGAGGACCGGAACGCTTCGGAAAGAAGCGTGCGGGCTTCGTCCTCGGCACGGCGGTAGTGAGGCCCGAGAAAGGCTGCCAACGACGAAGTCGCGTTGTAGGTGGCCATCCTGATGGCGTCGTGGAGGCGCTTGCGCTCGGGGGCGGAGCGGACGGCGTCGGGGTGCAGCTCACCCAGGGCCACCCGGGCAGGGACCTTTGCCTGCGCGGTTTTGGCCTTGGCGACGGCGTGCTTGGCCTTCGTTAGCGGCTCGGTCGCGGCAGCGATCGCCTTGTTGGCCTCTGCGGGCGCCAGGTTGGCGTCAGTGCCGTCGGAAACTGCCCGGGCGAGGACGGCCTCGGCCAGGGCTTGGTCGGCTTTTGCCTCTCTTACTTTCTTGGCCGCCACCTTCTTGGCCGGGTTGGGCACCGTGCGGGCGGGGTCGTCGGCCAGCTTGGCGTAGCTGTCCAGGGCGTCTAGGCCGAGGTGGTGGCGCATGTAACGGAAGAAATTCTCCTGGCGCCAGCGGCAGAAGCACCAGTACGCTACCTCGGCGGCCGCCAGGTCGGCCCGGGTGGTGACCACCTGGGTCTGGTGGCCGCTGTTGGGGTCGAGCCGGGTGACCTGGCGGGCGGCGAAGTAGCGAGCACGTTTGGCGTCTTTGTAACTGAAGCGGCACTGGCGGTCGGCGAGCCAGTACGACTGGTGCCGGCCGAGGTCGTCCACGAGCTCGTGCTCTAAAAAGCTGGCGCGGGGTTCGGGCCGGCTCTTGCCCTTTTTGTAAGTGAGCAGGTCGAAGCCGGCTGCCACCAGTTCGGCAAAGAGCTTGGGGGACCAGCCGCCGCGGTCGAAAACTATTGTCGGGCGGGCGTCGGGCCCGACCAGGGCCCTTATCTCTTCTACGGCCCTTTTCAGCTCGCCCGCGAGCGACGCCCCCGGCGCTGCCGACCACACGAGCACGCCCTGGCCTTTTCGGTCGCACACCCAGGTGTCCACTTCCCCCGGCGCCGACAGCCGGGCGCGCGCCAGGTGGGCCTTGGGTAGGCGGGACTTGCCGAAATAGGCCCGTACATGGCCGTCTATATAGAACATCCCAGCGCTCACGGCGTCGAGGTGCTTTTTTGCCAGGCAGCGCAACAGCTCGGCCGAGCGGCCCCGCTCGGCCAGCTCGGCCAGGCGGCGGCGCAGCGTGCCCACCTCGGGCGCCCGGTCGAGCCCGATGAGCCGCCCTATGTCGGCCGGGCAGAGCCGCCCGAGCCCCTCGGCGCGCGGCTCGCCGATAACAGCAGTGAACACGACCGTGAGCACGAGTGCCCGCAGAGAGTAAAAAGCAGCCCGGGCCGCGTCGTAGACCTCGGCGAAGGCGTCGAGCAGCCCGGTGGCAACGAGGGTGGGCAGGACGAGCAGCGCCCCGGCAAAAGGCAGCGATGCCCCCTCGGTAATTACCGGCGGGGCGCCGAGGAGCACCCCGGCGCGGGCCAGGGCGCGTTCTTCAGTGCGGGCCAGGGGCGGGGCCAGGGGGAACAGTTCGCCCTGGACGGCGGCCTGGGGCGCTGGTGCGGGCGGGCGAGCCGGGGGCCAGCCCCCGAGGCCCCGGCGTACGGTGGAGGGGTCGAGCCCCACCTCCCTCGAGATGGCGAGCAGCCCCATCCCCTTGGCCGCCAGCACCCGGAGCTCCCCCCGCACCTCCTCGGTCAGCTTGCTGGCTCGTTTCGGGCCCATCTTCTTTGGCGCCAGGCCCTCGGCACCGGAGCGGGACCAGGACTTGTGCCACTTGCGGAACGCCTCGTAGGTGACCCCGAAGCCGGCCGCCACCTCGCCCGGACTGGCGGCCCCGGTCTCGACGAGCTGCACCGCCGCCACGCGTCGCCCGACGGTGTCACCGGGCTCCCAGCACCACGCCGCCATGCCCCAGAGGAACACAGCACCGCCTTCTTCGTTCTCCACGAGGTGGGCCCCGTGGTTCAGCGCCACCGAGCCGGCCGGGGCGAGCGGGAGAGGCCGTCCTTTGCGCACAGGCCCAATCCCGGCACCCCGGAGCACCTCGGCCACAACCACAATTACATTCTCCCATATGGAGCCGGCCGGGTGGTGGATTTCCCTTTCTAGTTCAAGGAGATTTCACTACTGTGCTGGTCGAGTAGCCGGAGGGACTCCCACCCTCCGGCTCTCACGGAACCGTACGTGAGCCTCTCGGCTCATACGGCTCTTGCAGGCCGGTTGTTGGCGGACGGGAGAAGGTACCAATGGACGAAGAGCTTCGGCTCTCGCTGGCGGACAGCGTTGAGCCATGCCCACGCCTTCTGGTAGTCCCTCCTCAAGCGTTTGTACTTCTGCATCGCCCACCGGACCAGGTGCTGGTCTATGCGCAATGCAAGGAGAGACAGCTCGGAGCGATAGAAGGCCCCGGTTGCGGTAGGGACCGCCCTTGCG
>PMWT01000070.1:0-199 GCA_003166025.1 Acidimicrobiaceae bacterium | reverse complement strand
TTTCCTGGCACTGCGTAGTAGGCGAGGTGACCTCGCAGCACGCTGGCCAGCCACTGTCCTTGCTCGGGGATGGGCCGGTGCCGGCCCCGCTTGAGGCGGTCATAGACCTCGACAAGCTTGGCCTTCATCCGTTTGGCGATGGTGATGCGCTTGAGCCAGAACTGGCCGCTCCTGCCCTTCCCGCAGATGTGCGTGAAGC
>PMWT01000142.1 GCA_003166025.1 Acidimicrobiaceae bacterium | reverse complement strand
AAACCGCGAAAAGCCGAGGCTAAGGACTAAAAGCCTTTAGCAGAGCTTGCAACGCTGATCGCCTTCTCGTGCCTCTCGCAACTTCCTCATAACGAACTGCGTGTCTCGCTTGCACCCGTGGGGCAGAAAGGAGCGCCCGCAACCTGGATAGCTCGGCTTGTCCCGCGTTACCGCTCTAGCGGTCCTCCAGCGGGACCGGTCGGCCCAAGTAGTAGCCCTGCGCGAAATCGACGCCATAATCCTGGAGCCGCGCCAAGACTTCGGCGTCCTCCACGCCCTCGGCCACAGTCTGGCAGCCGAACCCCTGGGCGAGGTTGACGATGGCCTTGACCACATGCTGGTCGGCCGAACTGCCCACCAGGTCGCGGACGAACTCGATGTCGATCTTCAAATATTTTATGGGCAACTTCTTGACATGGGTGAAAGTGCCAAAGCCGGTGCCGAAGTCGTCCAGGGCGACGGCACAGCCGAGGTCGACGACGCCCCGAGCGAAGGCCTCGCCCTTGGCAGCATCGCGCATAAGAGCGGTCTCGGTGATCTCGAACACCAGGTTGGCCGGGTCCGCGCCGGCTTCTGCCATGTCCTGGTCGATGACGGCCACCAGGTCCAGGCTGACGATGGACTCGGCCGACAGGTTCACACTGACATGGCGCCCCTCGGCGGCAAGACGGACGGCCTGTTTTACCACCCACTGGTCGATCTCGGTGATGAGCCCGTACTTTTCCGCCACGGGTAAGAAGGCACCAGGAGCGACGACCTCGCCGTCTCGGCCCAGCATGCGGAGGAGAAGTTCCTCGCTGGGTTGCCCTCCGCTGAGGGGGACAATGGGCTGTGAGTACAGTACGAGCTTGTCGTCGTCCAAGGCCTCGCGGATCCGCCCAACCCAGGTTACTGCGGCCAGCTCCCGCTTTACACGGAGCCGCTCCGCTTTCTCCTCCGTAAAATCGCGGAACACGATCACGGCGCCGTCACCAACTGTTCCGCTAAAGGTCGTCGCCACAGAATAAGCAACGGGAAGGACCGACCCGTTCTTGCACGTGAACACTTCATTGTTGGCGCGGAAGGTCCCACCCTTGGCCCTGACCTTGTTGTGTTCGCACTCTGTCTTAGAAAGGATCGGTGCCCCGTCCTCGCGTTGAGTGTGGATGATGTCGTGCAGGCGTTTGCCCTTCAGGTCTGCCTCTGTCCAGCCAAGCATCTTCGTTACGGCACCATTCATGTACGTCGTCCGGCCTTGGCCATCGGTTGCGATCAGGCCCTCAGCCATCTGGTTCATGGCCACCGAACGGAACTCGTCCGCTTGACGCTGCTCGGTGACATCGACCACCACGATGCCCACCCCGATGACTTCGGTACCCAGATGGACCGGGTAGTAGCTCGCCAGCAAGTGGTGCTGGCGTCCGGGCTCTGCCGCAACCTCTCCGGTTACTGCGATGTTGAGGACGGCCTCGTCGTTGTCCAAGACATGGCGGTAGACCCCCTCGACCTGAGGCCAAATATCGGGCACGATCTCAGCCACCGTCTTGCCTATCTGGTCCTTGGCCCCCGACCCGCTTATCACCGCCAGTGCCTCGTTGAGGTGGACCATACGGAACTCTCGGTCCACGAAGCCGAGGCCGATGGGGGCACTCGACTGAAGGGTCTCCAGGGTGCTCAGTGCCTCGGCCGCCCCTCTTTCGGCTTCGCGCAGGGCCCTTACGTGCTCGACTTCCTGGCTTAGGTCATGGGCGGTCGTGGAAGCCCCGATCACCGTGCCATCGTCGTCGAGGACGGGGGAAACTGTGACCGACACGGGGACCAAGGCCCCGTCCTTCCTGAGGCGCTCGGTCTGGAGCCCCCTTACGGTCCGGCCGTGCATGACCTCCCTCATTATGTAGGCGATCTCAAAGGGCCGGTCCGGGGGGACGAGGACAGACATGTCACGTCCGAGCATTTCGGCCGCTTGGTAGCCGTAGAGCCGTTCGGCAGCTCCCCCCCATAGGACCACTTGGCCCTCGGGTGCCTTGCCGATCATGGCGTCATCGGACGACCTGACAAGGGCGGCAAGGAACGGCTCGGCCCTGAGGTCGTCCAAGCTGGTCGTCGGCGGGACTTTAGTCATGCGATGCTGATCGGCTCCGATGCCTACGGGCTGGACGGGGTTCCTGAGATTGATGGCCGCCCTTGATCTGACGGCACCCTCAGGTTGTCGGGGACCGCCCACCTCGCTAGCAGCCCCGGTATGTTCGATGGCCTGTTCAGACAAGAAAACCTGCCGACCGACCTTGAGCCGCCTAGCCGCTCTCGGGTCACGAAGCCCGCAGCGCTGGGCCGGTGCTGGCGAAGTCAAGGCCATCAGCTCGGCGTGACAGCCAACGCCCGGCGTCGTCGCTCTTCATTGGCCGGCTGATGTGAAAGCCTTGAGCAGTATCGCACCCAAGGGCACGCAGCAGCTCCAGGGTCGCCTCGTCTTCCACACCCTCGGCGACCAATTCCATCCCCAGGCCGTGGCCGAGCTCGATTATGGACGAGACAATGGCCCGTTCGGCGCACCCATCTACCAAATGGCTCACGAACACCCGGTCGATCTTGAGGACCTCCACAGGGAGCGTCTTTAGATGGACAAGTGAGGTGTAGCCGGTACCGAAGTCGTCAATGGCAATGGATATGCCTCGGGCCCGAAGTTGGTGCAGGACTTGGCGCGCCAGTTCGGGGCGGGCGATGATGGCGGACTCAGTAACCTCCAGATGGAGCGCTGAGGCTGGGAGCCGGTGCCGGGCAAGGGTCTCGATCACCAGCTCGACCAGGCCTGGTCGGGTGAGCGAGCGGGGCGAAATGTTCACTGCGACGGCGACAGATAGGCCGTCCAGGCGCCAAGCAGCACATTGGCGGACAGCTTCGTCCAAGACCCAAGCGGTAAGAGGATGTATAAGGGCAGTGTCCTCAGCCAAGGGGATGAACAGGCCCGGCCCGAGCAGACCTCGTTTGGGGTGTTCCCACCGGACCAGCGCTTCAACGAGCTGCGTGGCGCGGGGGTGCAGGGCGACAGCAGGTTGGTAGTGCAACCTGAGCTGGCCGGCACCGATGGCAGTCCGTAGCTGCGCGAGCAGCTCCAGGTCGCCGGCATCAACGTCAGAGGAGGCTCTGGAAAAGGTGCAGACTCCGAGCTTCCCCCTCTTGGCCTGGTACATGGCGATGTCAGCGGCTTGGAGGAGCTGGCCCAGGCCCTTGCCGTCGCCCGGAGCTACGGCTACGCCGATGCTCGCCTCGGTGTCGACCAGGACGCCTCGCACGACGAACTGGCCGCTCGCCGCCTGGAGGAGCCGTTCTCCCGCTGCCTGAGCCGCCTCGGCCCCGATGCCGGGCATCAGTACGGCGAACTCATCACCGCCGAGGCGGACGAGGGCGTCACCTGGGCGCGTGCTCGACCGCAGCCGCAGGGCCAGCTGGCCGAGCAGCTCGTCGCCCGCGGCATGGCCTAGAGTGTCGTTCACCCTCTTGAAGCCGTCCAGGTCCATGAGGACCAAACATGCCTCCGCGTCGTCGGCTAGGGCGCGGCCAGCGGCGCTGTCCAGCAGCGCCCGGTTGCCCAAGCCGGTTAGGTGGTCGTGCCAAGCCTGGTACGCCTGGGCGCGCAGGCGGCGGCGCAAGCCCCACAGCCACAACACAGCCAGGACGATGCCGACCAGAGTGGCGAGAGCGAGGCGGTCGTTGGCCCAAGAAGCACTGTCTACAACCGGGCCGGAAGGGATCAGCTCCCCCGCTACGAACCGGCCCTGGCTGTAAGCCACGCTCGGCATGGGGACCAGCACCTCGACGACCGCGGTTGGCGCCCCGGTCCGAGCAGAGGGCTCGTTCTCGAAACGGACCACGGCGCGCCCAGCGGCGGCCGAGGCCAGCTCTTGGCCGCTGACCAGCGCGTACTGGTCGACGCCCGAGCTGTACAGTACGGACCCGTCGGGGCGCCAGACCTCCAGGCCCACGAGTTCTCTGGACGTACTCAGTTGGCTGAAGTCGCCTTGGAGGTCATTCGTCTCCGCCGAGGTGAGAGGCGAGGCCATGGCGCTGGAGGTTACGTCGCGCTCCACCGTGAGCCGGGCGAATACCCTCGCCTCGGCCAACGCGCCTGACACTGCTTGGTTGTGGGCCTGGGAAACAAGGCCCACCAACGCTCCCGCTCCCGCGGTGCCGAGGACCACTACACCGAGGACGATAAGTAACCAGGAGGTACCCAGCCGATTAGCGGCGGCACGGACGCGCGAGCAACCCACGATGTCTTGATTTCGTCACCTTGCGGCCGCCTTCTATAGAGCCGAAAGGCTGTAATTCGGCCGGCCGAACCCAGGCCGGGAGATCAATTGGGCAAAGCGGGCGCCCTTATGCCGTTCGGCGGGCTAGGAGGCTGTTGAACAACCCGCAACGGTGGCGTGCCAGAAAACAATCTGGGGTTTGACCGGCCTCCCGTCCGCCCGGAATGGGTCAACAGCATCGATCTGCCTAACCAAGGCCTCCAGGACCATTCCCGGAGCTCAGCCTGCCCACAGCGCTAGTACGTTAGGTGTGCCATAATCCGACCAGCACGTTTGGAGGACGACTCATGAAAACGCGACGCCTGCTGGACTGCGTCATCAGCTTGGGAATCTTGACCGTTTCGTCGTTAGCCGCGATCGGCACGACGGACGCGGCTACTGTCCCGAGCGTCAGCGGTGTTTGGTACGGATGGGTCGGGGCTGGCTCCAAAAGCAGCGCGACTTGGACGTTTTTCATAGTGAACAGGCCCGGCTCGTCGGCAATCACCGGGACCTTCGGAGGACCCCAGGGTGAGGCGATCCACGGAACGTTCTCGCCCGCTACCGGTGAGGCGACATGGAAAGCCGCCTACCAGTCCACCGATACCATCGATTTTCATGTCACGTTCCATTTCAAGTCGACCAGCACTGCCAAGACGAACCACCCCACCTATATCGGCTGGTACGACTACGTGGTCATTGCGACCGGAGCGACCCAGCCAGGCGGCACCACACGAGGTTGGCGGTGCTCGGCGCTGACCGGCGCGCAAGGTGCCGCTATCTGCCAGTAGTGAGGATGCCTTGGCATCAAGCTTTAGACCGCGTCGAGGGTATCTCGGCGTTGTAGTCCTTAGCGGCGACTCCTTGCGGGGCGACAGCTCGGCCGGGCTAGACCGCCTGTGACCACCACACTGGTTCCTCGCCCGTTCAGCCAACCAGGGACAAAGGGCCTCCTGGACGGCACTCTCTCTCTGCCTGCGCGCCGGCCGAGCCCCCCGCCCCTGCCCGGCCCTCCCCCCTCCATACACCGTCCAGTGCCTGCCCCTCCAGCTCTAGCCTCCCGGTGGAAGGGGGCTTGCCAGGCACTAGGTGCCCCATCTCCATCTCCTCCAGCAGCACCCGGAAATCGTCGGCTCTGCCTCCACTTCTTCACCAAGCGCGGGCATACCCCGAGGAGTGTGGCGCAACGCCGAACACCGACTCCGTGCGCCGTCGCTCTAGCGTCTGCGTATCCCACGGGCGCTGATTCTGATGCTCCTGAGTCCGGAACAGATTGGCCCCACCGAAATGCTCAGGCTGTGAGCAGCTGCTCATAGTGCTCGACATCCGGGAAGGGATCGTAGAAGTGGTGGAGTAGCTGGCGCCAGCGTTGGTATTCATTAGACTTCCGAAAGCCCTCGGTGTGGTCGCTGAGCTGGTGCCACTTCACTAGCAGCAGGTAGGTGCCAGGCCGCTCGATGCACCGAGAGAGGGTCAGCCCCTCGAAGCCCTGCATACTCGCGATGATTGACTTTGCCTCGGTGAAGGCTGCCTCGAAAGTAGATTCCTGACCGGGAACGACGGCGAGAACGGCGTGCTCAAGGATCATTCCGAGATCCTGCCACTACCCCCAGGCCGCTGCTAGACCCGTCGAGGAACCTTGGGGAGAGTGATGAGGATCCGCCACCGTCGGCGTCCCTGGTAGCTCTGTGGACGCTGGTGCTCGGGTGGCCACCAGAACCTGCGGGAGATGGCCAGCGAGCCGACGACCGGGTGGTCGCCAACTGAGCCCTCTGCGTTCTCAGCCGGAGACGAGTGCCGCCAGTCGCTTTTCAAAGCGCAGGACGACCTGATCAGCCAGAGCTGGCGCGAACGGGTAAGCGCCGCTCCCTCCAAGCTCGGCCACCTCCTCGATCTGCCCGTCGCCAATTATCACCTGCAACCCCTGGAAGATCCCGCTCGCCTTAGCCGACTTGAACGCCACGTTGACTTGGTACCCAACCACGCGCACGCCGGCCACAGCCGGCAACCCTTGGGCTCGCGAAAAGCTGACGGACACCGCGGCGTGGAAGGTAGCGCTGAGCAGGTTGACTATGGCTAGGCCTCCCCCGGACTCTTCGACCTTCCAGCAGGCTTGGAACGAAGCTCGGGAGAAGGCTGCCAGGTCGGCCTTTTGGACCGACGCGGACTTTTCGATGGTCAGCAGCGACTGGGCGGTTGGCGGGCTGTCGTTTATCTTGGCCTCCGACCCGCCGGGGGCGGTGTAGGTCGAAGACGAGTAAGAGAATGGCTCGCCCGGCTCGTCGTTCCCCGACAACATGGCCACTTGCGAAACGGGGACCCCTAGACAACGAGCAAAGCGGTCGTCGGTCGCCTGCTGGCCTGGGAACGACTGGTTGGCGCAGGAGATGGCGCCGACCTGCGTGTTGCCCGTGCTGTCAATGCATTCGCCCTGCTGATGGTCTGAGCTCCAAGCGCTGGGCAGGTCAGTGCCATTGAGGACAAGGGCTTTGGCGACTTTGATGGCCCACGCCGAGGCAAGCATGGGCGGTCCGGCCGGCGCGGTGGTGGGTGGTGTAAAGGTCGTGGGTGGGGTGATTGGCACCGTCGTGCTGGTGGTGGCCGTCACCGGGGAGGGGGTACTGCCCGGCAGCGTGGCATCGGGCGGGCCAGTCGGGTGATCGACTGGCGGCGCCGAGCCGATGTGGTTGAACCCGAAGATGATCCGTCCGGTCGACAGGGCATCGGTACCGCCGGCTTTGGCGGTCTGGACTACTGTCATGTTCTCAGCGACAACGAGGCCCTGGCTCAGGGTGACTTCAACTGACAGCCTGATCGGTAGCGACCATCCCCCGAACGGCGAGTACTCGACCCCGGTGGCAAGCAGGAACCGCTCGGGCGCCGGCTCGACGAACGAGCACTGCGAGCCCTGGCAGGTCACGGCACTGACATGCTCCAAGACGGTCAGAGGGCCGAGCACCCCGCTGCCCACAGTGCCCGACCGGCAGGCGAGGCTGTTGTTGGTCACTGAGGATTGAGAGATCCCGTGGAACCAACACTCGGCACCGATGCGGGGTCTTCGACAAACACCATTTTCCCTTACAGGATGGCCACTTTGGTGGATCCTCCCAGCTCAGATGGCGTGAAACCGCGAAAAGCCGAGGCTAACTGACCAGGGGCCGCGTTAGCCGCAGCTGAGCCGACGAGGCCCATGCTTGCCATGGCGACCGTAACGGCGGCGGTGCCGACGACACGGGACCGTCTTGGCCGGGACTTCAGCCTTGCGGCCACTGCTTCGGCGGGTTGGGCCCCCAGGTTCATCGCCGGCCTCCTAAGCAGGTTTTGCGCGGGTCTAGCCGCCTGCTGACCGGGGAGACCCAAGATGAACCAGTGCTTAGCCTCGATTATTCGTCGGTAGCCCGCAAGGGTGCCAAAGGCCAAGAAATAGCTCGGTCGGAGCTGGGAAATGGCTGCCGGGGTTGACGGGTAGGTCTTTCGACCGCCTCGGGAGGCCGCGATCGGCCCTTCGTGGGCTGTGGAGACGCGGAAAGCCGGTACGCGGGCGCGTCGGAGCAGGACGTGGGGCGAAACGGTGATAGTCGAAGTGGCTCGGGCAGTTCAGGTCGTGGCGAACGACAGGCCAGCGAGGCGCTCGAACGCCTGGGCGAGCTCTTTTGCCCACGGCCCGGCGGCGAGGCGCAAGAAGAGGCGCCGGCCGGTACGCACGAGGCGCCCGGCGGTATGCCAGGCGCAGTAACGGAGGCGCTTGGGCAGGCAGGTGGCGAGGTCGCCCTCGAAGCACAGGCCCTGTGCCCAGGCACCGAGGTCCTGGGCCATCAGTACCACGAGCAGCCAGGCAAAGTTGGAGGCAAAACTGTGGCCGGGAAAACGCAGCAGCCCGGTCGCCTTGGCGTCCTTTATGTGGTCCTCGACATGGGCGTGGCCGCGGTGGCGGGCTTCCAGGTAGATGATGTCAGGGTCAGCCGAGTTGGTGATGAAGCACTGGTGGCGCCAACCGTCGGGGTCGAAGAGGTTGAAGTTGGCACCGACGTGGGGCTCTTCGCGCCGAGAGATGGCCCTGGTGCCTTCCGGCCAGGCGGAAAGGTCCAGGTAACCCGTGATCTCTGCCACCCCGGCCTCGGCCCGTTCTTCGAGGTCCTGGGTGACCGGGGCCTGCCAGGCGTCGGCGGGTACGTCGGTGATGGC